>JAEEIK010000156.1 GCA_016281335.1 Lachnospiraceae bacterium | reverse complement strand
TACAGTATTTTTGCGCTTTCTTAAGAGCTTCGTTAAACTCCGCATCATTATCCACGAAATAAACCCCTACGGAAGATCCGCCGTTATTGACTTTTACCACAGCCGGATATTCCACACTTCCGGGATCCTCGCCTATAAGCAATTCACGTCCTGTGGGAACCTGCACTCCCGCAGCTGCCATGACCGCTCTTCCGAGAGCTTTATCCATGCAGACGGTGCTGCTCGCATGATCCTCGCCGGTATAGGCGATGCCGTTTAATTCAAACATTGCCTGCAGTTTTCCGTCCTCACCGTTAGCTCCGTGCAGCGCCATGAACACTATGTCCGATTCGGCGCATATCTCCACCACGTTCGGGCCGCAGAAATGCTTTGCGCCGTCAGGTCGAAGCGCCCGTATAGCATCAAGATCCGGGCTTTCCTCGCCTATGGCTTTGATACCCGCGGTCCAGTCCCTGTCAAGCTCAAAGACTTCCTTGGGATCGACATCCGGACAGCCCAGATACACATCCACCAGCACTACCTTATGTCCGCGGCTTTTAAGCGCTTCATATATCCCTTTTCCCGAAATAAGGGAAACCTCCCTTTCGGTACTGGTCCCCCCTGCCAAAACACATATCTTCATGTCATCCTCCGTAGTATCCGGATTGCTCTTTTCAGAGCATATCCTTATATTCTTCCATTGCTATCAGCCTGAATTTATCAAAGCCCTGCAGGCTTACCGTTTCCGAATCGTGTGCCACCCAGGGTTTGGTCTGTTCGGGCACCACTATCCTGTATCCTGCTTTTCTGAATTCAAAACACTGGGAAAGATCGTACAGATCCCAGCCGTCAAAAAGATCCTCTCTCCAGGGCAGGTCAAAAGCCGTTGCCATCAGCATGCCGTCTATACATTCCACATCCTTAAGCCCGTCAGTGAGCTTATATGAATAATCGTTATAATCCGTATTCTCAACATCCATGGCATAAGTATTGCCTATGCGCTCTCCATGCCAGGGCAGCAGATCGGGCGGGGTATTCGGCGAACCCACAACACCCACCATTCCTATCTTCTTGTCATTCTCGAAAATCATGAGCAGATCGTAAAGAAAATTCGGATTGATGATAAAACAATCCTGATGAAGATAAATCTTGTACTTTGCATCCGAAGCCTGCATTGCCATATTGTAGCCGCCTGCCATGGATGCCGCCCGTCTGATAGGCTGTATCTGCATGCTGTATCCTTCCGGAACCTTAAGCTGTTCCAGATAGAATATGCACTCTTTCAGATAATCCTCTCTCTTGACGCATATGATAAAGCAAAACTTTTTTGCATTCATTTATAATTCCTCAGCCAGATCCGACATATATCTCGCCGCATCAACCTTATTTGCGGCGCTGTACAGACCGGAGATCTTTTCAGCTACAAGTTTTTTCTTTCCGACATTCATCTCTTTTAACAGTTCACCGATCAGATACACCGAAAGATTCTGTTCCCTGATAAACTTGATCCCTGCGGGATCGCTGTATCCGAGCTGCAGTCTCCTGAAGAAAAACCTCAGCCTTGTATATATCTTTTCAAAATCATCCACGTATTCTATTTTATCATAAATCGTCACCGGCAGATTCTTCGCTTCCAGCCGGTAGATCGCAGGGGTAAGCGAAAAGGCCCGGAGTTCTTCATCCTTCGGGGCTATGCTCCGGCAATAATCATCTTCCACCAGACCGATGACAGCGTCGTAAGCCAGCTTGCTCCGCTCCTGCAGTTTCTCGTTTATCTTGCCCTTAACGATACAGGAACCTACATTCAGGAACTTCTTTTCCTCTTTAAAATTCTCAAAAAAAACGGCAGCCTCATCAAGAAGATTCTTCTTGCCCTCTTCAGTATATCTGCCGTTTTTGTCACAATATTTTGAAAGATCTATTTCTGCGTTAAAAAGCATCCGTTACACCATAAAATATATTTAAAATGATACCACCGGATTGCTACGTTACTTCGCAACTCCCGCAATCCTACAAACATTCGCAAACTCAGTCGCCATTGCATGCAAGCATGCATGTCTCCTTCGTTTTCTCACTTGGTATCATTACATGTATCCGTTGAACAACATCCCGCTGTACGCGCTTGTAATATAAGGGTTTGCGTAATGCGGTTTGGCCGGATTCTTGTAAGCCACTATGCGCTTGTCCACGTAATCCATGGGATTCAGCTGCACCTCATTGGCTTTCCTTAAAGCAAATCTTGCGAAGCTCTTCAGCGTGCCGAGCTGTTCTGTCACATCCTCATTCTTAAGTGTTTCTCCCAGCTTCTCCTCATCTATGTCGAGAGTACCGTCTGCTGCCTGGCTCACTCCCAGGCTCTCAAGGGAGGAAGTATAGAAGGAGCTGGTATTCTTCATATAGCTCACCAGAAGGTTGGTCCTGGGCTGCTGGTCGACATACTCAGCCGCCGCTTTGACGAAATCGTTATAGGAACCGGTCAGCGATACTATATTGTCTTTCACGGATTCGAAATCCGGCTTGATACCCAGGGTGATCTCTTCTCCCTCTTTGGTGACATCCTTAAACCTCACATTATAGAAGCCGCCGATGTTCACCTCATTGCCGGGAGCCGTATGTCTCTCTCCGTTCACGCTGTATACGGCATCATGTCCTTCTTCGGTGATCTTCCTTATCCCGAGATAATCAACTATGCCGCCGGTCTGGCTGGTATCCTCATCAGATATGGAGAAGTGTCCGCCGCGGCCCTTTTCTCCGATCCCGTGGGAGCTGATGATCAGAGCCGAGTTCCCCATGCCGTCTTCATCAACTTTTGCGTGAAGCCCGAGATTAAAGTTATTGATAAGCCTTGCCAGCCTGGACTGTATGCCTTTATTGGTATCCTCGGGGGATATGGCAAACTGCAGCTCGTAGTTCGAATTCAGCGTTGATACGTCAAAGGAGTAATTGCCTTCCGCTATGCCGTTCTCATCTTCAGGCAGGTACTTGCCCGCATTCACCTGCGGTCCTGCCAGCTGCTCTATCTTAAGTTTGTATTCCTCCGGGAGCTCTGCTCCCTTTTCCAGCTCCTCTGCTGCCGAATCTATTATCTCCGCCGTATCCGGATCGGATGAATATGCGGTCTTCTGGTTGAAAATATTCCCTTCATCCAAGCCGCCTATGGAAGCCACCCTGTTCCTGAACAGCATGGCGTTTTCTTTCATGTGTATGGTATACTGTTCCACTTCCTTGGAACGATCCATAAGAAATACAGGCTCGTCCTTGCTGAGCTTAACTATGGACTTATATATATCCTGCAGATCCTTTTTCTTATGGGAATCATACTTATTGGAGGTAGACCTGGGTACGAGATCTGCCTGATAAAAGTTATAGACGTTCGATAAAACGTTTGTATTTATTGCCATATCCGTACCCTCCTTTCCTCCGTGATATATCTGCGGTGGTTCCTTTCACCTCCTATGTGAAAGTACTGAAAACCCTCTGCAGATGGGTACAATATTCCTTTTTATAGTTACGTATAATATACCACGATTTTGTCAATAAATCAAGGCTTTTCGGGGATTTTCAGAGATTATTTTTCAGGGCATAGATATAGAAAAAACGGGCATTTTGAGGCATAGATATAGTGGTTATTTTCAACGCTCCGATCCGCCCAACAGTGTACTTATTCTCTCAGCATAGCTGAATTCCTTCTTAACCCTCTCATACGCATTCATAGCTATGTATTTACGTTCATCGTCATGTTCAAGATAATAGTCCGCCAGCGCCGCAGCTTCGTCGATCGAACCGTACATCACAACTTCCTCACCCGGCACAAAGTATTCCGCCAATTCGGGTTGGTATGATGCCAGCATAAATGCTCCGCATCCAATTATATCCAATGCTCTCAACGGTATTCCGCTGACATTTGCTCTTATCACGGGACAGAGGTTTATGTCACTGCTCTTAAATACAAGCGGCATCTCACTGAAATAATCAATACGTGATTTTATCGTGACCGAGCCCAGATTTGATCTCATCGCATCCGACATATCGCCGGTATACAGTACTGTTCTGTGATTCTCTCCGATTGTGTTGAGCAGATTAATCCTGTCAAGACAGCTGACAAGCTCAGCCACCGCCCACTTAAGCTGACGGGCATTCGGCCTTATATCCTTTACTCCGCGTTTCTGATATTCATCGCATACCTGTACCGCAAAGTCGTCATCTATCATAAGATTAAACAGATCGACTCCGTAGAGTTTTTCCTGAACGTTGACAATTGCTTCCACATAGCCTTTCTGATAATCGCTCATACAGCTTTTAAGTGTAGGCAGGATTGGCTCATACAGCTTTCCGACAAAGGATACCGGAGATGCATAGCGTTCATCCCTGCGGAAGCCGTCCAGTCTGTCAGTGTTAACAGCCAGCGGAAGATAATGCACCGTATCAAGGCCTTTCTTTTTGTATGTTTCAAAGTCTGAACGGCTGAAGAAAAATATCCTGTTTCCCGGGCAGTCCATATACTGCTCAGTAGGCAGTTCAGGAGGACTGTCATATACCCAGGACACATAAGAAATGCCGCATCTGTCGCAGACTTTGGCAAGCAAGGGCAGGAAATTCGTAGTGAGGACAAGGTCAAAGTTATTGCCTTTTATCTCGGCAACGATTACGCTTTCCGTTTTTTCATCCTGATACTTATCCGTGGGCCGTATGCTGAGTTCCCTCACTTTATGCCCCGCTCTCTGCAGCGCCGCCGTCAGATCCTTCTGTATATATGAACCGAGAAAATCATATACCAGTATATTCATCATATCCCTTTCTTCTGCGCAAGCGCCAGTATCAGCGTATTCTTAACATACTCCAGCAACTCGTTTTTCTCCGCATGTTCAAACAGAACCGCCGCTATCCTGTCGAAAAGACCATACTTCTGTATATCATCCATATACTCAGCTATCATCCTGCATCTGCCCTTGTAGTAATTGTTGAGCGAAGAACTCACTCCTCCGCCGCTGCGGTACGCATCAAGCAGCACCTCGTCAACATAGGCTATACTGCCTGTCTTAGCCGCTTTCAACACCAGCTCCCAATCCTCAAGTGCAGGATAGGAAGGATCAAAACCGCCTATATTTTCAAAGCAGGCTTTTTTCATGAGTATGGCAGGAGCCCCTATGGAATTATTCTGTAAAAGATATGGATATATATCTCCTTCAAGTATCTCTTTGGTATATCTTATATCCGGTATCCTTCTTGTTCCTTCTTCGCTGTGATGTTCATACGCGCAGTATACCAGCACTGCTTCAGGTTTCTCTTTAAATCTTTTTATCTGTTTTTCCAGTTTGTCTTTCCGCCAGCAGTCATCCGAATCCTGAAAGGCTATCAGCTCGTGCTTTGCGTAAGTCACTCCGGCATTCCTTGCCTTTGCCACTCCCGAATTACTCTCCATGCGGATATAACGCAGACGCTCATCTTTAATGCCGCTGACGATCTCTTCGGTGGCATCAGTCGATCCGTCATCAACCACTATGACTTCCAGCTTATCATAGCTCTGCTCCAGCACGCTCTCTATGGAACGCTTTATGGTCTTTTCTCTGTTGTATGTGGGGATTATCACACTAACGTACACGTCCGGACTCCTTTACACTTCCAGGTCAGCGATCATAACCGGCTTATTGCTGCCCGTAAAGATCAAGGGCATAAAAGACGGACTCCCGTAATATGCATCATACTCTTCAGTCCTTTTGACTCCCGCATCCGGTTCGATCACGGTAATGTTAATATTCTCTGCTTCCGAAGCCTTCTCCAATAAAGCGAATAACTCTTTCGAAAGCTCCGGGTTCAGTTTATTCCATTCATTCCGGTCATTCGGATACAGGCAGATATCCGCATCCAGCTTATCCGAACTGTCAGAAAAAACTTTCAGCCTTCTTTGCACCGCATTGATCAGTATATCTTTGTGTTCAGCCATTTCATTGATGCCTATCATAAACAGGACACGCTTCTTATCCATCTTACTGTCCTTCCTTTCTGCTCTGCTAAGCCAATTCTTTTTCAGGAGCAATATCATAATCCTGCAGGATCACAGGCTTTCTCTTTTTCTCAAATGCTTCGGATAAAAGACCTGCATCCCCGTAGAAAACATCCGCTCTTTGTACAAGCATATCAAACTCACCGTCATCAGCCGCAATATACACTCCCGCATCTGCAGCCCTGCTTATGAGTTCTTTATATTCCTTTATCAGATCAGGGAGCAGCAGGTCAAATG
>JAEEIK010000155.1 GCA_016281335.1 Lachnospiraceae bacterium | reverse complement strand
CATGAACGGTAAATATGCGCAGATGTGGAAGGTTCAGGCGGGAGCATATATCGCGGTATGACAAGCCCTGCGCAGATAAAAGCAGGGGCTTGACCGGCGTTTCGCATAACGGCGGCAAAGCTTGACTGATGGGTAGCAAGAGTTGACTATACTTTAGCTAAGATATCTAATATGATTAAGCAGGCGGCGGGAAAAGGCCGCCTGTTATTAATCTGCGAAGAAAGCAATAAACAGAGAGGTTTATATCATGATGAATGAAGAATTGTTTAAGAACATTAAAGTAGCAAAAAGCTATAAGGGTGACGGGAACGTCAATCCGGTGATAGAGCAGCACTACGGTGCCGATCCTTTCGCGCTTGTATATGAAGGTACCGTGTATTTCTATATGACTGCGGATGCCTATGAATATGATGAGAAGGGTGAGATCAAGGAGAACTCCTACAGCAAGATAAGAAGCCTGTATGTGATCTCCACCAAGGATATGATCAACTTTACCGACCATGGCGAGATCACCATAGCAGGAGAGGGCGGTGTGACCAAGTGGGCGCATAATTCCTGGGCGCCGGCAGCAGCATGGAAGATGGTGGATGGAAAGCCCAAGTTCTTCCTGTATTTTGCGGATAATGGCGGCGGTATCGGTGTGGTATGTGCTGATTCCCCGGTAGGTCCCTTCAGGGATGAATTGGGACACGGACTGATCCGCAGGGATATGGAGAACTGCGGCAACGTGGAATGGCTCTTTGATCCCGCTGTGCTTGTCGATGACGACGGAAGGGCATATATCTACTTCGGCGGCGGAGTACCTATGGGCAAGGCTGCACATCCGATGACCGGCAGATGCGCGGAACTCGGTGAAGACATGATGAGCCTTAAGGCTGTGCCCGAAGTGATCGACGCGCCGTATCTTTTCGAGGATTCCGGCATACATAAGTATAAGGATACATACTATTACACTTACTGCAGCAATTTCAGCGTTGATGAGGCGGGAACAAAGGAATACGGTTTCAACAACGGTGAGATCAACGTGATGGAGAGCAAATCTCCCCTTGGCCCCTTCACATATAAAGAGAGGATACTCAGGAATCCCGAGTACTTCTATGGCCTTGGCGGCAATAACCACCATGCGGTATTCAAGTTTAAGGATAAGTGGTATATCACCTATCATGCAAGGATACTCGAGAAAGAGCTCGGCATACTTCACGGTTACAGATCAACCTGTATAGAAGAGTTCACCATGGGTGAGGATGGCACCATCGGTGATATAGATATGAAGAAAGATGCCAGAAAGCAGGTAGGAGCCCTTGACGGATTCGAGAAGATAAGCGGAGCCTGCTTTGCTGTTATGGGCGGTGTGGATACGGCTCCCGCAGACGAGGTGAGCAGGAGCTGCGGCTGCGGCAAGATGCTGTTGACAGCCATAGATGAGGGTGATTTCGTAAAGCTTGAAGGCGTGGATCTGAAAGACGGCGCGGCAGGCATAAAAGCCCTTGTTAAGACAAACGGCAAGGACGGTGTCATCAGGCTTAGCGTTGACAGTATAGATAATGCCAAAGCTTATATAGAAGTAAAGGCTGCTGAAGCGGAAGCAAGTGAGTTCACTGCTAAATTCGATGAGAAGATAAGCGGTAAGCATGATATATATTTCACTTTCAGCGGAAGTGGATACGAAGTGGTCGAATGGCAGTTTGAGAAATAAGTAAAAGTGGAAATAGAAGCTATAGCACATATCCATACGGGTTTCAGCGAAAAGTTCGGGATCCCAAGGCAGAGCGGACTGGTGGAAGAGACTGTGGGGCGCATAGTTTTTGAACCGGCCTACAGACATCCCGATGCGGTAAGAGGCATAGAACAGTATTCGCATCTGTGGCTCTTATGGGATTTTTCGGAAAACCACAGAAATGGCTGGAATGCCACGGTGACCCCGCCGAAGCTGGGCGGAAAGGAAAGAGTGGGGGTATTTGCTTCCAGATCTCCCTTCAGACCCAATTCCATAGGGCTCTCCTGTGTGAGACTGATCGGTACCGAAAAAGATGAAAACGACGGTACGGTGCTGCTGGTGTCCGGCGCGGATATGCTTGACGGTACGCCGATATACGACATCAAACCCTATCTGCCATATGCGGATGCCCATCCGGATGCGAAAGGCGGCTTCGGTGAAGAGAATAAGGACAGGCTGCTTAAGGTGGAAGCTGCAGATGAGATAAAGGAAAGCCTTGGTCCGGAAATGTTTGAAACTGTGAGTCGGCTCATAGCCCTGGATCCGAGGACAGCTTTTATACATGATGAAGACAGGATATGGGGGATCGCATACGAGGGACTGAACATACGCTTTAGCGTTTCCGGCGATACTGCTACGGTGATATCCTGTGAAAAATTGTAAACTGAGTTTTTGATTGCGTTTACAGGCCAGTTGTGGTAATATACTCGGGTGAAATTTTTAAGGGAAAAAATCCGGGATAACTGGTATATCTACTTCTGCGGCGGGCTATTACTTATACAGGCTGCAGTTTTTCTGATATTCAGAGGGGAGTCTTATATCCAGGTGCACGACAACCTGGATCTTTTCATGGCTCATTACAAGGTGCTGACTGACAGGGGACTGTGGTTTAAGCATGGTGTGGATGCGCCTATACTGCACGGAGTGAGCAGGGATCTCTTCGGTTCGGAGTTTTCGTTATATAATGCGCTCTATTATATCTTTCCGGGGATATGGGCATATCTTCTGGGATATGCATTAAAGATCGCCATAGGCATGGTTTCTTTTATCCTGCTTTCAAAGGAGGGTTTGAAGGAAAGATATGAGAAAGTGAAGGCACCGGTAATGCTGTGCGCCTGTGCATTCGGCATGGTTCCGGTGTTTCCGACCTACGGCATAGCCTTTACTTCGGTACCTTTTATAATACTGTTATTAAAAAGACTGTATAATGCGGAAAAAGGGAATAATAAACGTTTGCTGCTCCTGTATCTTGGCATCTTCTGTTATCCTTTTCTTTCTTATTTTGCGTATCACGGCTTTTTTATACTCGGATATATGGCACTTGCCGTTATCATACTGTGGATTAAGGATAAGAAATTTCCGGGGCGGATATTTGCAGCCCTGATCACGCTGGCCCTCGGATATGTATGTTTTGAATACAGACTGTTTAAGGAGATGTTGTTTTCTTCGGAGGTGACTATCCGTACTACGATGGAGCATGCCGCAGTATCCTTTGGTGAAGTACTGAAGCTTTCGGCAGATGAATTCCTGGTGGCGTCATTCCATAATCAGGACAGTCACACCTATGTGGTGCTTCCGCTGGTACTTATAGGGATCGTAGTCATCAATGCCTCATATATAAAGAACAGGAAGGCCGGTGAAATAAAGAAAGAGCCGCTCAATCTGATCATGCTCTGGATCATCTTCAATGTGATCATCTACGGGCTTTATCAGTATGAGCCCTTTTGGAAGACTTTTGAGACCCTGGTGCCGCAGCTGAAAGGCTTCATATTTTCAAGAACCGTATTCTTTAATCCGCTGCTGTGGTATACTGCGCTGCTTTTTGTTCTTATCAGGATGTATGGTAACGGGAAGAAAGCGCTCAGATATCTTGCAAATACCTGTGCAATGATCGCGGTCATGGTGGTGATGTTCGCACCGCAGGTATATAACGATTTCTACTATACGATATATAATCAGGCATACAAGATTATCAAGCACAAGGATACTTATTACCTGAATTATAATGAGTTTTATTCTACAGAGCTGTTTGAGAAGATCAAGAAAGATATAGGCTATAATGATGAATGGTCGGCTGCTTACGGCATGCATCCGGCAGTACTTGATTATAACGGCATAGCCACGGTGGACGGATATCTCGGAATGTATTCCCAGGAATATAAGGAAGAATGGGAAAAGGTGATAGCGCCTGCATTGGCCGGTTCTCCGTATTTTGAGAATTATTTTATGAACTGGGGAGCCAGGGTATGTCTGTATTCGGGTTCCGATGAAAATACCTATGCACATACCAGAACGGTCAGATTTGATGATCACAGACTGATGGCGGATATATCCGAGCTTAAGAAGCTGGATTGCAAATTTATTTTCTCAAGAGTGAAGTTTACCAATGAAGAGGAACTGGGACTGGCTGAACCGGGAGTGTATGAGGATGAGAGCAGCCCGTATACGATATATGTGTATGAATTATAGTGGTGCCCCTCATCAGTCAGCCTTCGGCTGACAGCTTCTCCCCAGAGGGGAGAAGGCTTAGGGAGTGAAGCCAAAGGAATATGGTTATGATAAAGAGAAGATTACTGAGATTTTTGAAAGACGGAAGTAAATATATATATCTGCAGGTGCTGTGTAACTGGCTGTCGCTGGCATGCCGTATCGGTATCGTCTGGGTGCTTGCTCTTTATATAAAAGCGATATACGAACAGAACTTCAGGATACTGGAACTGCCGGATTTAAGATGGGCATTTCTCGGTATTATTTTTGTGCTTATCCGCTATCTTCTTGACAGGTCGGCGGTGGTGGCTTCATACAGGGCCGGAGAAAACGTGAAGTTTACGCTGAGGAAAGCGATATTTTCAAAGCTTCTGAAGCTTTCAAACACAGGGGCCGGGAGGGGCAAAGAGGCCGGGATATCCCAGCTCATAAGTGAGGGAGTGGAGCAGCTTGAGATATATTACGGAAAATACATTCCTGCATTTATATACAGCTTCCTGGCTCCTCTTACTCTTTTTGCAGTGCTGTTCTTCATGAATAAAAGAGCGAGCGTGGCAATGCTTGCATGTGTGCCGCTTGTTCCGCTGGCTGTGGTGATAATACAGAGAGTGGCCAAACGTCTGCTGAAGAGATACTGGGGAGTATATTCCTCACTCGGAGACAGTTTCCTGGAGAATGCCAAAGGCATGACTACTCTTAAGATATACGGCGCTGACGGCAGGAAAGCCGAAGAGATGGACAGGGAGTCGGAGCATTTCAGGAAGATAGCCATGAAGGTGGCTACGCTGGAACTGAATGCCAATGCCGTAATGGATATCATTGCATATGGCGGGACGGTACTCGGGATAGTACTCACACTGAAAGATTATTTTGCCGGAGTGATAGGTATCGAGGCAGCGGTGATGACGGTGCTGCTGGCAGCGGAATTCTTTGCGCCCTTAAGGAAGATCGGCTCGTGCTTCCGGGAGGCCATGAACGGACTGGCTGCGGGCGAAAAGATGTTTGAATTGCTGGATCAGGAAGAAGACTGCGGAGGGAACGCTCATTTTCCCGAAGGTTCAATAGATATAGAAGTGAGAGATCTGGAGTTCTCCTATAATGATGAAACTCCGGTATTGAGAGGCATCAGTTTCGATCTGCCTCAGGGTGATATGATATCCGTATCCGGAGTATCGGGCTGCGGCAAGAGCACGCTGGCTGCGATAATGGCCGGGAGACTTAAAGGATATAAGGGCAGCATAAAGATAGGCGGTGTGGAACTCAGAGACATACCGGATAAGGAGCTGCTGAAAAAAGTGACGATGGTGGGTTCGGATGGCTTTATACTCAAGGGGACCATCAGGGACAATCTGAAGATGGGGAATCCGGAAGTCGGTGAAGAGGAAATGAATCTGGCTCTGGAGCTCTTAAAGCTTAACAGGGAATTCGGGCTGGATGACTTTATAACAGAAGGCGGCAGCAATATGAGCGGCGGTCAGAAGCAGAGGCTTGCTCTTGCAAGGGCTATTCTTCATGATACCCCTATACTTGTTATTGATGAGGCTACCAGTAATATAGATATGGAGAGCGAGGAACGCATAATGGCAGTGATCCGCGTGATCTCCAAGAAGAAGACCGTGCTGCTTATCTCCCACAGACTTTCAAATCTGAAACCGGTCAAGAGAGTATATCATCTGAAAAACGGTGTGATAGCGGAGCAGGGCAGCTTTGAGGAACTGGTGAAGTACGGAAGGGAATTCAGGGGGCTGTACCTGACCCAGAAGGCGCTGGAGCGCTATGCCTGGGATAAGGATAAGGAGTACGGCTGGAAGAAGGAACTTGAAGAACCCGAGAGACCTAAGGAAAAGCAGGAAATAAAGCAGGGCGAAGAGGAGAGTAAGAAGGCGGCCGGACTGTCTGTAATAGATGTTATATTTAAACTTCTTGATATAGTAAAACCCTTGGCGCCGGTAATGATACTTGCGGTATTCCTGGGGGCAGTGGGACATATAGCTGCCATGATCATGGGAATGGCCGCCGGCTTAGGGCTGGAATCATATAACACGCAGATGCAGATGTTTGAGATCATAGGGATCCCGGTGAAATATGCGATACCCGTTCTGCCCAAAGAGATAATAAGCACCATGATCATAGCGGTACTGGTAAAGATACTGTTTTCTTACGGAGAAAAATTCTGCGATCATTTTATAGCATTCAGACTGCTTATTCTGATCAGACATAAAGTATTTGATGCTTTGAGAAAGCTCTGTCCGGCAAAGCTGGATGGTAAGGATAAGGGAGAGGTGATAACTTCGCTTACCTCTGATATAGACCAGCTGGAAGTGTTTTTTGCTCACACGGTATCGCCGGTTGTGATAGCGATCGTTACCGGGCTGTGTGTGATAATACTGCAGTTTTCGCTTTATCCTCAGGCAGCGCTGGTAACCATAGCGGGTTTTGTGCTGATAGGCGTTGTTATACCCTATGTCAACGGAAAAAAGAATCAGAAATACGGAGCTGATTACAGAAAAGCCCTCAGGGATATGAACGGACTAACACTGGAATTCATGGATGGGCTTGATGAGGTGGCACAGTATGATTACGGCAGCGAGATGATAGCGGAGATGGAAGAAGGAACCGCAGGCTGCAATGAATACAGATATGAACTGGTAACAGGCGAGGCTTTTGCGAACGCAAGTACCGGTATGGTTATAGAACTCTGCGCGATACTGACGGTGGTACTGTTTGGACTCGGCGGAAGTGTGGATCTGAAAGTACTCTTACTCATGGTATCCTGCTTCGGACCCGTGGCGGCGATATCGGAGCTGTCCAATCACCTGACGCAGATGACGGCCTGCGCAAGACGCATACTGGAGCTTATTGATGAAAAGCCGCAGACCGAGGATGTTACGGGTAAGACAGATATTAAATTCTCATATGGCATAGAGGCTGAAGATGTGAGTTTTACATATGGCGGCGTTGTCGATGTGCTGAGTCATTTCTCTGCAAAGCTGCCCAAGGGAGGCATTATCGGCATACACGGCAGAAGCGGCAGCGGTAAATCCACATTGCTTAAGCTGATCATGAGATTTTGGGATGCGGAGGAAGGCAATATCAAGATATCCGGGGCTGATGTCAAGGATATCAATACAGCTAACCTTCGTGAGATGGAAGGTTATCTTACGCAGGATACTTTCATCTTTGCGGATACCATAGGCGCCAATATAGCAATGGGGCGCAGGGATGCCACCAAGGAAGAAATAGAGGAAGCTGCAAGATCAGCGGCTCTGCATGATTTCATCATGTCCCTGCCGGACGGTTATGATACGGTGCTGGGGCCCGGTTCAAAACTGTTGTCAGGCGGAGAGAGACAGAGACTCGGGCTGGCAAGAGCTTTTCTGCACTGCAAGGATATACTGCTTCTGGATGAGCCCAGCAGTAATCTGGATGCGATAAACGAGGGCATGATACTGAAGGCTATCAAGGAGAGCTCAGGCGACAGGACCGTAGTACTGGTATCACACAGGCATTCGACCCTGAGAGTTGCCGATCAGATAATAGAGATGGAAAACGCCGTTACGGATCAGGAATAAGGAGGGAAAGTATATATGAATCCGATGGACTTACTTAAGATACAGGGAGCATGGATGAAGTTTACTATGAACCATCCGAAATTCCCGGCATTTATCAGCGCAGTAGCTAAATGCGGTCTGCCCGAAGGCAGTATCATTGAAATAGCGGTGACTCCGCCCGAGGGAGTCAAGCTGGAGACAAATCTACAGGTGCAGCAGTCCGACCTGGAGCTCCTCAGCATCATCCGCGGTATGGCAGCTGCAAGGCACGAGAAGAAAAAGGATGAGGATAAGAAGGAAGAAGAGAACGGAGAAGCACCAGAGGATATTCCCGAGGCTTCCGAAGACGAAAGCGAATCTTGACAAAAGCTTTGTTTTTCAATAGAATTAAATTTCGGTAGTGCAGGATTAGTACATCGGTAGTATGCAAGCTTCCCAAGCTTGAGAGGCGGGTCCGACTCCCGTATCCTGCTTATAAAGCAATCATAGAATAAGAATGGCTGTCGATGCTTGCATCAGACAGCCATTCTTATTCTATGATTGCCCCCCACACATCCGACAAATGCGCAGCATTTGTCGGATGCGTGGGGGCCGGTCACGGAGTGACCGGTTTATAAGCAGAAGAACAGATCCGCTGAATTGCGAAGCAATTTAGCGGATGCCGGTTGTAATAACCGCGGATGCGTGGGGGCCAGTCACGGAGTGACCGGTTTATAAGCAGGAAATAAAACAATTTGACATAAGTATCGGGGTTTGCTATAATCGTCCTCAAAGCTGTGAAGGGGACAGTAAGCATCCGAAGACCCAGAGAGAGCTGCGACCAGGCTGTGAGCGCGGCGGCGGAAAGATGTCCGAAGACCACCCCGGAGCCGGACCGTAATGGGATTCCCGTTGATAACGTTATAATCATTAAAGAGAGACCTGTTTTATACAGGTAATTAGGGTGGAACCGCGGAATAGTTATTTCGTCCCTTGCTATTATTTTAGCAAGGGATTTTTTATATCTAAGAAAGGAGGATCTGAAGATGAAGATCACACTGAAAGACGGAAGCGTAAAGGAGTACGACAGCGCCAAGACCGTATACGAGATCGCGCTTGATATCTCGGAAGGCCTGGCAAGAGCTGCCTGTGCAGGCGAAGTAGACGGAGAGGTAGTGGATCTGCGAACTACCATAGATAAGGATGCAAGCTTGAATATACTGACTGCTAAGGATAAGGAGGGACTGGCAGTATACAGACATACCGCAGCGCATGTGCTGGCGGAAGCTGTTAAGAGGGTGTTCCCCGATGTGAAGCTGACCATCGGACCTTCTATCGATACGGGCTTCTATTATGACTTTGACGGGCCTTCATTCTCCAGAGAGGATCTGGACAAACTGGAAGCCGAGATGAAGAAGATCATCAAGGAAGGGGCTCAGATAGAGCAGTTCTACTTAAGCCGTGAGGAAGCTATCAAGCTTATGGAGGAGCGTCAGGAACCTTACAAGGTGGAACTTATCAATGATCTGCCCGAGGATGCAAGGCTGTCCTTCTACAGACAGGGAGATTTCGTGGATCTCTGTGCAGGCCCCCATCTGATGAGCACCAAGTATGTGAAGGCATTTAAGCTGCTGTCTTCATCCAGTGCATACTGGAGGGGAGATTCCAACAAGGCAGTGCTGCAGCGTATCTACGGAACGGCTTTTGGTACCAAGGATGAGCTGAATGATTATCTGGCATATCTTGAGGATATCAAGAAGAGGGATCATAACAAGATCGGCCGTGAGATGGAACTGTTCACGACTGTAGACGTTATCGGACAGGGACTGCCGCTGTTCATGCCTAAAGGGACCAGGATGCTTGAGACCCTGCAGCGCTGGATAGAGGATAAAGAGGATGAAGAGTGGGGATATGTGCGTACCAAGACACCTCTTTTTGCCAAGAGTGATCTGTACAAGATAAGCGGTCACTGGGATCATTACAAGGACGGTATGTTTATCCTCGGTGATGAGGAAAAGGTTGTTGACGAGATGAAAGCCGGTGAGCAGGTGGAGATAAAGGAAAGCGATGTATACGCACTGCGACCTATGACTTGCCCGTTCCAGTTCTTTATATACAAGAATTCACAGAAGTCCTACAGGGATCTTCCTATACGTATGGCCGAGACTTCAACCCTGTTCAGGAACGAGGATTCCGGTGAGATGCACGGCCTCACAAGAGTAAGGCAGTTCACGATCACCGAGGCGCACCTGATAGTACGACCTGACCAGGCGGTGGAAGAGTTCAAGGGCGCACTGGCGTTGATCAAGGACTGTCTGACCACGCTGGGACTGCAGAATGACGTAACTTACAGACTGTCCAAGTGGGATCCGGCAAATAAAGAAAAGTATATCGGCGATCCGGAGACCTGGGAGCAGACAGAGCAGCATCTGCGCGATATACTGACAGAGCTGGAACTGCCGTTCTATGAGGCTGCGGGCGAGGCTGCTTTCTACGGACCTAAGGTGGATATCAATACCAAGAACGTATACGGTAAGGAAGATACCGTGATGACGGTGCAGTGGGATCCCATGAATGCCGAGCGTTTCGATATGTACTATATTGATCAGAACGGCGAGAAGCAGAGACCGCTGATCATCCACAGGACCAGTGCAGGCTGCTATGAGAGAACGCTTGCATGGCTGATCGAGAAGTATATGGGCAAGTTCCCGACCTGGCTCTGTCCGGAGCAGGTAAGAGTACTGCCTATATCCGAGAAGTATGAAGAGTATGCCCAGAGCGTTGTTAAGGAACTTAAGAAGAACAAGGTGCTTGCTACCGTAGATCTGCGTTCCGAGAAGATCGGTTACAAGATACGTGAGGCAAGAAAGGCGAGAGTGCCTTATATGCTGATCGTGGGCGAGAAAGAGCAGGAGGATAAGACAGTATCCGTGCGCAGCCGCTATGACGGCGATGCCGGAGCGAGACCCCTTGATGACTTCATCAAAGATATCTGCGAGGAGATAAGGACCAAGGCCATCCGTAAGGAACTGGAGGAGGAAGGCTCCGAGGCAGAAGGAAAGAGGATGAGATGACGGATAAGGAACAGGCAGAAGAGAGATACCTGCGCCAGCATGACGATAATCCCTTAAAACCGGTATCCAGCAACATGGTCGAAAATCTCAAGGCAGAGATCATCGAAGCCTATGAGGCAGCGCTGGAAGCGGATGACAAGGATACGATAAAGCGTATGGAATGGGAACTTTCTACTCTGCTGATCAAAAAGAACGAGCTGAAGGCCTTTGTGGAGAAACGCAAGGCTGAGAATGCAAGGAAACACCCGGTGCTGAATGCCGAAACAGAAGAACCTCCGGCCTGAAAAGGCTTCCCCCTGTTAGGGGGAAGCTGTCAGCCTTCAGGCTGACTGATGAGGGTCACGGAAGCTGAGGTGTTTTTGGCAATATATGAGTAGTCATACCACAGTATTATCTTGACAAAAGATGGCTATTTGGAGGATAATTACGACAGCTATGTTTTCATGGCTGTCGTTTTTGTACATAAATAAAAACAACAGGCATGAAAGAGAGATTAATCAAGAAGGGGAAAGCAAGAAGCGAGAGGAGGAACAACATGAAACGAAACAAGAGCAGCAGGTTGATCGCCATACTCTGCGCAGTAGTTATGTTTGCTGAGCAGATATGGGGCAGCGGTCTGTACGTCAACGCAGCAGGGGAGACTGATGCGACGACTGTATCGGAAACGCAGCAGGATCAGACAGAAGAGACGAAGGCTGAAGAGCCTGCGCCCGAGGAGAGCGCACCCGAGGTGACCGAGGCGGATAATACCTCTACAGAAGACACCACAGCTCCCGTTACTGACCAGGATAACGAGGAGAAGACGGATGAAACTATTTCGTCGGATAACAATGAAGAAGATAATTCCGATGTTGCTGATGAGGAGGAAGTCATCGCTGTTGATGGGACGGAGATTGAGGTTTCGGAAGAGGAAAACAACACGCGAGACGATGGTATTAATATAAGCGGGTTAGGCGTAATTGTCGGAACAGAGCTTATTATCGGAGAAACTGTAACGGGCAATTTAAGTAACGATCTGGAAGTTATTACTACTGACGATCTTACACTTGATCAAAAAAGGAGTATTACGAAGATTTCGTTCGTAAAAAATGCGAAAGTAAAAGATATTCCGGCAGGTTTTTGGGCCAAAGAGGGAGAAGAAGATAATGCACTGACCACTATTGACTTTAGTAACGCAGATAATCTTATCAACATCGGGACAAGGGCTTTTTACAAATGTAATAATCTGACCAGTGTTGATCTGTCCGGAACAGAATCTCTTGCCAAGATCAAAATAGAGGCTTTTTCCAATTGCGCCGGTCTGACCAGTGTCAATATAGGCCCCTATGTAACAGATATCTGGCCTGAAGCGTTTAAAAAGTGTGAAGCATTAACAACAGTTACATTAGGGAAAAAGCTGAAAAATATATATGATGGTGTATTTAATGAATGCAAATCTTTAAGTACGGTGGTACTGAATACTGTAGAACCTACAGGTGTTAGTGCGGGATTTGAGGATCCGGCAAGCGGTCAAACAAGAAACTATCAATATGATGGTATTTTTAAAGAATGTAGTATTGAAGAAATCATCTTTGATGAAAATAGCAGTATAGTTCCTGAAAAGATGTTTTATAAAGCTTCTTTTAAGGCAGGGGCAGAGATAGTTATCCCGGCGCATATTCAATCAATAAAAGCAAGCGCATTTGAAGAATCCAAGAGTATTCAGAAAATAAAAATTGAAGATGATCCTGAAAACCTGAATCCTGCAGAAAGAATCACAAGTAAATTAGCGTATATTGCTGACAGAGCATTTTATAACTGTACAAATCTTTCGGTTATTTACAGAAGTGATGAGATTGAAAACGAAGGCAGGATAAGCTTCCCTCATAATTTTACGACAATAGGTAATTTGGCGTTTATGGGAGATGTTTCCATCAACTGTGTAGATATGGAAAATGCCGGTATAACGGAAATCGGAAAACAGGCATTTATGAACTGTACAGGCATTACAAGTGTTAAACTTGCCAGTGCGACTAAAGCAGATAAGACGGGGGCTTCGATTTTTGAAGGCTGTTCCAAGCTTGAGTATATCAGTATACCCGCAAGTCTTGAAGCAATAGGTGAAAGGGAGTTTTATAATTGCCACAAGCTATCCACAATAGTTTTTGAAGGGGGGATAACGGGTTCAAGTATTAAAACGATCAAAAAACAGGCGTTTGGATGTGCACAAAGTACAACCAACAGGGTTGTGTCGGTTGAACTGCCTGACAGTATCACTACACTTGGGGACGGTGCATTTGAATACAATAACAATCTTCAAAGCGTGCATGTGCCTCAAAAGCTCACAAAAATAAGTAACAATACTTTTTCGCATTGTGCGAAGCTCAGAAATGCGGATATGCCTAATACCGTTACGGAAATCGGTGATAAGGCATTCTATGGCTGCGGACCGCTGATATTACAGTGGGAGAAGGCTACTATAGAAGAGGGGAGAAACAGTCTTCCGGCTAAGTTGGAGAAGATCGGAAGCGAGACTTTTTGGGGCTGTTCTTCGTTTCCTTACATAGTCTTTCCGGAGGGGATCAAATCGATAGGAGGAGGAGCATTTTCCAGCTGTGAAAGCATGGAATACATCGAGTTTACGGCTATGCCCGAGACATGCGGTACAAGCATTTTTTCTGAATGTAATGCTGTCAAAGATGTAGTTTTTCCGGAAGAAATAACTTCAATTCCGGGAAATCTTTTCATGCAATGTGATTTTAATCCCAATATAGTAATTGTTATTCCGAATACGGTTGAAACGATCGGCAATTACGCCTTTGCAGGTACAAGTAATGATCCGGTAGGTATGGATATAGTATTTGAAAAGGATCCTGTGGTCACGCAAATAGGTAAGGGGGCTTTTCAGTATAATAGAACAATGACAAGATTTGGCGTCCTGCTTTATGCTCCGGAAAGAGAAGATGGCGGGAAATGGACAAATGCCGACTGGAAAGATTATGACTGGTCCCGTTGGTCCGATCCGGAAAAACCCGAGGATTGGGCAAAAGGTGAGGCTTGGATGACAGCGGACCTGAAACCCGTAACAAATGAGTCTATCTATGAAAAATGCGAATACTGGGTATCCGGGCAGATTCCCAAAACTGTTGAAGTTATCGGAGAAGCCGCCTTTGACAATTGTACCGGATTGCAGGGACTGATCATACCGGAGGGACCTGATGGAACAGATGAGTCGGGTAAGCAGAGATATTTCAGTATAGGGAAAAATGCTTTTGCACATTGCGGAAATCTTAAGCATGTAGTAATGCTGTGTAAAAATCTGAAGACTGATACTGTAAAAAAGAAAGAGGACAGCCTGTTCAGTAAATCAAATCTTCAGCAAATTCTTATTGGTGAAGATTTCAGAGAATTTCCCCAGTACCTGTTCTCAGAAGCTGTTTTTGCCGTTGGTGACGGGAATAATAACTACGAAGGCTCAAAGATACTGATCAGAAAATCAATAGTCAGGATAGGGGACTACTGTTTCTCGAATGTTGAAAACCTTTCTTTAGTAGAGATCGAAGATGAATCTCAATTGGAAGAAATCGGTAACCATGCATTTGAAAATACTAAAAACCTTATAAGATTAAATAATATAAATCCTAAGACACTGAAGAGAATAGGCGAATATGCATTTGACGGATGCAATTCTCTGGAATTTGATATCTCAATAAAGGCAACTCCTAATCTTGAATTTATAGGTAAGGATGCTTTCAAGGGATGTGAGAAAATAGAGGAAATTCAGATTCCGGGCGGAGTTAACTCGATAGAAGCGGAAACCTTTATGGGGTGTATACGCTTAAAGAAAGCGGATCTGACAAACGCAGTAATAGAGTCAATAAAAAAATCGGCATTTGAAGGATGTAATAATCTTGAAGGAATAGAAATTCCATATGGAACAGTAACTATTGAAACATGTGCTTTTAAAGATTGTATATGTGGTGATGATATTGTTAAATCACTTGATACTTCGAAAACTTATGAAGTTATTATTCCTGATACCGTTGAAACGATCGGTAAGGATGCTTTTTCAGGCTGCACACGGGCAAACTTCAGAGTTACCGAGAAGTCTGTCGCACAGGACTGGCTGAATACCGCCGGGAATATGCCTGATAATGCTGAAAAGCATGAATATCCCACAAAACTGGTATATGAGCTGGATCAGGGAACGAACGCGCCTTCAAACCGGTCGGGTTTTGATGAGCAAACATACACCATAAAGGCTCCGGTCAGAGCCGGATCAACTTTTATGGGCTGGTATTATGATGCGGAAAAGAAGGTCGCGGTAGAAAAGACAGGGGATGTGTATACTGTTAATAAAGATAAGGCTCATAACGATGTTATAACCATTTATGCTGACTGGCAGACTACAGAGTATGTAATAGTATATCATCTGCGTGGTGGTGTTGATCCGGGGAATCCGATATCGTATAATATGTGGACCGAGGATATAGTTTTAAAGAATCCTACATTTAAGGGGGCAACCTTCCAGGGCTGGTTTACCGATCTGGATGATAAAGATTCCAAGGTTACGGTTATTCGAAAGGGAAGCCAGGGTAATATTGAGCTTTATGCCGCATGGTCAGGTAATAATGTAGCCAAGAGTCCTACTCCGAGCATAGAGAGCGGGGCAGAAGTTGTAGCAGGGTCTGTACTCAGGCTTTATTGCGAAACTCCGGGAGCGGTAATATATTACAGCGTTTCCGAGACTGAAGATGAACCTCCGGTTCCCGAGGCAAAAGCTGAAAATGAGTATCAGGGAAGTATAATAATTGATAAACACATTAAGATCAAAGCTTTTGCAACTGCAGAAAATTACATTGACAGTGCGCCGGCAGAGTTTGAATATTTTGTTGTAAGCGAAGCTGAAAACTGGCGTGATGTTGTTGATCCCGAAGACCAGCAGATTTATAACGGAAAGCCGGAAAATGTTCCCAATGATATATGGGTGGCAGGGATACCTGATGTGGCAGAGTATACTGGCGAAGCGATAACCTTCAATAACCTTAGGGTTTATGATTACAAGACATTGCTTATTGAGGGAACGGATTATACTATCTCATATAAGAATAATAAGAAGGTTGCCGATAAGAATGCCGCTAAGGCTCCTACGGTAGTTGTTAAAGGAAAGGGAAGCTACAGCGGATCCAAAGAATTTAAGTTCAGTATAAAGGAGGTAAGGAGCATTGCTTCGAATCCCGGCGCTGAAACCATCAAAAAGAAAGATGTAATCCTTACAAACCAGATAGTTACTTATGATTACAACGGAGTCAGTTCAGAGGCTATTGGTCTGAAGGTTATGTCAGCGGGTAAAGTACTTGTAGAGAATACTGATTATATTGTTGTATTTTCAAAGAACAGAGCAGGATCTGCTACCGTTACCGTTAAGGGAATTGCCAATTATAAGGGTAAAGTTAAGAAAAAGTTTACTATTAAGGCGGCTGACTTAAGTAAAGCAGAGATCATGTTTATTGATGAGAATGGAAATGTGGTCTCAAATAACAAGATTGATGCAAAAGGCAATGTGGTAAAGAAAACGGCTGCCGACTATGTCTATGGCTACCAGAAAGGCGGAGCGCAGCCCGGCTACCATGTTTTCCTTAATGGCCGACGTTTGATAAAAGGCATAGACTTTACCGAAGCATATTCAGGAAATACACCGAAGGGTAATAAGAGCACTGCTACTCTTGCTATTACAGGTAAAAAGAATTACGCAGGAACCGCGAAATCAAGTTTTACCGTAATGCCCGGTAATATTGCTGAAATATCTCTTGGCGCATCGGGATTAAAGTTTAAGAACAAGGGTGTAAGTGCTAAGGATCTTAAGCTTACTGTTATCGATACAAATGGAAGGTTCCTTGTAAAGAACGGAGAAGACGGTAAGGCTCTTGACTATAGTGTTAAGTATACTTATCTTGAAAACGGAGTTGAGAAGGAACTCGGTAATGTAAAGGTTGTATTGGCACCCGGAACTGAAATAAAGGTGACTGTAACAGGAATAAACGCATACAGAGGCGTCAAAGCAACTACTGCTACTGTTTATACCTATGGAATTGATTCGGCCAAAGCCAAAGTAACCAAAGCGTATGAGTATGACGGTAAAGCGAAAGAACCCCAGTATGCGGATCTTAGCGTTACATTCAAGGGAACTCCTCTTGGAAATAAAGATTATCGTATAATCGGGTATACTTCCAACATCAAGAAAGGTACTGCTAAGGTATATCTGGCAGGAGCCGGAGATTATGGCGGACTTAAAGCTGTTAAGTTTAAGATCGGCAAGAAAAAAATAACTAAGTAAATACTGAATGAGCCGCCCGGGACAAAACCCGGGCGGTGTTATTTCTGAAAAAGTCCTTGACAGAGATGAACAGATATGGTATTTTATACAGCGTAGCAAGCAGAGCAGATGCTCTCACCCTGCGGCAATCGGGCTTCAGGCGTTGATATTACGAAGGATTACGGTAGTATAGCCTTAGTATGAGTGGATGCCTGCGGATGTCCACTTTTTTTATGTGATAGGGGGTAAAAAACCATTAGCGATTTATTGATCAACGGTCAGATCAGGGAAAAAGAAGTACGAGTGATAGGGGCTGACAACGAGCAGCTGGGTGTAATGCCGATAGAGCAGGCCATGCACCTTGCGGGTGAAGAAGAGCTGGATCTGGTGATGATAGCTCCGACAGCCAAGCCGCCTGTGTGCCGCATAGTTGATTACGGCAAGTTCTGCTACGAGCAGAAGCGCAAGGAGAAAGAGGCTAAAAAGAAGCAGCATATCGTAGAGATAAAGGAGATAAGGCTTTCTCCCAACATAGATACCAACGATCTGAATACCAAGATCAACGCGGCGAAGAAGTTTCTCGCCAAGGGCGACAGAGTAAAGATGACTCTGCGTTTCAGAGGTCGCGAGATGGCGCATATGGCCAACTCAAAGCACATACTTGATGACATAGCCGAAGCGCTTGCCGATGTGGCGGTAGTGGAGAAGGCTCCCAAGGTGGAAGGCCGTGCGATGACCATGTTCCTTGTGGAGAAGAAGTAAACAGCTGTTAATATGCTTATAGCATTGCAGATAAAACCAAGAGAAACAGGAGGAAAGAAAAATGCCTAAGATGAAGAGTAACAAGTCGGCAGCAAAGCGTTTTAAAGTGTCCGGCACAGGAAAGCTTATCAGAAATAAAGCATACAAGAGCCATATTCTGACCAAGAAGTCCACTAAGCGGAAGAGAGGTTTGAGGCAGAGCATAGTTACCGATATGACCAACGAGAAGAATATGAAGAAGATCCTTCCGTATATCTGATTCAGGAAAGTGAGGTAGAGAAAAATGGCTAGAATCAAAGGCGGCGTAAATGCCAAGAAGAAACATAACAGAGTATTAAAGCTGGCTAGAGGTTACAGGGGAGCAAGATCAAAGCAGTACCGCGTAGCAAAGCAGTCGGTTATGAGAGCGCTTGCCAGCGCATATGCAGGACGTAAGGAGAAGAAGCGTCAGTACAGACAGCTCTGGATCGCCAGGATCAATGCAGCTGCAAGGATGAACGGACTTTCCTACAGCAAGTTCATGTACGGACTGAAGCTGGCTGAGATCGACATCAACAGAAAGATGCTGTCAGAGATGGCAGTCAACGATGCTGAAGGCTTCGCAGCACTTGCAGATATTGCAAAGAGCAAGGTTGCATAAGTTACATAAATAGTTTATCATTAAGGGCAGGGGCAACCCTGCCCTGTTATATGACAGGAAATATATCGGCACATTTGGAACAGGAAAATGAATACAGAGACAGTATTTAAGTATTTCGAAGAACTGTGCGGCATACCCCACGGTTCATATAACATAGATAAGATCAGCGATCATCTTGCGGAATTTGCAAAAGCAAGGAATTTAAAGTATGTGCAGGATGAGCTTAAAAATATAGTGATTTATCTTGATGCCACTCCCGGATATGAGAATGAGCCCATGACGGTTCTGCAGGGGCATATGGATATGGTGGCGGTAAGTGTTGATGACAGGGACATGAAAAACGTTCCTGTTAAACTCATGCGTGACGAGGAGTATCTGTTTGCAGACGGTACCAGCCTCGGCGGAGATGACGGCATAGCTGTGGCTTATATGATGGCTATAGCAGATGATAAGAGCCTTGCACATCCGGCGCTGGATCTGCTTATCACAGTCAATGAAGAAGTGGGTATGGACGGAGCCATAGGCCTTGATCCGAAGCTGATACGGGGACGCAGGTTTATAAACCTGGATTCTGAAGATGAGGGAATATTTACCACCGGCTGTGCAGGCGGAGTGAGGGTTGTTGCTAAAGTAAAAAGAGAACTGTCGGAAGCAAAAGGCATAGAAGCAATGATCAGCATCCAGGGAGGACTTGGCGGACATTCCGGACAGATGATAAACAAGGGCAGGATGAATGCCTGCGTAAGCCTCGCCAGAGTCATATATGAGCTTGCTAAGCATACGGATATCCGTATCGTATCCTTTGAGGGCGGTACGGCAGCAAATGCGATACCGGGAGAATCAAGGGCAGTACTTGCCGTAGCTGCCGGAGATGAAGACAGAGTCCAAAAGAGAATAAACGAACTGAATGATGTCATAATACATGAGTATCACGGTAAGGACGAGGGAATAAGCCTGAAGCTCGAATACAGCGGGAAGGATGTTGCAGCCGCCATGTCCGCTGCAGACAGTAAAAAACTGGTCTCTTTCATGATTGCCGAGCCTGATGGTGTGCAGGCCATGAGCGGTGTGGTAGAGGGACTGGTAGAGACTTCATTAAACATGGGACTTATCAGGACAGGAGACACGGAGATCACACTGCAATATGAGCTCAGGAGCATGATAGGAAGCTGTGCCGAGAGGCTTAAGGATAAAGTGGTGCTGATCGCAGAGGCTTTTGGCATAGACACGGAGGTATCATCAAGCTATCCAGAATGGGAATACCGTGAGGCTTCGCCGCTTAGGGATAAAATGGTGAAGCTTTACAGGGAGATGTACGGAACAGATCCGGTTGTAGAAGTGATACATGCGGGACTCGAATGCGGAGTACTGGCAAAGAAACTTGAGGGCTTTGATGCCGTATCCATAGGGCCTGACATGCAGGACATACATACCGTAAACGAGAAACTTTCCGTTAAGAGCGTCGAGAGGGTATGGGAATATCTTATCAAGTTATTGGGGACTAAAGACTGATGAATGATCTGAAGGAATTCTGGGGGATAATGAGCGTACTGGACAGTGCCGATGACGTGGCGCTGTTTGTGGTGAGCGGAAGAGAGCAGAAGATACTCTACTGTAACCATCTGGTCACGGTGCTTACCGGCGCCCATACAGGCTCCGATCTGGAGAGAGTATGGGATAAGGATGATTTTAAGAAGGCCGTTGAACGCTGCAATGAGGGCGGTACCTACCGTTATGCGGTGGAACAGTCCCTCTTTGGTACAAGAAGGAATGTGACTGTCTGCAAGGTGGTCTGGAGCCAGGGCATACTGGCTTATTCCTTCCTGATAAGCGCACATGCAGATGATGCGGAAGAACAGGAACGTGAGAGGATATTCACGGTACTGGGACAGGCCTACAGACATATATTCACCTTTGATACCATGAGCGGTGAAGTGACCACGCTTTTAAGGCCGCACGAGCACAGTGAGAACGGACATCTGAGAGGCGTATATTATCATCCCGTGAGCTTCGACGAATGGAGAAACTCCGTCACCGCCATGATCGGGCAGGAAGAGGAAAAGGAAAGGCTCAGGGCACTGCTGGATCCCCAGGCTATAATGGAGAATCTGCGCAGAGGTGATTATGCTTTTCAATTCAGGCAGTATAACGGCAGCGGGAATGACTGGTGTGAGATCAGGTTCCAAAGGTTTGACGAACTGGACGGCAAGATTATCTGTACGGAAAAGAGCCTGGATGAAGAATTAAACCTCAATGAAGAAGAGAGAAAGAATCAGATAATACTGAATTCCCTGAGTAATATTTACAGGTCCATATACCTGATAGATCTGAAAAAGGGTAGTTATACCACGGTCAAAGCGGACAGTCTCCTGTTCGGCATACCCGATGAAGGCAGTTACGGTACCCTCAGCGATATTGTGCTGGAACTTATACCCGATGATGCCCAGAAAAAGAGTTTCTCTGAAGTATTTTCGGTTAAGGCTCTTTCCGAGGCTTTCGGCGAAGGCGCTGAGAATGTTGTGCGTGAATATAACAATACTCTCAATGATGATACGGGCTGGACAAGCATCACTGCTTTCAAACCGCCTTATTCCATCGGCTTTGAAAACAAGTGCGTGCTGACTTTCCTGGATATTACGGAAAAGAAGAGGGTTGAGGCCGAGAGAAACGAAAAGAACATGGTTGTGGATGTACTCTCGTCCAGATATATTGCCGTGTTTTTTGTGAAACTGAACGACGGCAGTTTCCATTCCATCATGGTCCCGCCCAAGTTCAGATATATAGAGAAACAGTTCGACCACATAGCCGAAGCCATGAAGCATTATGCCAAGGCTTATGTACTTGAACAGTACAGATATATCTTCAAGAGCGGTCTGCGCAGTGTGGTGGAAGAGAGACAGATAGAGAACGGCGGAAAAAGAGAGTTTATATATCAGAGCGTGGAAGATACCTGGGTGCGTCTGCATGTGTTCCCGATAGAAGGGGAAAGCGGACCCGAAGAGGTGATACTGGCCTTTGAGGATTTCACTGATATGATGGAGCAGAGGCGATTGAATGATATTTATAATACGACCCTGCTTGCAGATTACGATATGGTAATGGAGTATGATCCGCTGGATGACAAGATGTTCAGGCTGCGCTACGACGGTGAACGTATAGTCAGGGAAAAGCCTCTCGGAGTAGCAGGCATCAACAGTCCCGACTTTAAACAGAATGCAGTGATACATCCCGATGACTTAAGCCTTTTCTTAATGGCATGTAAGAAAGCAACCGTGGATGAGAGCTTTGAGGAGGGCAAGACCGTATCCCATATGTTCCTCAGAAGGAAGAATAAGGATAACGATGATTATTCACTGTTTATGTATGCCTTCCATTATTTTGAAGAACTGGGCAGACGTAAGGTGCTGATCACCCTGCGTGATGCCGAAAGGGAAGTATTATGAAAAAGAGAACTTTGGGAATAGTACTGAATGTGTTCATAGTACTATTGATACTGATGAACGCGATGCTGATAGTCATGATCATGAAGAGAGGCTCCGAACCGCTTAAAGATGATGAACCGCAGCAGGCCGAAACGCCGGTAGTGGTAGAGGAAGGCGAAGTGACACCTACACCGACTCCGGTTCCGGCTGAGGAACAGGAAGAAACAAGAGAGCTGGTGGCAATTCCCACAACAAAGGTAAATGTCAGATCAAAAGCGGGAACTGACGGAGATAAGCTGGGAAGCGCTGAAGAAACAGAAGAATTTGTCGTCAGCGAAGTACTGGATGAATGGACAAAGCTCGATTATAAAGGCAAGGAAGCATTTATAAAGAACGAATATCTTAAATACAGATACCGCATAACAAACGGAGCCGGAGAAATAAGCTACGAAGATGCGGATGTGAATGAATTGAAGATGCAGTGAAGCTCCTCATCAGTCGCCTGCGGCGACAGCTTCTCCCCGGTGGGGAGAAGCCTTTTTATTAATATCCGCTGATATCGAAGTTGATGCCCATGGATCTGAGCTGGGCAGCCTGCTGTTCAAGGATGGAACGGTATCCCGGAGTCGCAAAGAAAGATGCATCATGGGGACACATGGTGGCATTGACAAGATTGGAACCGCTCTTGAGAGCAGGGTCTTCAGGCGGCGGCAGCGTCACTACGCCGAAAGTCCTGAAAGGACACAGGTCGGAAGCCGGAAGGCCGCTTATCGCACATACATTTCCGCTGTAATGAACGTTGCAGCTTTCGGTAGGCACATTATCATTTGCAAAATATTCGGTCTTGGTATGGCCGTCACAAAGACCGGGAATGGGCAAGAGACCGGAATCTGCGCAGATCGTCTTCTGCGTAACACTGGCAGGTATATCAAAGCTGCGGTAATCCAGATTCTCATGTATCTTTTTCATTACGGTCTTCCATAAAGTCTTGGAAAGATTCTTTTCAGCACTCGTAGACAGATCCACATTGTTATCAAAACCGGTCCAGGTAGTAGCTGTATAGTAGGGAGTGTAGCCTGCAAACCATACGTCGTTGTAACTGGAAGTGGTTCCGGTCTTACCGGCTATGGCCATGCCGCCGAAGTTGACGGAACCGCCAGTACCTTTAGTGACAACATCCACCATTGCATCGGTAAGCAGGAAGGCCGTGCTGTCTTTCAGCACACGGCGTCTTATCTGCTTGGAGGTCTTGTCGATAAGGACGTTGCCGTCATGGTCGAGTATCTTGGTATATACTATAGGCTCCATATATATTCCGCCGTTGGCTATGGTGGCATAAGCGCCGTTGAGTTCCAGGTTGCTGACACCGTTGGTGATACCGCCGAGAGCCAGAGGCTGCTGGATGTCGGTGTATACCGAGCTGCCGTTTGCAGTGGTTACTACAAGACGGTCAACAAGGGAAGTGATGCCCATTTCCTTAAGATAATCAAAACCGAGCTGGGGAGTGATAACGGTAAGTGTTTTGACTGCTATGATGTTCAGTGACTGTTCTATGGCATAACGTACCGTACAGTTGCCCCAATAGGTATTGCTGCCGTACCAGTTCTTCACGGGATGTCCGTTGATGTAATTGAAAGGCGCATCAACAAAGACGGATGCCAGTGTGATATTTGTAGCATCAAGAGCAGGAGCATAAGTGGAGACTACCTTAAAGGTAGAACCCGGCTGCCTGTATGCGTCAGTAGCACGGTTTAAGGAACGGCTGGATTCCTTCGGACCGCGTCCGCCTATCATTGCCACGATACGTCCGGTGGACTGTTCCTCAATTGTTAGTGATACCTGAGGCTGGGGAGTCAGTGTTATGGATTCCGCCAGTATTTCATCATCTTCCCTCATAACCGCCGCAGAGTAATCGGCTATGGCCTCATAAGCAGCTTCCTGGGTATTATAAATAAGATTAAAGGAAGGATTGGTCTGCTTATAATAATTACGGAACATCTCGGTGGAGTGGTTTTCTACCGTGCCGTCCTTATGTTTGATGGAGAGTCGGTAATTCAGGTACCATTTGCAGTTCTCGGGGAAATTGCTCTCATCCGAGTAGATCTCATCACAGATGTTCTGGATATGAGGATCAAGGGTGGTATATATGCTCAGACCGCCGCTGTAGAGCAGGGAATAAGCACGGCTGGATGCCTGTGAGTCGCTGTAGCCGTTTGCTATGTACATCTCCGTCAGGTCTGCGGCAGCTTTCTTAATGACTTCATCTTCAAAATATGTGTATATCTCAGAATCAACGGCAACAGTATTATAATCATTGATACGGGCATATACGTCGTCGGCCAGAGCTTCATCCCATTCAGTCTGGGTGATATAACCGTTTTCATACATCCTCTTAAGCACGTGTTCGCGGCGTTCTTCATTTTTATCCGGATGGATGATGGGATCGTAGGCGGAAGGATTCTGGGTGATGCCTGCGATAGTGGCGCATTCGGAAAGGTTAAGTTCGTAGACAGGTTTTCCGAAATAGCGCAGTGAAGCAGCCTGCACGCCCAGAGTATTATGGCCTAAGTTGACCGTGTTCATATAACGCTCAAGTATCTGGGACTTGCTCATATGTTTTTCAAGTTCAAGGGCAAGATACTGTTCCTGGACTTTTCTCTTGTATTTCTCAAAGCCTTCTTCACTGGAGAACCTGTCAAAAACGTTGTTCTTTATGAGCTGCTGGGTGATAGTGGAAGCACCCTGGGAAAAATGACGGTTCTTTAAACCGGTAGCAAAGGCACGGATGATACCTTTGATATCGATGCCGTTATGTATATAGAAACGTTCATCCTCGGTAGCAACGAAGGCATCGGCCAGGTCCTGGGGAATCTTATCATTGGTAACATATATACGGTTGGAGTTCTCTGCAACAAGCTTGGTCATCTCGTGTCCTTCGCTGTCGTAGAGAGTGGTGGCATAGCCTGAGGGTGTAACATCAATGGTGGAGAAATCCGGAGTGGAAGCAAGTATGCCGCGGAACATGCCGACACCAAGGCAGGTGCCTATTACGGCGGCGGAGATGAAACTGATAAGCACGGCCTTGATAAAGGTGATGCCTATCATCTTGCGTATCTTTATTCCTTTTGAATTGAGTTCGCGCTGTTTGCGCAGCACGCCCTGTCTGGAATAGTCCATGGTGCCTCCGGGATTGTTATTGTTGTTCAACTGTGTTATTATACATTATGTTAATCATAAATGCAATAAGGGCCCCTCATCAGTCACACCTGCGGTGTGACAGCTTCTCCCCGATGGGGAGAAGCCTTACAAAAGGTAATGGCAGAGAGAAGAGTGCTCCTCGAAGGAGGAGAAGGAGAGATAGTTGAAAAGAAGTCGCGTTTTATAGCGACGATAAAGCCGGTATCATCCGAGGAGGAAGCGGCAGAGTTTTTTGCTGCTATGAAGAAGAAATACTGGGATGCGAGGCATAACTGTTCGGCCTTCGTGATAGGGGATGATCCGCCGCGGACCAGATGTTCCGATGACGGTGAACCTTCCGGGACTGCGGGCAGACCGATGCTGGAGGTGCTTACAGGCAGCGGTCTGAAAAATGCAGCTGCGGTGGTGACCAGATATTTCGGCGGTACACTGCTCGGAACAGGCGGGCTGGTCAGGGCCTATACGGCAGCGGTGCAGGAAGGCCTTAAGAATTGCGTCATAGGCGTGGAAAAGGATGGGATAAGATACGGCCTCAAATTTCCGTATTCGGATGAGAGCAGGGTAAGAAATATACTGCGCGATCACGGCAGTGAGGCAGAAATAAACGAATACGCTGCGGATGTGTATTTTGAATGTGTCATCGACAGGGATAAGGCCGGGGAGTTTTCGGAGAAGCTCACGGATGCCTGTGGCGGCCGCGTTTCTATAGAGAAGCTCGAAGACACTGTATTTCTTGACAAACAATTTCGGTGATATTAAAATTGGAGAGTGATGAGGTGTCTAGGAGGGTGTGAAAATGGAGGATAGCGGCGATGGAGGAGATAAGAGAATTCACCACCCTTAATACACTGATGGCCGAAAAACAGTATACGCGTCTGCGCCAGGAACTGGCTGAGATGAATGATGCCGATATAGCGGCATTCTTCGAACAGCTGGAGGATGAGGAACAGGTGAAGATGTTCCGTATCCTGCCGAAATCCATGGCGGCAGACGTTTTTTCATATCTTGATATAGATACCCAGTCATACATAATCACATCCCTGTCTGATAAGGATGCGGCAAACATCATCGATAACCTGATGGCCGATGATGCTACCGACCTGCTGGAAGAGATGCCGGCTAATATAGTCAAGAAGCTGCTGGCGAATGCAAGTCCCGAGACCAGGAGAGATATCAATCATCTGTTAAGATACCCCGAAGATTCTGCAGGATCGGTGATGACTGTGGAATATGTGGATCTCAGGGAAGATATAACTGTAAAAGAAGCTATAGACAGGATAAGGAAGATAGGCATAGATTCCGAGACCATCAATATATGTTACGTTCTGGACAGATCGAGAAAACTGCTGGGTACCGTGGCGCTCCGTTATCTGCTGCTTTCGGATGAGGACGCGGTGATCGGGGACATCATGCATGAGAATGTAGTCTCCATACATACCCTTACCGACCAGGAGGAAGTGGCCAGAACTTTCCAGAAATACGACTTTACTTCAATGCCCGTAGTTGATAACGAAGGCCGTCTCGTAGGTATCATCACCGTCGATGACGTAGTCGACATTATGCAGGAAGAGGCTACGGAGGATATCGAAAAGATGGCAGCTATTGTGCCTTCGGACAAGCCTTATCTGAAGACGGGAGTGTTCGAGACCTGGAGCAAGAGGATGCCCTGGCTGCTTCTGCTGATGATCTCGGCTACTTTTACGGGAGGAATAATAGCGGGCTTTGAAGATGCCCTCGGTGCCATGCCGGTGCTGGTGGCATATATCCCGATGCTGATGGATACCGGCGGTAATGCCGGAGGGCAGGCTTCGGTTACCGTGATCCGTGGTCTTTCGCTTAACGAGATCAAATTTACCGATGTTTTCAAAGTGATATGGAAAGAATTCCGTGTGGCTTTCATATGCGGCATATCCCTTGGTGTGGCCAATTTTGCCAAGCTTATGCTTTTTGACAGAGTGTCGCTAAACGTGGCATTAGCCGTATGTCTTACGCTGCTGCTGGCAGTGCTCATAGCAAAACTTGTGGGCTGTACGCTGCCCATGCTGGCCAAGAAGCTGGGCTTTGACCCTGCGGTGATGGCTTCGCCCTTTATAACCACGATAGTGGATGCGCTGTCGTTACTGATATATTTTGCGATAGCAACCAGAGTAGTAAATATAGGAGGATAAGGATATGAGTATGGCAGATATCTGCTTTAAGGAGATGTGCAAAGATATACTCGAAAACGGCACCAGCACGGAAGGAGAGAAAGTAAGGCCTCACTGGGAGGACGGAACACCGGCTTATACGATCAAGAAATTCGGGGTGGTAAACCGTTATGATCTGCGTAAAGAATTCCCGGTGATCACACTGAGAAGGACAGCTATAAAGTCCGCGACGGAGGAGATGCTGTGGATCTGGCAACAGAAGTCAAATGATATCCATTTTCTTCACAGTCACATCTGGGATGAATGGGCGGATGAGAACGGATCCATAGGTAAGGCCTACGGTTACCAGATGGGCGTAAAGCATAAATATAAAGAAGGTATGATGGATCAGGTTGACAGGGTGATCTACGATCTCAAGAACAATCCCTTCAGCCGCAGGATACTTACCAATCTGTATGTGCACCAGGATCTTTCGGAGATGAACCTGTATCCCTGTGCTTACAGCATGACCTTTAATGTTACCCAGAGACCGGGGGAGGATAAGCTGACGCTTAATGCCATACTTAACCAGCGTTCCCAGGATGTGCTGATGGCCAATAACTGGAACGTGGTGCAGTATGCGGTGCTTGTGCATATGCTGGCGAGAACCTGTGATATGGAAGTGGGAGAACTTGTACATGTGATCGCTGATGCGCATATCTATGACAGACATGTTGATATGATAAAGGAGCTGCTTTCACGTGAGTGCTATCCGGCACCCGAGTTCTGGCTTAATCCGGATAAGAAAGATTTTTATGATTTTACGCGTGATGATGTGAAGCTGATCGGATATAAGTACGGAGAGGAATTTGAAGATATACCGGTAGCGATATAAGGAGATTAAAATGAAGCTGATAGTCGCAGCTGATTCAAACTGGGCGATAGGCAACAGGGGAGAATTACTGGTCAGAATACCGAAGGACCGGAAGGTTTTCCAAAATGAGACCATGGGAAAAGTGGTGGTAATGGGCCATAAGACCCTTGAGAAGCTTCCTCAGGGACAGCCCCATGCAGGCTGCATAAATATCGTTCTGTCAAAAGATGAAAACCTCAGAGTTAAAGGAGCAAAGGTGCTGCACTCGGTGCCGGAACTGCTTGAGGAAATAAAGAAATATAACAGTGAGGATGTTTATATCACAGGCGGGGAAAGCATATATAAGGAACTGATCAGATACTGTGACACAGCGCACGTCACAAAGATAGACCATGTATATGAAGCGGATGCATATTTTCCTGATCTGGACAAGGATCCCGGATGGGAGCTGACAGAAGAAAGTGATGAGGAAACCTATTTCGATCTGGAGTACCGTTTCCTGAAATACGAAAGAAAAAAGTAGAGATCACAGACGGCTGACAACTCGGTTGCGGCCGTTTTCTTTCCCGTTATACAGCTTTTTGTCCGCACGCATGATGGTGGCATCCATGCCGATGCGGGGATTGAATTCTTCCACTCCGAAGGTCATGGAAACGGACAGATGGTGCTCCTTATAATCAAGATGCAGATTTTCTATATCTTTTCTTAGGGTTTCCAGCAGGCCGGCTGCTCCTTCAAGATCCTGATTGTCAAAGATGAAGAGAAATTCCTCACCGCCCCACCTTGCTACGGTACCCTTATAGCGCATATATTTACGCATGGTATCCGCAACCTTGGACAGCACATAGTCTCCGGTATCATGTCCGTAGCTGTCATTGATCTTTTTGAAATGATCTATATCACCTATGGCCACGGCAAAACGGTCACCGTCCCTGTTATTTTTATATACCTTGTCAGCAAGGATGTTGGTCATATGCCTGCGGTTTACCAGAGAAGTAAGAGAATCATAATTGGCCATTCTTTCCAGGTTTTCGTTGATACGGCGCAGCTTCTCTTCCGAACGGTTGAACTTGTTGCCGTAGGAATATGAGAAACCCAGCATGAAGGAGCCGTGGGCGCAGATGTTGAACATAAGCAGGAACTGTGACCAGAACTCATTGAGCTCAACCCGGTAGGGCCAGAGCTCTCCTATCCCGGCCAGCACGATCAGTGAGAGTATCATGCCTACGGTGCAGAACATCTTTAAACGCATGCGCTCGGTTTTTTTATAATATATTATAAGAATGTTGAGATATATGGCAGTGTGATAAGAGGGATAGGTACCCAGGTTCAGGGTGAAGATAGAGTTGATAATAAGTATGCCGACAGTGGTGATGACCAGGGCAATAGTGGTATGGTTCTCATAAGTCAGGATAAAAGCGGCACAGGCAAGACCGATTGCGCCCACTCCGATAAATGAGAGTACAAAGTGCCCCAGATATGCCAAAAAGATCGAATGGCAGAAATAATAGATTATGCCGAAGAGCGTGACTACCCGAAGTAATACAGCGAGGTCCTTGGTCTCGCCGGGATCGGTAACGTCGGCTTCTATGAAATTAGTTATCTTTTTAAGCAATTCTCTCAAGGCAGTTACCTCAAAACGATTATAATATTATGATGCAAAGAAGCATGTACCCGTTTGAATTGAAGGCTGTTGAAGTCAAATGGGCTTTAAGCAGCTTTGCTGCTTGTATATGTTGCACAAAAATCGTCCTGGCAAGCCGGCTTGCCGGAGCGATTTCTTGTGCAACATAGGCATACGATCGTAGATCGTATGCCCATTTGACCATGGCATCATTTAATAATATATTATCAGATAAGACCGATTTCGGCAACCCAAGACACGCTTGACAGAGCCATTAAGCAGGAATAAAATATTAAAATTAGTTAGTATTAATCATAAATCTAATATATGGAGGTAAGTACTATGGCAAAGAAAGATATCGACTGGGGATCGCTCGGATTCGGTTATATCAAGACCGATAAGCGTTACGTTTCCAATTATAAGGACGGTAAGTGGGATGACGGCGCTATAATCGAGGATGCCGACATAGTCATGAATGAATGCGCATGTGTACTCCAGTATGCCCAGACATGTTTTGAAGGCCTGAAAGCATATACTACAGAGGACGGCAGGACTGTTTGTTTCAGACCGGACCTTAATGCAGCGCGTATGTATGATACCGCGCAGCGTCTGGAGATGCCTCCTTTCGATAAAGACAGATTTGTTGATGCCGTAAAACAGGTGGTTAAGGCTAATGAGGATTTCGTTCCTCCTTACGGTTCAGGCGCAACGCTATATTTAAGACCTTATCTTTTCGGTATCAATCCGGTCATCGGAGTTAAGCCTGCTGATGAGTATCAGTTCCGTATCTTTGCTACACCGGTAGGTCCTTATTTCAAGGGCGGCATCAAGCCCCTGACCTTATGTGTAAGTGATTTTGACCGTGCGGCTCCTCACGGAACAGGCCATATCAAAGCCGGACTTAATTATGCAATGAGCCTTCATCCGATACAGGAAGCACACAGGGCAGGTTTTGCGGAAAACATGTATCTTGATGCTGCTACCCGTACTAAAGTAGAGGAGACGGGCGGCGCAAACTTTATCTTTGTTACCAAGGACAATAAGGTGGTAACCCCCAAGTCAAATTCCATACTGCCTTCCATAACCAGAAGATCACTTATGTATGTTGCGAAAGAGTACCTCGGACTGGAAGCAGAGGAAAGGGAAGTTTACTTTGATGAAGTGAAGGATTTCGCAGAGTGCGGTCTCTGCGGAACCGCAGCAGTCATCTCTCCCGTAGGAAAGATCGTAGATCACGGCAAAGAGATCTGCTTCCCCAGCGGAATGGATGAGATGGGCCCCATCACCAAGAAACTTTATGATACGCTTACCGGCATACAGATGGGACGTCTTGATGCTCCCGAAGGCTGGATAGTAGAAATCTGAGAAAAGGATAAAGCCCTCCGCGTAATAAACGCGGGGGGCTTTTTTCGTTCTGCAGGAAGAACATTTATTTTAATTGACGAAGCATACGGGCGGTGATATACTTCATTTTCGTGTGAGCAGAAAGATGAAAACAGACTGAAGGAAAGTATTCGGAGGAAACATGTTATGAAAGAGTCAAGAGATGATATCAGGAACGTGGCGATAATCGCGCATGTCGACCACGGCAAGACGACGCTGGTAGATGAACTGTTAAAACAGAGCGGTGTATTTGAAGCGCATCAGGAAGTGGTGGAAAGAGTCATGGATTCCAATGACATAGAGAGGGAGCGCGGCATCACCATACTTTCCAAGAATACTGCGGTAAATTATAAGAATACGAAGATAAATATCATAGATACTCCGGGTCATGCCGACTTCGGAGGAGAAGTTGAGCGTGTGCTGAAGATGGTGAACGGCGTGATCCTCGTGGTAGATGCCTTTGAAGGACCTATGCCCCAGACCAGATTCGTGCTTGGCAAGGCAATGGAACTGAAGCTGCCTGTCATCGTATGCGTGAACAAGGTAGACCGTCCCGAAGCAAGACCGGAAGAGGTTATAGATGAAGTGCTTGAACTGCTGATAGATCTCGGAGCAGATGATGAACAGCTTGAATGTCCTTTTGTATTTGCATCTGCAAAGGCAGGAACGGCTTCACTTAAACCGGATGAGACCGGCAAAGATATGACTCCGCTGTTTGAGACCATACTTGATTATATACCTGCGCCCACGGGAGATCCCGAAGCAGGTACACAGATACTCATTTCTACGATAGATTATAACGAATATGTCGGCCGTATCGGTGTCGGCAAGGTGGATAACGGTATCGTCAAAGTCAATCAGGAAGTGGTGATAGTCAACCATCACGATCCCGATAAAGTTAAAAAGGTAAAAGTAAGCAAGCTGTATGAGTTTGACGGCCTGGAGAAAGTGCCTGTGAACGAAGCGCATATAGGTTCCATAGTTGCGATCTCCGGTATAGCGGATATACATATCGGTGATACGCTCTGTGATCCGGAGCATGTGGAGGCCATACCTTTCCAGAAGATTTCAGAGCCTACCATAGCCATGAACTTTATCGTGAATGATTCACCTCTGGCCGGACAGGACGGAAAATACGTGACCAGCAGACACCTGCGTGACAGACTCTTCAGGGAACTTAATACCGATGTATCCTTAAGGGTAGAGGAGACTGATACCACCGAAGCCTTTAAAGTCAGCGGCCGCGGAGAACTGCATCTGTCCGTGCTTATAGAAAACATGAGACGTGAGGGCTATGAATTTGCGGTAAGCAAAGCGGAAGTTCTGTATCATCAGGATGAGAACGGTAAAAAGACCGAACCCATGGAGCGCGCATATGTTGATGTACCCGAAGAATTCTCCGGCGCGGTAATAGAGAAACTTTCCGCAAGGAAGGGTGAGCTTCTTAATATGGGTACCGCCAGCGGCGGATATACGAGGCTGGAGTTCATGATCCCTTCAAGAGGACTGATAGGATATCGCGGGGAATTCATGACCGATACCAAGGGTAACGGCATAATAAATACTATATTTGAAGGCTATGCGCCATACAAGGGCGAGATAAGCTACCGCAAGCAGGGATCACTGATAGCATTTGAAACAGGTGAATCCGTAACCTACGGACTCTTCAATGCACAGGACCGAGGCAATCTATTCATAGGACCAGGTGAAAAAGTTTATTCGGGCATGGTCATAGGAGAGAATCCCAAGCAGGAGGATATCGAACTCAATGTCTGCAAGAAAAAGCAGCTTACCAATACCAGATCTGCAGGGGCCGATGATGCGCTGAAGCTGACACCGCCCAAGATCATGAGCCTTGAGCAGTGCCTTGAGTTCATCGGCACCGACGAGCTTCTGGAAGTGACGCCGCATTTCCTGCGTATCAGGAAGAAACTACTTGATGCTACGGCAAGAAAACGCGCAATGATCAGTGCTCAGGCTAAAGCGGCACAGGGCTGAAATTCTTGTGTTGACAGAACTGCACTAAAGTGGTAGAGTAACTTAAACGTTCGAAAGAACGTGGAACAATAAAACAGATAGAGGTTGCGGGAATGATAAGTAGCCGGTCTGATGTGAGCCACACAGAAGATGATCGGTAAAAGGCAGGACCGCCGAAGGGAGTCTGAAGGCTTAAGGACTTACCTGGGGGTGCGGAGAATATCCGTATCACTGTCATCTTAACGAAGATGGGGCGCTATCAGATAATGCAAATCACGCCGGTATTTTCGTTTTGAATATACCGGTTTTTCATTATCCTAAAGCGCGGCAGCTTCACCGGCGCCGCCTAAAAGGCAGAGAGGAGAAAAATTATGTCAGTATTTACGGGAGCGGGAGTTGCGATCACAACTCCGTTCAAAAAAGACGGGAGCGTTGATTACGAGCAGTTTGAAAAGAACATCGAGTTCCAGATCGCAGGAGGCACCGATGCGATAATCGTATGCGGTACCACAGGCGAGGCTTCCACACTTACACATGAGGAGCATCTGGATGTTATCGAGGCCTGTGTAAAGTATGTTAAAGGCCGTATACCTGTTATAGCGGGAACAGGTTCCAACTGCACCGAGACCGCTATCTACCTGTCACAGGAAGCAGAGAAGAGGGGAGCGGATGCGCTGCTGGTGGTCACACCTTATTACAACAAAGCTACCCAGAAAGGTCTGAAGGAACACTTTACTATGGTAGCTGAGTCAGTCAGCATACCCGTGATCCTTTACAACATACCGGGACGTACCGGAGGCGTGAACATACTGCCTGCAACCATCGTTGATCTGTGCAGGAATGTGAAGAATATAGTAGGAGTAAAGGACGCAACCGGCAATCTTTCACAGGTTGCACAGCTGGCTGCTCTGGCAAAGGGCGATGTGGACATCTATTCGGGCAATGATGACCAGGTGCTGCCCATACTTTCACTGGGAGGAAAAGGTGTGATCAGCGTGCTTTCCAACGTGGCACCTACACAGACTCATGATATGTGTCAGAAATTCTTTGACGGAGATGCAGAGTGTGCGCGCAAGATACAGCTGGATGCTATCCCTCTTATCAATGCACTGTTCTGCGAAGTAAATCCCATACCTGTAAAGAAGGCAGAGGAGCTTATGGGACACTGCAGCGGTGTACTGAGGAGACCGCTTACCGAGATGGAGCCTGAACATGCCGCTGTGCTTGAAAAAGAACTTAAGGCTTTCGGCGTGCTGTAAGGAGGATAGTCTATGGTAAAAGTGATAATGCATGGCTGCAACGGCAAAATGGGGCAGACCATCACAAATATAGTTAAGGCTGATCCGGAGATAGAGATAGTAGCCGGTGTTGACGTATCCGACCATATAAAGAATGACTATCCCGTCTTTTCAAAGATAGCGGATGTGAACGTAGAGGCTGATGCTGTAATTGATTTCTCGAATGCGGCTGCAATAGATGCGCTGCTTGATTATTGCGAGGAGAAGGGAATGCCTGTGGTACTCTGTTCAACAGGTTTAAGCGAAGAGCAGGTAAAAAGGGCGACTACCGAGAGCATCAAAAAGACAGCGGTCCTTAAATCAGCAAATATGTCTCTTGGCATCAATACGCTGCTGAAACTTCTTAAGGAAGCGGCAAACGTGCTTGCGCCGGCAGGCTTCGATGTGGAGATAGTGGAGAAGCATCACAATCTTAAATTAGATGCTCCTTCGGGAACGGCGCTTGCCCTTGCGGATGCGATAAATGAAGCCAGGGATAAGGAATATGAGTATATTTATGACAGATCACAGCGCAGGCAGAAGAGGGATAAGAAGGAACTTGGAATATCAGCCGTAAGAGGCGGTACCATCGTGGGTGATCACGATGTGATCTTTGCAGGAGAGGATGAAGTCATCACCTTCTCCCACAGGGCATATTCCAAAGCGGTATTTGCAAAGGGTGCGGTACAGGCTGCAAAGTTCATTGCAGGCAAGGCAAACGGTCTGTATGATATGAGTGATGTGATAGGGTGATGATATGCAGATACGTCCTTGTATAGATATACATGACGGCAGGGTAAAGCAGATAGTCGGCGGCAGCCTGAGTGATTCAGGCGCCGTCGAAAACTTTATTTCGGAAAAAGATGCGGCATATTATGCCGGGATATACAGAGATATGGAACTTCCCGGCGGGCATGTGATAATCCTGAATAAATACGGTACTCCGGAATATGAGAGCTCCATGGAAATGGCAATGAAAGCATTCAGTGCATATCCCGGAGGCATGCAGGCAGGCGGGGGAATAACTCCCGCTAATGCGAAAAGCTTTCTGGATGCAGGGGCCTCTGCCGTTATAGTTACATCCTATGTATTCCGTGACGGGAAGCTTGATATGGACAGGCTCAAAGAAATGTCCGCTGCAGTTGGCAGGGAGAGTCTGGTCCTGGATATGTCCTGCAGAAGAAAAGCCGGAGAAGAGGGGCTCTATGTGGTGACCGACCGCTGGCAGAAATATACCGAAGAGAAGTTAAGCGTTGAACTGCTCAGACGATTGGAGGAATATGCTTGCGAATACCTGGTCCATGCAGCAGATGTAGAAGGAAAAGCAGCCGGCATAGATGAGGAAGCTGTGCGGATACTGGGACAATATGAAGGATTGCCCGTTACATATGCAGGTGGTGTACACGAGTATGAGGATATCGGAAAGATACGCGCCCTGGGGTATGAGAGGGTAAACGTTACAGTCGGAAGCGCCCTCTCTCTTTTCGGAGGCAAACTTGAACTGAATAAACTGACAGCCCTTTGCTGACAAAAAAAGACCGCTTATCGCGGTCTTTAATTCTTTTTTAATCCGTCTTTCACTACTGCCATTCCCGTAAAGTTATTCTGCTCAGAACTTCATCTATAGAAAATGCAAATCGTTAAGCAACTGATTAAAAAGATGCACGGCAACGTATT
>JAEEIK010000154.1 GCA_016281335.1 Lachnospiraceae bacterium | reverse complement strand
GGACGGTATACCTCCCGCAAGGCGCGGTGTACCTCAGATAGAGGTTACCTTCGATATAGATGCCAACGGTATCGTTAACGTATCCGCAAAGTATCTGGGTACCGGCAAGGAGCAGCACATCACCATCACTGCAGGCTCCAACATGAGCGATGAAGATATCGATAAGGCCGTAAAGGAAGCTGCAGAGTACGAGGCACAGGATAAGAAGCGTAAGGAAGCCATCGATACAAGAAACGATGCGGACTCCATGGTATTCCAGGTAGAGAAGGCGCTTAACGAAGTAGGCGACAAGATAGATGCTTCAGAGAAGGCTGCTCTCGAAGATGAGCTGAAGAAGCTGAAAGACCTGTTAGAGAGCACCAAGGATACTGAGCTTACGGAAGATCAGGTAGGCCAGATCAAGGCTGCGCAGGAGAGCATGATGGAGAAGGCTAACGGCCTCTTCACCAAGATGTATGAGAACCTGCAGGGTGGTGCAGGCGGAGCAGGTCCCGATATGTCCAACATGAACATGGGCGGCATGGGAGGCATGGGCGGAAATGCCGGCGGCGCTTCCGAAGGAGGAAATCCTGCCGATGATATAATCGACGGAGACTTCAAGGAGATCTGAGAATAAGTAAAAAAGAATAAACATCTGGCAGGGGTGCGTTATGCACCCCATGCCTTGTGTTAGAGGAAGTGAAGGAACATGGCTGATAAGAGAGATTATTATGAAGTGCTCGGCGTGGAAAAAACTGCCGATGACGCTGCGATAAAAGCTGCATACAGAAAGCTGGCGAAGAAATATCATCCGGATATGAATCCCGGTGATAAGGAAGCTGAAGCAAAATTCAAAGAGGCATCCGAAGCGTATGCCGTTCTTTCCGATGCGGAAAAGAGAAAACAGTACGACCAGTTCGGACATGCAGCCTTTGAAGGCGGAGCAGGCGGCGGTTTCGGCGGCTTTGATTTCGGCAGCATGGATTTCTCTGATATATTCGGAGATATATTCGGTGATTTCTTCGGAGGCGGCAGATCACGCGGCAGGAGCAACGGTCCCATGAAGGGAGCAAACCTCCGTACCAGCGTGCGTATGACCTTCGAGGAAGCTGTATTCGGATGCACCAAAGAAGTAGAGCTTAATGTAAAAGAAGAATGCGCGACCTGTAAGGGAAGCGGAGCGAAACCCGGAAGCAGCGCTGAGACCTGTACCAAGTGTGGCGGTAAAGGCCAGGTGGTTTATACCCAGCAGTCCATGTTCGGAGTGATAAGAAATGTGCAGAACTGTCCCGATTGCGGCGGTTCCGGCAAGATAATCAAGGAGAAGTGTCCTGATTGCCGCGGTACCGGTTATACATCCATGAGGAAGAAATATGCGGTGGAATTCCCTGCAGGCGTGGATAACGGCCAGTGCAAGCGTATGAGCGGACTCGGCGAGCCGGGTTCAAACGGCGGACCCAGAGGAGATGTACTGGTAGAGGCTGTGGTAAAGCCCCATCCCATATTCCAGAGAGAAGACCAGAATATCTTTTCAACGGTGCCCATCAGCTTTGCCATAGCTGCTCTTGGCGGTGATGTGGTGATCGAAACGGTGGACGGACCGGTCATCTATGAAGTGAAGCCCGGAACCCAGACGGATACCAGAGTAAGACTGAAAGGCAAGGGAGTGCCTTCACTGCGCGATGCAAGAAACAGGGGAGATCATTATGTGACACTGATAGTACAGACTCCCGACAAGCTCAGCAGCAAGGCAAAGGAACTCTTAAAACAGTACGATGCCGAGACAGGCGACAGCCTCCATGCTGCAGAGAAATTCAAGGCCAGCCACGGAAACGGCAGTGATGAGGGCACTAAAAAGCCTAAACGCAAGAAACTGTTTTAAACTCAGTAGCTTACGGCAAGTCCCAGAAGGTCAAAGATGCCTTCGCCGCTGTTTTCAGATGAAGCCTCAAAGCGAATGCTGTGGCGGGACACGCTGTCATCAAGAATACAGTTTACATACAAAAGACGATCACTCCGTAGATTCTCATTGTGGGTATCAATGGTGGTAAAGAGCTTATCGTCAACATATACATCCATTACGGCGCAGCCTCCCTCGGGAGCTGTGCCGTATTCTATATAGGCAAAGCCCAGGCTTTTGCAATCAGTTTCAAAACTGATGCAGCCTCCGGCTTCGGTACGCCATCCGTCTCCGTGAAGTATCGGAGGATCCGGATGCACTGCTTCAAAGCCTTCAGCTTTAACAGGCGTGATATCATCATTGTATAAAAAGTCCGAATTCTCGAAACGCACGGCGGTTATATGTTCTTCAGGGATCACATACTCTCCCGGAGGATTGTCGTTAATACCATTAAGTATATCTGAATAGAATGAAGTGAGTATATGAGCTATAAGCTGATGACCGGGATTAAGGGGATGTATCATGTCGGGATCACCGACCTGATTCCAATCAACATATCCTCCGAAGACCAGGGAATAATAGCTGATGGCCGGCAGGTCATAGGATTCGATGACCGGGATGTGCTCCGGGGCATAGCAGTGGGAGTTACTACAGATGATAAGAGGTACGACTGCCGGAGCATTGTCCTGTTTCAAAAGATGCAGAAGCAGGGAATCATAAGTCTCCTGATTGATCGGATAGCTGTCGTTTACCGAGAATTCCACCGTGATAAGATCGGGTTTAAAGGAAAGCAGGTCATCATCGGCCCTGTGAACTCCTATATATGAGTCGGTGGCGCCTATTCCTGCATTTACGTAATTGAACTCAGCATCGGGAAAAGTATGCTGCCACCACAGAGTGGTCAGGTAGGCATAGCAATTCGTGATCATCGGATCGGCATTGGAGCCGGCAGTAATGGAACCGCCGATATATCCCAATGTGATGGTCTCGCCCTTTGCGGCGCGCCGCATTACATCCTTTATCCTTTCGGTATTCCCCTTTCTTAAGACCGATACCTTCAGCATTTCATCCGTAACTTCGATGCCTTCCACTTGAGGAGGAGCTGCCATGTTTTCTATTATCGAAGACGGGACTGTATTGTCATCTTCGACGGGAGTATCAAAGCCCGGCATATC
>JAEEIK010000028.1 GCA_016281335.1 Lachnospiraceae bacterium | reverse complement strand
CTGAAGATACGCTGCCTCCTGTGGCGCTGTACCAGATCGTCAAAACCTATCCCGAGGATCGAAGCAACCAGACGGATCACCGAAAGCTCCATGTTGTGCTTTTGTTCCTTCTTAGTCTCGCCCCTGCAGTCGGCGGCCAGCGGCTCTCTTTTTTCCCTTATCATTACCTCATTCCCGGACATATCCGTCCTGGATACTTCCTCATAAAGCAATATCTCGGGAAATACTTCCTCCGGTTCTCCTTCGGCAAGAACAAGCAGTACATGCTTTTTGTCCCTGATTTTAAGAAAGGTCTCTATCTCATTCCTGCACCATTCCGAATCCTTCAGTCTCGGTGTGCAGATCACGATCAGATATTCGGACTGTTTAAGCGCGTCCATAATGGCCTCGGACAGATCAGCCGATACGGCAAATTCCGACTCGTCCCTGAAAACGCGTGTCAGCTTCTTTTTCCCAAGCTTAGCTGCCACCTCGAAAGGAAGCCTGTAATTCTCAAGTTTCTTCTGTATGGCAATAGCTACATCCTTGTCAGGTTCGCAATGTCTGTAGCTTATAAAGGCATCATATCTCATCTCTGTCCCGTTCAACGCCGTTCCTCCTGTCACTGATTTATATTCTACGTTAAACGGACGATTTTTTCAATAAATACAGGAAGCTATTCACATTTCCCTTTTTTTGTGATTAAATAACAGGGTATCAGTTTTCGGGAGGTATTGATCATGGGAACCCTTGAAGAAGCAAAAGAGTATTTTTACAAAGATAATTACGCAGTGATGAGCGGCATAGAAATAGATGAAGTAAGCGAGGACCACGTACGCTGCAGCATGAAGATCGAAGATAAGCACAGAAATGCTTACGGCGGTATAATGGGCGGCTCGATTTACACTCTTGCGGATTTTGCCTTCGCCATAGCTTCAAATTTCTGCAGGGACAAGGCCACGGTAAGCCTGGTGGGGCAGGCAAGTTTCCTGAATATGTCAAAGGGAAGCGTGCTTTATGCTGATACAAGGCTTATCAAGGACGGTCGTACAAATTGTTTTTACGAGGTGATGATCAGCGATGATACCGGCCGTGACATCGCCGTGGTCACTTTCACCGGAGCTCATGTAGAGCGAAGATAATCAGGTCATATAACCCGTATTTTGTCAGTTTTTGGTCTATTTTTGTCATCTTATTGCATTTACTATTTCCATATGATATAAATACGTGACATTCAAAAATGAGGTGTTTTGCTATGTCGCAGACAGTTGCCGAAAAAAAGATTCCCTCACGCTTTGTCTGGCTGTGGGAAAACATGAAGGGCTTCAGGGCGATCTACGCGCTGGGGCTGGTGCTGACTATTGCCTATAATGCGATGCAGCTGACCGTTCCCCTGGTTTCCGGAAAGATCGTAGATATGTTTCTTACAGGTGAAAATGCCGTAGAGAATCTGCAGCTTCACCGCGATCTTTTCTATAAACTGATACTTGCCATGGTAGGTATCACTCTTCTGCGTGTCATTATAGTATACTCCGATCAGATGATCTACGAACATGTATCACAGTCTGTTCTTTATAAAGTAAGAAACTTTCTCTACGATAAGATACAGCGTCAGGACATGACCTTTTATTCACGTTTCAGAACCGGAGATATCATGACCAGAGTAACCGGTGACCTTGATGCCGTAAGACATATGATCGCCTGGGTCATCCGTGTCATCATAGAATCTTTCTCCCTGTTTGGCGCTGTTGCGATCTACTTTTTCATGGTCAATGTCAAGATGGCATTAAGCCTTCTCGTGATTGCGCCTTTTGTATTCATCATAATCTTCCGTTTCAGGAAGAGTGTTGCCCCTATGCATGCAAAATTGAGGGAAAAACTTGCAGGCATGAACACGATAGCCCAGGAAAACATTTCAGGCAACCGTGTGGTCAAGGCCTTCACAAGAGAAGATTATGAGATAGAGAAATTTGATGTATCCAACAGCGACTACCGCGATACCAACAAAGCTACCGCACTGGTATGGATCAAATATTATCCTTTTGTTGAGAGCTTCGCAAACCTTATGCCCCTTACCATGCTGTTCGTGGGAGGCGGTTTCCTGATCAGCGGAGAGCTCTCTATGGGACAGTACGTATCGATCTCGGGACTGATCTGGGCTCTTGCCAATCCCATGAGAATGATGGGTAATATAATGAACGAATTCCAGCGTTTCAAGGCTGCATCCGCTAAGGTAATGGAAATCTACTATTCCGAACCCATGATCAAAGACTGCGAAAACGCTATAGAGCTGAAGGCAAGACTAAAAGGAAAGATCGAGTTTAAAAATGTTTCATTTCAATATCATGACGGAAATCTTCCGGTGCTGAAGAATATATCGTTTAAGGTCACTCCCGGTGAGACCATTGCTATCATGGGAGAGACGGGCTGCGGAAAGAGCTCACTGATACATCTTATTCCCCGTTTCTATGAACCTACCGAGGGTGAGATCCTTATAGATGATATGCCGGTACAGAAGATAAAGCTTGAAAACCTTCGTAAGAGCATAGGGCTTGCAACCCAGGACGTACTGCTCTATTCGGACAGTATAGAAGGCAACATCGCTTATGGTGATTCACATATAAAACTTGAAGAAGTGGTCAAGTTCGCAAGATATTCCGCTGCCGATGACTTCATCGCAAAGATGCCCGAAGGTTACGACACGATCATAGGTGAACGCGGTGTCGGCCTTTCCGGCGGTCAGAAGCAGAGACTGTCGCTGGCAAGAGCCCTGGCAGTAAGACCTTCGATACTGATCCTGGACGATACCACTTCAGCCGTGGATCTCGAAACAGAAAAGCGGATACAGGAAGCTTTGGCGCATCTTGATTTTGAATGCACTAAGATCATAATAGCCCAGAGGATATCTACCTCCCGTACTGCTGACAGGATCATGATTCTTAAGGACGGTTGCATCCTGGAAGAAGGAAGTCACGACGAACTGGTAAAGAAAAACGGATACTACAGTGAACTTGTAAAACTTCAGGAAGGAATAAGTGAGTAAGAGCTATGGCACGTAATACTTATAAACAGGACGAGCAGCTTGAAGAGCCTTTTAACATAAGGCATATTCTGCGTGCTTCCGTCTACATAAAGAAATATCTGCGTTACATGCTTATCGCCCTTATTTTAAGCGGTATCGGCGGAGCATTCGGTTATCTTGCTCCTTTTATCACAAGACGCGCTCTTGATGTTGCCGTTCCTAACAAGGACAGACAGCTTCTCTATACACTTGTCCTGCTTCTTGCGCTCGTATATATAGTAAGCGTTATCTTTACCACCATAAGAAGCCGCCTGATGGTAAATGCCAGCCAGAATATCATCTACGACATAAGGAAGGATCTCTTCGCACATCTGCAGCAGCTCCCTTTCCAGTATTATGATGACAGGCCTCACGGTAAGATACTGATACGTGTGGTAAACTACGTCAACTCCGTTTCGGATATGCTCTCCAACGGACTTATCAGCATCATACTTGAGAGTTTTAATCTGCTCTTCATCGTGATCTTCATGTTCGTCATAGATGTGCAGCTTTCACTTGTGGTAATGTGCGGCGTTCCTATCCTCGCCTTCTTCATGCTGTGGATCAAGAATAAACAGCGTAAAGCCTGGCAGGCTGTCTCCAATAAGAATTCAAACCTTAATGCTTATCTTCAGGAAAACATAGTGGGTGCGCGCATCACTCAGATCTTCGCAAGAGAGGATGAGAATGCGGAAACCTTCAAACACCTTTCTGCAGACTGCAGAAACACCTGGTTTACAGCCGTCAGATATACCAACCTGGTCTGGCCCGGCATCGATACCATATCGGTCTTTGTCCGTGCGGCCATCTTCGTATTCGGCCTGATAATATTCGGAAGCGGCAGCAAATCCCTGGGTACCATCGTAGCGATCTCAAGCTATGCTTCCATGTTCTGGCAGCCAATAATGAACCTCGGTAATATCTTCAACAATTTCATAAACAACATCGCTTATCTCGAAAGGATCTTTGAGACCATAGATGAACCCGTTGAAGTCAAGGATGCCGAAGGTGCTGTGGAGCTTGCTCCCATAAAAGGCGAAGTGACTTTTGAAAATGTAAGTTTCTCCTATGATACTTCCAAGGAAGTCCTGCATAATGTTTCTTTCAGTGTTAAACCCGGCGAGTCCATAGCTCTCGTAGGGCCTACCGGTGCCGGTAAAAGCACGATCGTTAACCTGCTTTCACGCTTCTACAATATAGATTCGGGCTGTGTGAAAATAGACGGTCAGGATATTTCGAAAGTGACACTTAAATCCTTAAGATCACAGATGGGTATAATGATGCAGGACAGTTTCCTCTTCTCAGGCAATATCGAAGACAATATACGTTACGGAAAACTGGATGCCACTGAAGAAGAAATAATAAGGGCAAGCAAGAGTGTATGTGCGGATGAATTTATATCCGAGATGCCGAATAAATACAAGACTGAAGTACGCGAAAGAGGTTCTGCTCTTTCGGAAGGCCAGAAGCAGCTGATCTCCTTTGCAAGAACCCTGCTCTCAGATCCTGCCATACTCATACTTGATGAGGCCACATCGAGTATAGACGTGCGCACCGAGACCGCACTGCAGAAAGGTCTTGACGCAATGCTGAAAGGCCGCACCTCCTTTATTATCGCTCACAGATTATCGACCATCAGGAACTGTGACAGGATAATGTATGTCGATCACGGTAAGATAATGGAAAGCGGTTCCCATGACGAGCTCATGGCAATGAAAGGTTATTATTACAAACTCTATACCGCACAGGACTGACAGCAAAGGTCAGCGTTCTTTAGTGATACCTCCGTTTTCAACGCGGTATACATGATCACATTTCTTAATGGTCTCCAGCCTGTGCGCTATTATTATCAGAGTTTTCTTTCCCTTGAATCTGTTAATTGAATCCATTATGGCAGCTTCAGTATCATTATCGAGAGCACTGGTTGCTTCATCAAGTATCAGCACCTCAGGATCATCATAGAGTGCTCTGGCAATACCTATCCTCTGCCTCTGTCCTCCCGACAGTCTCACACCTCTCTCACCTATGCCGGTATCAAGACCTTCCGGCAGTCCTTTTACAAATTCATCCAGCTGTGCCTCCTTCAGCACTTCCCATATACGTTCTTCGGATAATTCTTCTTCAGATATACCGAAGGCAACATTCTTCCTTATGGTATCATCCAGCATAAAAATACTCTGAGGTATATAACCGATATTCTTAAGCCACTTACGGTAGTTCTCTTTATCAAGAACATCCCTGCCGTCAGCCGTTATACTTCCGCCTTCAAGTTTTAAGAGACCTAAAAGTATATCCACTACCGTAGACTTGCCGGCTCCCGAGGAACCTACTATTCCTACACTCTCGCCTATATGAATATCAAAGGAAGCCTTATTAAAGATATAGACATCGGTATTCGGATACTTATAGCTGATATCCTTAAGGCTTATAACATCTTTGACAGGGAGTTTTTCCTTAACGGGAGTAAAGTCCGTCATATCGGTGTTTTCACTGTCGACTTCATCCTGGAGATTATCGGACACTCCCATGAATGCAGGTTCAAAATAAGCTATGTTATTGATCTGATTGTTGATCCTGTTAGCGCAGGGCATCAGACGTACGACTGCCACACCGAAGGCGGCAAGTATAGCCATCATCTCGCTGGTGTCCTGACCGCTTAAGATCAGTATCATAAGATAGAGCACCATGGCGCATACGGATATGGTTTCGATCAGCAGTCTCGGTATATTGCTGAACAGCGTGTATTTCTGAACAGCCCCAACATAACCCTTACCGCATTTGATATATTCATCTACAAAATACATCTCACGTCCTGTGGTCTTTACTTCTTTTATACCTGTCACGGTCTGTGATATCCACTTAAACAGTCCGCTGTAATAATCCTGGTTGTCCTTGCCTGCCTTATGCATCACCGGTTTCAACACTTTCTTTATCACTAAGAGAGTAATTATCAGCAATACCGATATCATTACTGTCATCATGGGCTCAGTGACAAAGAGCACGACTGCAAGGAATACAAATACCACTGCTTCGGAGGCTAAGGTCAGCAGCGAGAGTATCATCGCATACATATTATTAACATCGGAAGTAATATTTCTCTGTATCACCGCGGTATCCGCATTGAGATAATACTCGTAGTCCTTACGTATATAATTTTTCATCATACGTTCGGACGTTCTGAACTGGTTAGTATAGATATATCTGTACAGTACCTTCTGCTGTACATAGAGAAAAAGATTCTTTACCACAAAAAGAACAATCAGAAGAAGCATGATCATCACGGTAAATGCTTTGATCCCCGGGGATCCCACAAAGGTATATATGGCATTTACCGTCTCATTATCTTCGACCGCATTCTGATCCATGACGAGTTTCATCACAGGTATGATGATACCCACACTTGCCGTCTCCAGCAGGGCGCCGACAAGCATCATCAGTACCAGCACTATCATAAAATCTTTCTGTTTTTTATCGAGTAATACTCCGAGTTTTTTAATTATCTTTATCATGGCTTATGTTCCGAAATGTCTGTGCACATCAGGGTCTTCATACTTATCCATGAAATCATGACCGAGTCGCACTTTATTCTCCGCAAAAGTTATCGCAGCCAGTTCCGTATATACCGAAACTACCGTGTCTATATGCATGCCCTCGAAGAAGTTAAGTATCTCCATGGGCACCGATGAAGGAAAGAAGGGGCAGTCCGGGTATAGTTTCTTATAATCCAGCACATCCCTCGGATGAGGCTTTATGAATATAAGTGTCTCGCTTCCCTCTTCATCATGTCCGAACATTTCCATCAGATCATCGGTTATGCGTTTTCTGGTATCCAGATCACATAAAGGATCCGTCAGTATCAGCACGGTCTTCTGTCCGCTTGACTTTGCCTGTTTTATCCTTTCTTCTATTTCTTCTTTATCTTCCACGAAAGCTTTAAGCAAAAGCTGCTTATCATCTTCCGAAAGCCTGTCGTACAACGGTTTTCTGGGTACTTCCTTGTATTTCGGATTATCGTATTTCAGTACGCTTTTGTCATTCACTTCCATATCGATGCAGTATTTCGAATAACCGTTCTCGATATGTATCAGGCCGAGCTTTGCGAATTTCGCTTTCATCTCAAAGTGTCCTTTATTAGTCACTCTCGCCGAATCAAGAGTCTTCAGACAGTCCAGCCCGTCTTCCACAGCATGATAGCTTATCTTTTTCTTATTAAGATATACTCCTATAGGATCGGAATCACAGTATACATATATATCTTTGTACTGTCTCATCTCAACAGGCACAAACTTCTCCTGCAGCTTTGCAAACTTTGAAGTAAAGCTTATGCGCTGAAGCATGTTGAGTACGATATTTCCTCTGTCCACTTTATACTTAGTCAGTTCCGGGAAGAATTCCTCTCTCTTCTCATCATACTCCAACACATCTTCAAAATATCCCAGTGCCTCTATACGTGCTTTAAGTCCCCCGAAATTGTTGGACATCAGACTTAAGACCAGCGTAGCGCTACCCTGTTCTTCCTTCGGAAGAGCAAGCTCTTTCAGAAAAGTGATATATACATGATAGAATGTATGACAAACATATATCCTGTCTTTCATCTGTCCCTCACCTTCATCCAGGTTCTGTGCGCGCTTCTTATACCTCTTGGTGATATGCTTAAGAGTTTCAGTCCCAGTCTTTCTCTTTTATCAAGATAGGGATTCTTGGCGATCTCTTCTTTCTCGCTCTTCACAAAACGGACAATGCGCATATAAAACTCGTTATCCGCTCTCATCCTTTCCACAGGTATATGCAGAAGGAAATCGTAAGCCTGTACCAGTCTGAATCTGGCAGCTTCGGTAATGTACTCGGGATAATGATCCCTTGCATATCTGTATGCTCCGAAGGCATTATACATCATATCCTCATACAGCTTCTGGTCATAACTCCCCCTGGTTGCGCTCTCCTCGCTGTGATAGATATGATATCCCATCTTTCCTATAGTTATGATCCCGTCTTCGAGACCGGGCATCATTTCCACAAGCAGTGCAAAATCTTCATTCTTCCTGCCTTCCGGAAATTTATATTTTTTTATGAACTCCGCTTCAAAGAGCTTGGTGCAGAAGGAGGAATCTCCCTTATGCATAATCAATTCCCTGAAATAATCATCTCTCTTTTTTATTTCCACGCTGCCGTCATTAATATCGGCTTCTTTTATCAGACTCAGATCCGGCGCATGATCCTCGCTCATCAGCTGCGCCGCCTTAGGTCTGTTCTTGGCAGTTCTGTTTTTCTCAAGTTCCGAAAGAAGAGTTTCATACATATCCTCTTCTATCCAGTCATCTCCGTCCACAAAACCAATGTATTCACCCTTGGCTTCGCTTATCCCCAGATTTCTTGCCGTAGATGCGCCGCCGTTTTCTTTCTGAATAAATCTTATGCGTTTGTCTTTCTTTTCATATTCCCTGCAGATCTCAGCGCTTTTATCCTTCGAGCCGTCATCGACAAGTATCAGTTCCAGATCGGCATAAGTCTGCGAAAGCACGCTGTCTATGCAGCGGGCCAGGTATTCTTCCTTGTTGTATACCGGAACGATCACCGAGATCATTTACTCTACCTCTGTTATTTTTTTGATCTGGCCCTTACCCACTGGGCATAGGCTGTTGCAAGGGGATAAGGACGCCTGCCCTTTACTATCCCGAATATCTTTGCTGCCTTATCTATGTCAGGAAAAGCATTATTCTTTATAAAAGCATTATACATTATCAGCAGTCCCCTGTTCTTCTCACTGGGTAAATGCCAGATACATACCGGATTGAAAAAAGCATTTGTGGATACGAGATAAAACTTTTTTTCCGTCCAGTATCTGCATATATATGCACCGCTCTCTATCACCGGCTTAGTCTTTTTATACTCTGCAGCCGCAAAGGCCATGACCGTTTCGTCATTGGTCCTCTGCTTATCCACATCAAAGGATATTTCTTTCATCCTGTCATATACAGCTTCACACTGTGCGGCATACAGCTTAAGCTCCTCTGTCCTGCCGCAGATAAATTCACCGCCGTAGTGAACAATATGATCTTTACCCTCCGGATACATTCTCGCATATGTACCGCGCATTATGCTTCTTTCTTCGTGGTCATAGGAATGACCGAGATTGTAGAGCATAAGTCCGGCATCCGCTTCCTTCCACAGTTCCGTATACGGATGTACCGTATATGTATCACAGTCTATTATCATGGCACGTTCATATTCGGAAGCCGAAAGATATTTAAGAACGCAGAGCTTAAATGCCGCCAGAGACCAGGGAAAATCTTCCGGGAAACGGAAACTGTCATATTCCATGGTTCTTATAACTATCCCATTATCCTTAAGTATCCTGACATATCCTGCGAAGGCCTCCGGAATATCACAGTTTACTATCAGCATCACTTCATCATCCGGATTCTGCCGTTTTATCGAGACCAGTGATACCACCATATTCTTCATGTATATCTCAAGTCTGTTAAGCTCCGTACCTCCGGAAAGCTGTGCCGAGGTACCGTATTTTTCGTCATATGCAAATGAAAAGGCAAAGCCCGTAGCTATCACATTCATCTCTGTTAACCTCTTACATAGCTGTATCCTTCAGCAGGACTTATCTTATCGGCCTTCTGCATCGGATGGGGAAGTCCCTTTCTTTCCTCGGGTATCCATTCTTCACCGTATAGCACATGCCTGATAAAGAGATACAGTCTGTCTGCGGCATAGCCGGCATTCCAATAGTTTTTCACCGTGTCGTATGCCTCATAGCCCAGCTTGAACCTCAGCTGTCTGTCCTTAGCCAGCTTATATGCATATTCAGCAGCTTCGGAATTATTCCCGCTCTTATAAACCATCCCGTTTACTCCGTGACGAAGCATATAGGGAACTGCGCCTATGGCATGGGAGGCAACGATCGCACAGCCGCTGTTCATCGCTTCATTCAAAACAGCTCCCCAGCCTTCTTTCTGATCACTGGTAAAAAGATAGATATCCGCGCTGCGCATGTATTCACGTGTTTCTTCCGGTGTCCTGAATCCTATAAACTTTGCAAGTCCGGGAACTCCTTTTCTGAGTGCCTCCTGTCTGATATGCTCTTCCAGCTCGCCTCCGCCTATGAATGTGAGCTCACACTTTATCCCTCTCTGATCAAGGGATCTGCATATATCAAGCGCTGCTTCCGGATGCTTCCAGTCTATCATTCTACCGCACCACAAGAGTCTTACCATACCGTCATCGATACGGTTTTTGTGCAGCTCTTTTATATCATAGTTTATGATTTCAGGGAAATAGCCCCATACATATTTCTTATCCGGATAGGCCTGTATCAGTGAATAATCCGAGGCCACATAGCCTCCGGCACAGAGCAGATATACCGGCATGCCCTTATACCTGGTATGATCCCTGTTCTTCTTGATCAGACCTCTCGGTGAAATGAACTTCCACTGGCCTTCTTTATATATGCGTTCACTGTATCTTATGGTTGCTCTGCCCAGATCCTGTCTCTCATAAGCCAGACTTTCATCCACTCCTCCGAAGATGGTCATGTCGGAATCCCTCATAAGTTTTTTGCAGGTTTCCTCATTACCCCTGTATTTCAGGACATAGGGAATAGCTGATACATCTAAAGCCCAGCCCATCCTTACGCGTTCCGCTTCCATCTCTTCCATCTGAATGAAAGTAAAATCCACATCCGGCATCGCGCTCATTGCATCGCAAAAAGCTTTCTGGTGATGATTGAAATAATTTGAAACAAAAGTTATAAGCAATTCATCCACCCTTCCTTAGGCCTGATCACCTCTGCCTTTGACAAAGGTCCCTCATCTTCAGTAAAGTACTCTCCCTTAAGCACCGCATCACAAAAACTTAAGAGTCTCCTGCATGCTTCCTCAGCATTCCATTCCGAAGCAATGGTATTATACGCTTCTTTTCCGAGTCTGAAACGGAGCATAGGATCTTCACAGAGAGCCGATACAGCTTCCGTCAGTATTTCTTTTTCACCGGACGGATATACCATACCGTTCACTTCATGTTTCAAAAGGAAAGGTACTGCTCCTGCTCCGGATGAGCCTACTACCGCGCAGCCTGCGTTCATCGCTTCGTTTACCACTGCTCCCCAGCCTTCTTTGAAGTCGCTTGTACACAAATATATATCACTGCGGCGCATCTCTTCCCTTACTTCCGCGGGAGCAACAAAAGGCCTTCTTATCACTGTTCCTTCCAGTCCGTATTCCTTTATCATCTCATCTATCCGGGCTGACATATCTCCCTCACCTATCATGGTGAAGCTTATGTCGAATCCGCGCTTAATGCATTTTGCGACAGCATACAACGCATGTTCGGGGTGTTTCCAGTCTATCATTCTCCCGGTCCAGAGTATCTTAATGCTGCCGGGAGTCTTCCTCTTCAGTTCATCATCACTGTATTCTATAAACTCCGGAAAGTATCCCCACTTAAATTTTTTATCCGGATATGCGCCTATCAGATTGAAATCATGAGCAACATAGGCCCCGGCACACAGCAGGTATACGGGATCATTCTTAAACCTTACGTGTCTGTTCCTGTTTTTTGAAAAAGACTTCGGTGTAAATGCATGCCAGTAGCCGTCCTTAAAGAGTCTCTCATAATACCTTAAAGTAAACTTCTTCGCATCAAGTCTTTCTCTCAGGAAATAATCGTCCGCGCCTCCGCAGAGTACCACATCGCTTTCCCTTATCAGCTTCTCTGCTTTCCCCACATCATCATCCATGAACATGTAACCCGCTATGTCTTCTTCCTTCAGTGACCAGCCCATGTTCAGCCGTTCTTCTTCCATTTTATCCGTTGCGATAAAACAGAGTTCCTCACCCAAAACCTTCCTAAGCTCCCTGTACAGAGGAAGCTGATGATGAGTCATATAGTTTGTGAGAAAAACAAAGTTCATATTTTATCGTATATCCACAAAAGCATCTTGTAGTTTGCTTCCGCATCATGAGTCAGCATAGCCCTTTTTCTCGCTGCCATCCTGAGTTCATCCTGCAGTTCTTCGCTTCCGAAAAAGCGGCAAATCTTTTCGGCAAGCCCTTTGGCATCGCCCGCATCAAAGGCAAGAACTTCCTTATCCTCCTCTGCCATTGAAGGTACCCCGCCTACCTTTGATACAACGGAAGGCACACCGAGCAGCATGGCTTCGCCCAGTGAGTTGGGAGAATTTTCTATATATGAAGCCAGCACGAACACATTTGTTTCAAGATATTCCGCACACATCTCACTTTCATTTAACTGTCCCATAAAAGACACACTGTCTTTCAGCCCGTATTTATCAAGTAACGACTTAAGATACTTACCATAGCCGGGTATCTTGTAAAAAGGCTTATTCACTATATCATCACCTGCCACGACTATATGGGCATCCTCATACTTTTCTTTTACAAGTTTAAGAGCCTCTATAGCAACATGCAGACCCTTTAACGGGATATTTCCCTGTGACATGAATATCCTGTGTTTTACAATATTATCCCTATCCCAGAGCTTACCGTAGAAGCCCGGTCTTAATGTTTCATTCATTGAGAAATACATACAGGAAGGATTGATACTCTCCACATACGCTCTGTCAAAATCAGTACGTCCGCAGGCATAGCTTGCAAGAGAGAGCACCGTTTTTTCTCTTTCCGCCCGCTTCTCGTATTTCTCTTTCTGTTTCCAGAGACTGTCACCGCGTATTATGTCACGTATGGTAGCACTCTCGGTCACAGCTTCGTCCAAGCCACCGTAATACTGTTCCGCGCAGCTTTGCATCACACCCTGTATGTGTACTACCACTTTGTTTTTCCATTCTCCGAGTTTCTGCAATGCCAGTGAATGTGGATACTCGGTACCGAAGCAGTGTATCACATCAGGTTTGAACTCCTCGCATATCCTTCCTATTGAAGCCTCAAGAGAGGGATCATAGTTTTCCGGATGATCGGTATCTTCGTAAAAACTGAAATACCTGACGAGGCCTGCCATACCGCTCATCTTTTCGTCGCCTTTTACCGGAAATGCAACAGCAAGGCTGAGTTCGTCGCCCTCCATAACTTTCGCAGCGGCTCCGCTTATCCAGCCTTCCTTATTCTGTCCGCGTCCCAGCTCAGCTGCACTGGCCACAAACGCAGGCATCAGATTGCACACCCATAATACTTTTTTCTTAGCCTTTTCCATAAAGCCTGCCCTTCAATTTGTGGTATACCGACGAGAATACCGGCGACTGTGCCAGTTTTTCCCTGACCGGCTGAAGCGTTACCACCATAAGTAATCTGTACAGATATACTTTCTTTCCGAGATACTCCTGTGTTATCTCCCTGTGTTCCTCATTTGCCCTTTTCTTATTCTCTGCCGTTTCCGAAAAGCCCTCACCCTCATAGGAGCTGACTGTTATGTTCATATGCCTGCACTTCGCTCCCTCTCTCTTTACACAGTAGAGAAAGTGTTCATAATCCGCGCGCACTTTGAATTTCGTCTTATATCCCCGTTTGGAGAAGAGTTCTCTTGAGTAAAAGCACACCTGATGACAGGGCACATTTCTGAACAACAGGAAATCCGTGACTCTGTCCGGAGAGATATCCGTGCTGTCAAGCTTTCTCCTGTACAGATCTCCGTAGAAAATGTCAGCCTTATACTTCAATGTTTCTTTCGCTACTCTTGAAAGTACAAGCTCATCATAAAAATAGTCTCCGCAATTTAAGAAGATGCAATATTCTCCTCTGGCCAGTGCCACAGCCTGATTCATGGCATCATATATGGAACTGTCTTCCTTAATGATCTTTCTTACACGCTCATCTTCCGGAAGCATAGCAAGTGAACCGTCCTCACTTCCGCCATCCTTAACGATCACTTCATAGGCAGGATATCTCTGCATAAGTATGCTGTCCACGGTCTTCTTCAGTTCTTCGCCTGCATTAAGGCTTACTACAATAACAGAAAATTTAAGTTTCATCCCGTCACCTTTACATATGATAATCCGTCCATGCTTCCCGAATAATCAAGCCATGTGCTGTAGGGCAATACTCTTACCACATCTCCGAATGCTTTATAGAGGAAGAAAGCAAAATACACAGCTCCTGCAGCTGCCACCATCACAGTCAGGTATTTTTTCTTCTTATCGTCAAGTCCTTTAAGTATCCCCGGTATCAGTAATATCTGAGAAATATTCAGATAATAACCGATCCTTGATGCAAAGGGCACAAAGCTGAAGCAGCCGTAAAATATCAGCGCCAGCGCATTAAGCTTCATGTAAAACAGGAGCGGCTTATTCTCCTTTATCACCGGTTTATAAAAGTATATGCATAAGGCAAGCACTGCCAGGCAGCGCAGTATGTTCACCCAGCTTATGCTTCCCGAACTCAGGTATTCTTCCTCATTAACGTAAGAAGGATATACTCTGAGAAACAGAGCCAGATACTGTTCCTTAAAGATCAGTCCGCTTATCCCTCCGATCCCCAGCAACGCTATAAGGATCCTGTTCCATTTAAGTCTGCAGAACGGATAGAACAAAAGCACACAGACTGCAGTCTTATGAAAGAGCGATGCCAGCAATACCAGAAGAATGAACTTAAGATAATTACCCTTTATAGCATGGTACATACTGATCAGCAATATCCCAAGAGCCAGATAATACCTGACAGTATTGTAAGTCTGGAAATACAGTCCGAAAGCCATAAAGAGAAAGACCGTCATCCCGAAGTCTTCACTTAAGAGATACATGCCTCTGATAAATGCGAGCACGGTTAAAAATGCAAAGATCGCAAAGATCAGAAGAAATATCTCTTTACCCAGAAAACTGTATACGGCTTTTATTATCAGGTTGAAGCCCGGCTCCGTAACTATATGGTTATCTGTATATGCGTCATGGAAACGGATTATATAAGTGAAATAATCATTTCCCGTATGTATGCGCAAAGCTGAAGGAATAAAGAGAATGAAAAACAATGCCGTAAGACTAATGACATTGACATAGTCCTGTCTGGATGCGGCAGGATATGCCTTGCCTGCCGTATTCTTCACTTTTCCGGCTATCATGACAGCCAACAGACTGATCATGATATACAGGATCACTCCGAACAAAGCGTTTATGCCTCCCCTGTTTTTTTCCCTTCTTTAATGCCTTTCAGCAATATTCCATATGCCTTAAAAGGCTTTATCTCCCTGCACATGCTCTTTCGTTTGCTGAAAACGAATCTGGCTCCCCACAGCCAGGCAAGATGCCTGTACAGGAAATGATAGAGTACACCTCTGTCATAAAAAAATTTCTCATGATAACCTGTAAACCAGGTCGATTCCCTTGCTTCTTCATAGCCTATCTCTATGGGCAGAGCCTTCAGCTTAAGTCCTGCTCTCACACAGTCCATAAAAAAGAGGGAATCCTCACCGTTACTGTATTTTGCACCTCCTCCGAAGAGAAGTGAATATCTTATACCATTTTCCCTGATCTTAGCAAGCCGCATTGCAGCAGCATAAGCAGGGTATCTTCCGAGATTGAAGTAACCTACCTTCTTTTCCTTTTCCGTATAGTAGGTCCTTCTTTCTTCACACACCTTTACGTTAAAGAAGAGCACATCCGCTTCCGGATGTTTCTCAAAAGCCTCGCACACTTTGCGGGAATAGCCTTCCTCATATCTGATATCTTCATCGGAGAAAAGTATTATATCCCCCTCTGCCATATCAAGCGCCAGATTCCTGCTTCTCCCGACGCCTCTTTCATTCCTGTTATACAGACGCACGCGAACTTTCTGTGTCTCGATCACTTCTTCCGAATCATGATCGCACTGGTTCACCAGTACCGCATTTCCTTCTGTTCCCATAAGCTCCGGCAGCTTACTGTCCTTACCTACTGCGGAGATCAGAGTCTCAAGCTTCATAATAATCCCTGAAAAACTTTCTGTCTGCATCCGTAATGACAACATACATACGGACTTTTTTCAGTTCCTGCTCATCCGCATATTTCCTAAGCTTCCTGCCGCAGGCTTCCTGCCACTTAACAAGCGTAAACATCAGCTTTGCATCATCGTCAATGTTTATGCCTTCAGGCAACAGTTCCTTTATTCTGCTTAAAGCATCAGCGTCCTCTTTTTCAAAACAGGAAAGCGCAACTCTTTCCTCACCCTTAAGCAAGCCGGCCAACAGCTTCCTGATCGCCGCCTTATCTTCGCTTCCGTCTTTATACAATACCGCAGCTGCAGTCGTTCCTATCAGCTTCTTTACATCACTTTCTATTAAGACAGAATCATCCAATGCATTCTCATACATAAGAATGAGCAGTCCCGCAACAAGTCCGATAACAGCACCCAGTGCTGCCCATCTCTTCCAATGATTCTCAGGTTTTAAGAGTTTCACTGCTTCATGATCATACTCACTTATGTTTTCAAAACCTTCGGCCTCTGAAGCAAAAGCCTTAAGTGCCGCGCCTACAGCCTGCTGTACTCTCTCGGCCATATCAGCATCAGCCATATCAACATATACCCACAGCATCCTTATATCCGACATGGTCGGGCTGCTTATTGCTTTTGCTATCTCTTCCTTAGGCACTCCGCAGGCCGAGGAAGCCCTGCCGGCTATCCTGTCACTGTCAAGCACATCGTTCCAGGTAAAGTCATTATAATATAGCTGAGTCTCCTTTGCGGTTCTCTGATCATAATCGATATAATAGAGAACACTGCTGCGATAAGGAAAACTTCCCGCAAAGACATAAGTAAACAGCAGATATATAACACAAAAAAGCACTGCGCAGATAAGGGCTGCAGCAAACATCTTCCATATGCGTTTTTTACCGGCGAGCACAAATCTTTTTATGTCCATGCTCTCGCTCATACGCTCATCCATTCTTCTTTGCCTTCTTTGCGGTGGTCTGTCCCTCGGCGACACCCTCTGTACTTTCGGGCTTGAGCAGAGTTTTCAGTGTCAGCAGCATCAGTTTCAGATCCAGCCACACACTGTAATTCTCAATATATGTAAGATCAAGTTTCAGTTTGTCATACGGTGTGGTGTTGTATTTTCCGTATACCTGCGCATAACCTGCAAGTCCTGCCTTAACTTTCATACGGAATGCAAACTCAGGCATATCTTCTTCATACTGTTTTATGATCTCGGGTCTTTCCGGTCTCGGACCGATGAAGGACATATCGCCTTTAAGTATATTGAAAAGCTGTGGTATCTCGTCTATACGCACGGCTCTTATGAACTTACCTATCGGTGTGATGCGGTCATCATCCTTGGATGCAAGTCTTGCCACTCCGTCTTTCTCAGCGTCCACCCTCATGCTCCTGAATTTCAGAATCTTAAACTCTTTTCCGCCCAGGGTGCATCTGACCTGCTTATACAATACCGGTCCCTTATCCGTAAGCTTGATCAGTATGGCTGTCAGCAGCATAAACGGAGAGAGCACTACGATAAGTATCAGCGAACAGACTATGTCAATTATCCTCTTTGCTGCTCTCTGTTCAACCGAAAGGGCATATTCACGTATAAGATATATGGGAGTATCAAAGATATGCATCTCCTCCGTGCCCTTCATCAGCACGTCCGGTATCTTCGGCATTAAATACATACGTATCGAACGCCCGTAACAATACTTCATCAGGAAATTCCTTTCCTTCACCGGCAGATCCCAGATGACCATGCCGTCATATCTGTGCTCTATCTCTTCACAGATCTTCTCCACTCCTTCACTGATGCTCATGATCTTACAGATGTTGTATTTATCAGGTCTTGATGCAAACTTCTGCAATATGTTCTCCGGAGAACGTTCACCTGTCACCAGCAGCAGATCCTTCGGAGGAAACAGCATCACATATATGCCCTGGGAAATGGCGGTCCATAACAGATGCCATACCAGCGCGGCTAAGGTCAGTATCAGTATGTATTTATTAGTTATGAGCTTTGCAGCCATCAGAGCAAGGACTGCATAGATGATCACGTTTGCAAAGAAAGTGGCGAACATGCCGGAAAGAAAGACTTCCCAGGCTTTAAGATATCCGATGCGGTTACTGCCGTACATCCTTGAAAACAGCAGAAGCAGTACCGCATATACTGAAATAAGGAGAATATCACCCTTAATCCAGAACTGTACACCGTAAGAGTTCTTTAAAATGGGTTTATAAAAACGAAACCAAACAAGTGTAAAACCCGCTACCTGAATGGCTATACTCAGGAAAGAAAGAAACAGTATGATTATTCGTCTCGAAGTCTCTATCTTTTTCATTACATCCTTCTTGCCGCAGCCCTTACCGCCCAGCTTACAAAGCAGATGCAGCTGTGAATGAGTCCCATCTTCTCATGGACACGGTACAGGCGCCATATCCTTCTCAATGCAACTACTTTATTGGATGAAAGTGAAGATGCAGGTCTGCGGTACAGTGTCAGGCTCTCATCAAGTCCTCTCGCCACCACTCCCGTCCTTAAGATATTCCACCAGGAAGCGGTATCCTCACTCTCTATATGCGGCATGTATATCAGTTCCTTGTTTAGCTTTGTCATATCAAACATGACCGTGGAAGTAAAAATAATTGTTCTTGACAAAGCATGTTTATGATCCAGCTTATCCTCTACATGCACTATCTTTCCGCTGCCCTTCGCGTTTTCATCCGCGAATTCATAAGCCGTATATACAAAAGCTGCGTTCTCTCTCCACATGAAGCTGAGAGTTTTTTCAATCTTTTTTTCGTCCCAGATATCATCCGCATCAAGATAGGCTATATATCTTCCCGTAGCTTCCTTTATCCCGAGATTACGGGCATCTGCAGCGGAATGCCTTCCGGTATTATAAAGCAGTCTGATACGTTCGTCCTCAAATGAAGAAGCTATCTTCATGCTGTCATCCGTGCTTCCGTCATCAACCAGCAGTATCTCAAGATCCCTGTAACTCTGTCTGATTATGGAATCTACAGTCTGTGCAAGATACTTTTCTGCGTTATGTACGGGAACGATCACGCTTACTTTTTCATTCTTACTTTCTGGCACTGTCTATATTTTCCTTAAACCAGTCATATGCTAACTGTATGCCTTCTTCAAGCTCCACCTTATGCATGAAGCCGAGTCCGTGAAGTTTTGATACATCGGTAAGCTTTCTGGGTGTACCGTCAGGCATATCGCTGTTCCATACGATATCGCCCTCATAACCCACTGTTTTCTTTATCATTTCGGCAAGCTGCTTTATCGTCACTTCCTTGCCGGTTCCTATATTCACATGCTGTTCACCGTCATAGTTCTCAAGCAGGAACACACAGGCATCAGCCATATCGTCAACATAGAGGAATTCTCTTAAGGGTGATCCGGTTCCCCAAAGTTCCACGGTAGCTGCGTTATTGATCTTAGCCTCATGGAACTTTCTTATCATCGCAGGAAGAACATGTGAACCCTGAAGTTCGTAATTGTCATGAGGTCCGTAAAGATTGGTGGGCATACAGCTGATGAAATTATCGCCGTACTGTCTCTTATAGAACTTGCACATCTCAAGTCCTGCTATCTTCGCAATAGCATATGCCTCGTTAGTCACTTCCAAAGGTCCCGTAAGCAATGCATCCTCGGGAATAGGCTGAGGCGCCATCCTCGGATAGATACAGGTACTTCCCAAGAACAGCAGCTTCTTAACTTTATACTGATGGCAGCATTCTATGACATTGCACTGTATCTGCATGTTGCTGTATGCGAATTCCGCAGGAGCTGTATTGTTTGCATTGATGCCGCCTACCTTGGCTGCAGCAAGTACGACTATGTCAGGTCTTTCTTCTTCAAAGAATTTTCTTACTTCTGCCTGTTCGCAGAGATCCATTTCTTTATGACTTCTGCCTATTATGTTCTCGTAACCGCTTCTTTTGAGACTTCTGACTATAGCGCTCCCGACTAATCCGCGATGTCCCGCAACATAGATCTTGTCTGTCTTTTCCACTTTACTGCCTCCGATAAATTTTATTATTGTTTTTTTCTAACCTTATGGTTATAATTATTTCATGAGTGCTTTCGATGAGATTATTCACAACGCGATTCTTGTTTCCGCTGTTCTTTCATGGTTTTTTGCACAGATCATGAAAACGGTTATTCATACACTTGTTACCAAGACCTTTGATGCCGAACGCCTTGTTGGTACCGGCGGTATGCCCAGTTCGCATTCCGCAACGGTATGCGGTCTTGCGGGTGCCGTCTGCATACGCTTAGGTCCCGGCAGTACAGAATTCGCGCTTGCTGCAGCTCTTGCCATCATAGTCATGTATGATGCTCTCGGTATACGACGTCAGGCCGGTAAACAGGCCAAAGTCATTAACGAGATCATCGACAGCTTCGAGCGCATGGGTGATGAGAACATCAACGCCGAGGATAAACTCAAGGAATTCTTAGGTCACACTCCGCTGCAGGTTATGGTCGGTGCCTGCATCGGTATTATCTTTTCGATGCTCGTATGTAATGTATTCTTACCCTACTAAGCTGACAAGATACTCTCTCAGCGCATCTTTCCATTCAGCAAAACGTATATCGGTCCCTAATCTGAACATCATATTGTCAAGAGCGGAATAAGCAGGTCTGCTTGCAGATTCCGGAAATCTCTTTTTGTATTCCTCCGAGCTGATCCGTTCAACTGTAATATTCTTGCCCGCAAGCTTAAATATCTCTTCCGCAAAATCAGCCCAGCTGCATATGCCTTCACAGGTACCGTGATACAGGCCGTAAGCCCCCGTAGGTATCAGTTTATATATTGCTCTTGCAAGTTCCATTGCAGAAGTCGGATTACCCAGCTGG
>JAEEIK010000153.1 GCA_016281335.1 Lachnospiraceae bacterium | reverse complement strand
GGCTGGGAGTGTGAGGTACTGAACGTGCTGGCCGACAAACTGCCCGAGAACGTAACGATGGAATACATATATGCCGCCGACCAGAAAGAACTTACCACGATGCTTGCGGAAGGCAGGGTGGATATCGCAGCAGGTTCTTATACAAGACTTGATACCTACTCAAGCCAGTATCTTGTTTCGGATAATTACGGATACGGAAGCGTATATCTTGTAAATGCAAAGAATTCCTATATAGATAACCTGGCTGCTTATAAAGACGAGAGTATCGGCGTATCCAATGCCATTCCGGTCACCAGCGTCAGCGAGGTACCCGGGATAGAAGGCGTAGTACAGTCCGCTTACATTGATATGTCGCTGATGGCCATAGATATAAGGGCCGGAGTCATAGATGCGGGTCTGTGCACTGAGAGAGAAGCAGTACAGCTCCTGAATGATGCCGAACTGAATATACAGGAACTCAGAAACGGTCCCCAGGTAGGCATGGTATTTCTGCTTCCCAGCGGGCAGTCAGACCTTTTAAAACGCGTAAATTCAGCTATCAGCACACATTATGACGAACTGGCTGAGGGCGGAAGCAGACCTTATTCATCACAGGATTAAAAAGTTTTCAACTTTGCTTCACTTTTGCATCACTTGCAGGAGTATAATGCAGATAAAGATCGGAGAGGTGAAAAATATGGCATATTTTGACAGTCCGAAAAACAGAGCAATATGGAATAAAGAGCTTGAAGGCCTGAAAGCCGAAAGGGCAAGAAGAGAAGAGAACGGCTTTAAACCCGAAGCAAACGTTAAGGCAGTAAGCGAAAACGTCAATGAAAGACCGGGAAGAAAGCGCATCAACTTAGAACAGCTCGAGGCTATCGAAAGAGAGGCCGGCGGTATCCGCAGAGTCAGACGCCCGGTAAGAGAGCGCAGCAAGACCATGGAGAGAGAGCCTGTACAGGCAGAAAAGAGCGGAAGGACGATGTGAAGACGCGATCAAAAACCCGGATGCCCATATTACTGGTATCGCTGATATTCTGGATCTTTTTTAAGACCGAAGTGAGCGCCGAAGAAAAGCAGTTCGTGCTGACCGGAGGCGATGAGGACAGCGGATATACCTACCTGATACCCGGAGTCGGAAACTTCGAGACCAACTGTAAGGACGGAGGGAGCTCAGCATTTGTATATGTGGATCCCGATGAAGACGTAAAGATACTGGAGGTTATCAGGGACGGGGCAAGATTAAACGAGACCGACGGTATATATCTGGAAAAAGGTTTTTATGAGGTTCATATCGGAAACGAAACGGATTACGGAGTATTCCGATTTGCAGTGACCGAAGAAGGAAACAGCATCATCATGAGCCTCAGCGCCAACAATGCCGAGATAAGCATTGTAAGGGAACCGGATATGGCACTCTCGGGCGGAAACGGCAAATTCAGATATACACTGAAGAACGGCGAATGGATAGAGGCAAATGTTCCTCAGGGAGCATATACAAGAGAAGCAGTGGAACTTAGCTGTTCTTCGGGACTTACAAATATATCGGGACTGTATAACGGGGAATTCATCACCGGAGAAGAAAAGATATACAGGCAGGAAGGTGATTATATAATAACTTTCTGGGACCTGGGGGCAGCACAGGAACAAAGCGAAGCATACAGAATAGATTTTTGCTTCAGGATATTCAGGGATCCGACCATGAACCTGAGCATGATCAACGCGCCGATGGGCATGGGCATAGCCTATGCAAAAAGAAACGGAGATGCTTATCCGGCGGCAAGCGCGGATAAACTGTTTATAAACAGGGACGGCACCTACGAGATAATGTTCATCGATACTTCAGGGTCAGGCTTAAGCTATTCGATGAGTTTTTCAAGGGATACGGCGCCGCCGCTGATAAGGTTCACACCGGAGTTCTCAAAGGGTGAGGTCATAAAGGAAACGCTGTATTTTTCGGGAAACGAAGATATAGCGGTACTGAAGATCGAAAGAGACGGTGTGGAAGTAGCAGCCAGGGAAGGCTGCATAAAGGTGAACGGAAGGTATACGCTGAAGATAGCCGACAGAGCCGGCAATTCCAGAGAATACGAGTTCACAATAAAGAACGGGGTACCCTTTCCCACACAAAGAGTGGTTATCATATCTGTCATATTGATCATAGCGGGGGGGATAGTCCTCATCTATGCGAGGAAGAATATGCAGGTATTATAATATTAAAACAAAAACAAAAAAACTTTTTTTAAAAAGGAGGAAACAAAAATGTTACTCACAAACCCTTTCTTAGAGGCAGCTAATCCCATTATCAGCCTGATCAACCAGGCTACAGGTCCCCTGATCGCCATCGTAGTGGCACTGGGAGCCATCTACTCCATCTTTCTGGGCGTTAAGCTTGCAAAGGCTGAGGAGCCTCAGGACAAGATGAAGGCAAAAGGACAGCTCAAGAATGCTATCATAGGCTTCATCCTTATCTTTGTCCTTATCGTTGTATTAAACGTAGCTACAGGCCCGCTGACCGAGTGGATGAACGGCGCAGCAAACAAGAATATCTTAATTCCCGATGCTTCAAACTAAGAATAGGAAAAAAAGAATATCGCGGTGCAGTTCCGTTAAGGGACTGCGCCGCCTTATATCAGTACTTCTGCTGATCTCGCTTTCGCTTACAGGGTGTAAATCAATCCTCGTAAACGGTAACTTAAGCTTTAAGGCTTATGATCCCGTTTCACCCATGTCATCGAAATCGGGTATCCATGATGCGCTCTTAAACGATGTGGATTTCGAGAAGTACAACATTGATGGGGAGTCCGCTTTCTGGATGCCGCCTTTTCATCTTAATCCCATTTATATCAACTATAATATGGATGATCCTACCAAGGATGCGCTGATGGCGGATTTTAAAGTGGTGGGATACAGCGAGAACAAAAACAGATTCGTATATGCTTATATTACCCCGGTATTCACCGACGGTGCCACACAGGTAGACGATACGACCGGTCTTTCCATAGCAAAGAGCGGAAATGCAGACGGTATCGATGTTCCGGCACCGGGCAAGTCGATCAATGCCAAGAGCGATTATGTTCTTGTGCTTATGAGTTATGAGCCGAAAACAAAGAATTACAATATTTTCTACAGCACCTGCTATGACCATGAATACTATTCGGGAAACCAGCCGCCCCTTATCGCAGGAAAGGTGGAGGGTGCCGATTCTTATTATATATATGATCAGAAACAATCCAAGGTCGTTATCTGCGATATAGACGGCAATACTCTCTCGGAAAGATGCTATGTGTCCGAGATCAGTTCTTCATTGAGAGAAATGCTGGACGGCATGAACAGATGGACATTGGACATCAAGCCTAATCATTATCGCTATACCGTTTCGGATATACAGGTCGATGATAAGATGTATGTGTATTTCAACCTTCAGGTTGAAGTGTCCGAGAAAGAGTTTGACGACCAGTCCGTTGCAAGCCAGATCGACGAGAATGACACCGATGATACTTATGAAGAGGATGATGAAAGCAGCGATTATGACGAAGTCGATAAGATAGTATATTTCAATGCTGTAGTCACAACCTTTTCCCTTAATATAGGCGGAGAAAACTCGCCAATAAAGTTCACTTCGAGGATCAAAGATACTGCCAAGAAAACCTGCGAGGATTCGGTGAATCTTTCGGCGGTTACTTTTGATCTGCCCGTCTGGCTGGTAGATGACGCCATGGATACTATGAAAAAGGCGTTAAAGGAGGATGAGGAATGGACTGAAGACATGCTCAGGGATTATATAAAATCCCACAAGGATTATTCAGCGACTCTTGCCGGCAAGATCAGCGACTATTATACCGACGGCTGTAAGAAAGTTTATGAGACTTATTACGGTAATGTGGAGAACGCTTTAAACGACGGTTATACGATTTTTGACAATGCCGAGATGAAATCGGATGTGTATTACGCCCTTGCAGGCATAGCCAATATAAACTACATTCCGCTGAAAGATAAGGATTATAAGGATATTGGGACTGCATATGATCCCAGGCATGCTGACTATTCGGTTTCTTCGGCCATGCATTATCTGAGTTTTGAAGAGGATTATATTACACAGACTCCGCTTTCTTTTGCGCAGAATGTGGTAGGCAATTATCTGGCAGGAAGGAATTTCTTACCGTATATTTACAGCGACATGCCTCTCTGGATCAAAAAATTTTATACCCGTGATTATCTTAATACATATTATTCAAGTGAGATAGGCATGATGATGAGTATGGGGATGCTTGCAGGTTACTTCTTAAAATACGGTGACGAGCTCCGCTATCCTTATCTTTCGCCCGGAAGTTTCAAAGCAACTGGAAATGACAGTTCGCATAAGGACATGAAAAGGATGAGCAATTCTCCGTTTTCTTACTACAGCGACAGTATTGACAGCAGCGACGGCTTTTATAAGTATGACAATTCATATAATTATAAATACAGAAAACTAGCCGATAACCTTCCTATGGTGATGTTATACGGTGAGCAGAAGTACAGTGATGAAAGCATTGTCAGTAACTATTCGGCGTTAATGAGTAATCCGCTTAACGGTTCGGGGGCCAAACCGTATACCTATTGTCTCCCCAAGATGGTAGTAGAGGAAACCATGACTGTGACCGTACGCCAGCCGCTGTATGTCAGGATCAGAGGTAAGAAGGAATTTTTGCAGGAGGTAAAGGTAAATCTTGAAATACCGACAAAGTACAGAATGGTATTTCCGGAAACAACCATGGCTACCGCAAGAGGTAACATCTGGATAGGAGAAGGTGTAAAAGCCCTGAAAGATCTTGGCTGTGTGACCTATAAAGAAAGACCGTATCACACAGATACGCAAAACATATGGACCCTGCCTTATGACGACCTGACCGGAAGCTATATGTTTGCTGAACAGAGAGGCAAAAAGTATTCATGGATACAGCAGATGCATCAGGGACGTTCAGGTTCCCTGATAGATGAGGGTATGCCGGGAACAGCAAGAGATGTAGGTGCTTATAAGACTGCTGACGGCACGGATGAGGTGATATTCCTCAGTGATGAGGCAATACGTTTATATGCAAGGGGGAGTATCGGCAGATACAAGGCTTTCAAAGAGATCTCCATGGATACCATAAAACGCGTCAGCGGATACGGACTGAACGTTGAGGGAGATGTCATGGAAGACCATGAGACCCAAAAGGACAGGGAACAGACCCAAACGGATGAAATGGTCAGTGAAGCCATGGATCAGGAACAGAAGTATAATCTTCTGGCCGATAACCTGATGCCCTACAGTAAGACCAAGCTTATGATCTGTCATGAGAGTGACGGCATAACCCTGTTTGATACCAAGGGCGAAACCCTGATGAAACTCCTCGGAGGACATTATTACAGGATATATCCGATGAAGAAAAGCGGTGAATATATGCTGGTTGGCTTCCAGTCCGAGCAATACGATTATTCACTCGCAGATGCTTCGATGGCAAAGTATTATGTGATAGATCTGGGAAATCTGATACGGAAGGAAGGCAATTCCAATGTTGATTCCTATATTGATGAGCTCAGGGATATCTATCATTCACTGACCCATACTCTGAAGTATGACGGAAGGGATAAGGAAGGTAATAAGAAATATTCGATCGTTAAGCCGCCAAAGACCGGTGAAAATAAGGATTACGACAGGGCAGTCAAGCTGTTTACCGGAGGCGAATCGGATACAATAACGGAGCTGAAAAAGATATGCGATGATTACGGTGTTGAACTGACTGACAATATAAAAGAACATGGGCTGGAAGTGGCAAGACAGGTTCAAAACCAGAGAAAGGCGCTGATCGCTTATTATGCGCTGATCGGTATACAGGTGAATAACGGAGGAGTACCCGACAAATGGCAGTATATCATGAACGAGAGCGAGGTGTTCACTGCCAGTTATGAAGGCATGCTGGAGATCATGCTGGTAGAGATGGTGCTTTCGGATTATTATATGGATGCGAAAGTAACGACACCGATCACTACGCCGGGCAAGGCTAATGCCACTACAAGCTCTCTGCTGGGGGTTGTTGTGGAGGACGGCGCGGTTGCGGTTACCGATGAGTACATACAGTACAGGAGCGCCTATAAGAAATGGCAGGAAATGAGAAGAGAAAGCGATGCGCTTGTCAAGGTATCAGGTAATGAAGCGGGTGTGGACATCCAGGGAATGGATGAGGATGAACTCCAGGGAACCATAGTCGATCTGTATAATGACCGTACAGGCCAGGATGATGCCCAGAGCATCACGCAGATGGAATTCTACCAGATCGTGCTCGATGATATCAAAAACAAGTATGATATGGTCAATAATCCGGATGGCACAAAGGAGATCCCGAGCTTTGATGAGTATCTCGAGACGCTCTTCATGGATATAAGCCCCGATTACGGTAATGATGTCTTCGCCCAGATGAAGAAGAGTGGATATGACGTGTTCTATGAAATGACCGGGCTTCCGAAACAGGAAAATGTGACGGTACCTCTGCCCTGGGATGAAGAGGAGCTTAAAAAAGAGCTTGAGGACTGCAGATTTACCTGGCAGATCGAGGAAGTGATAGTCAAATACAAGCTTAAGACCAGCGATTTCCTTGATGATCCTCATATGCAGGAAGCATGGAAAGCATATACCGAGAAGGATTACAGCAGGGAAGAGGATGAGCTGGATGCTCAGAAGAAAGCGTTTGAAGAATCGGATTGCCATAAGATAATCGATGATCTGAAAAAGAATGCGCAGACCAGCGGTTTGGGAAAGACCTGGGACGAGGCTGTGGAGGAAATACTCAGGAAAGTGGCCAAAGCTCCGGTTATTATGTGACAAGGAGGAACAATAAATGTACAGTTTAAGCGCAACGGATAAAACGGTCTCATTGATGCAGGATCTTACGGGACAGTTTGCAAACATTAAATTTGAAGGGGTGCTGATGTATGTGATCCTTATGCTGATCGCAGGCTTCATATGCATGGAAGGCTACGGTATCTACCGCGCAGCTCTGGCAGTGATCGGCTTTGCGGTGGGATACAGCCATATACATACTTTTGTTCAGGGCTTTGAGCTGACGGACGAGACCATGTTCATGGTACAGGTGATAGCGGGACTTGTCTGCGCAGCCCTGGCTTACACGGTATTGAAGATAGGTATCTTCATTGCGGTGTATCATTTCGTGCAGGCCAATCTTTCGGCCATACTTGTCAGCCTGCTGGCAGAGAAGCTGAGTATACCCGAGATAGCATATCCGATATTCTCGGCTGTGGCAGGAGCGGCTATAGCTGCCCTGATCGCGCATCTTTCAACAAAGGCAGAGAGGATAGTGGTGGTATCTGTCACCGCAGTCCTCGGCGGATTTGCGGCAATAGGCTTTTTCACAAAGATGATACCTGTATTCCCTGTAGACATTACCTTCCTTGAGAGAGTTCCGGAAGGAGTTTGGACCGGAGCAAAGGTATTCCTGTCTGCAGCGGGATTTATGGTGCAGGGAGCAATAAAAGAAAAGTAAGGGTAGCATATGGAGAGTGTTTATCTCGGACTATTCGGGAAAATATTCAAAATGGTATTCGAAAAGATAATACAGCCTATTATCGAATTCCTTGCCAGCGTTCTCTCGAAAATACTGTCCTGGGTATTTGACAACATAATGAAGCCGATGCTCATAAGCATAGTCTGGCCTACGGTAAAAGCCATAGCTTCGCTGATCATGGATGTCTTTTCGACTTTTCTCTTTGATCTGGTGAGCATGCTTTACCGTATCATTGAATATGTCATTAAGTTTTTTGAGATATTCAGCGGCATCAGCAATGTGAAGTATAACGGTCAGGAAATGCCCTTTTTAAATGTGCTCTTCTTGTCTCCGACCATACAGAAGGCTGCCTGGGGAGTGGCAGCGATCGCTTTTGTTCTGTTACTGATCTTTTCTACCCTGGCAGTTGTACAGTCTCTGGGAGAATCGGGAGGAGAGCTTAACAGGCCGGTCTCCAAGGTATTGCAGATGACCTTTAAGGGTTTTGTGCGCCTTATCCTTATCCCTTTTTCCTGTCTGTTCCTGATTGCCATGAGCGGTACGGTTTTAAAAAGCGTATACAACGGTGTAAAGAATGTTTCGAGTGAAGCTATGACTGTGCAGGGAGCGGATTACACCGGGAGCAGCACCAGTATCTCCAGAGTTATTTTCTGTCTGACTACGCTGGATGCGGCGAACAACCAGGAATACAATATCACGGGTGAACACACCATGAAACCGGAAGCGGTAATAGCGCTGAACGATACCGTGAGGGCACCCTTCTATTATGAGGATTACAACGGACCTCTGGGAAGCAAAGGACTGGATTACACCGACAGAAATAAAGTGTCCGAGTTTTTCAGTTATAAGGATATAGATTATTCGCTTGGAATCCCTCTGTGTCTCGGCATGCTTTTCATTCTGATCATCTGCGTGATCAAATTCATAGAACGATTATTCAATGTGATAGTACTTTTCGTTATATCACCGATATTTGCATCAACCATGCCAATCGATGACGGAAAGAGATACGATACCTGGAAAGAGGCCTTTGTAGGCCAGTTGTTTATGGGCTTCGGAAGCGTCGTATCCATGGAGATATATCTCTTGCTGATCCCTTATCTTATGGATTCGAGACTCACTTTCGGAGACGGTACAGTGGAAGCCAACGCGCTGATAAGGGTGATACTGCTCTTCGGCGGAGCTTATTCGGTACACACGGCGGGTACCATTATAACCGGTATATTCAGCGGTTCTGCGGCTTCTGCAGAAAGAAGCGCGCAGGCACACGGAGCCATGGTTGCCATGACCGCAGGCAGCACTGCTCTGAGCGCCGCCAAGTTTGCAGGCGGTATGGCGCTTAAAGGAGCCGGGGCTCTGGGCAGCAAGCTCAAACCCGAACCTTATAAGAGCCAGAAAGAACTCAAGGCTGAGAAAGATGCGGAACTGGCTAAGACAGGCAGGACCAAAGAGGGCGGTTATGCCAATAAGAAGGAAAATAATCAGCTGAGACAGAGCAGATACTTAGGCGGCCTGATCACCAAGACCTTTGATAAGGATGGCAAGGGACATCTGGGTGTCAATCTCGGCAAGAATTTCCGTATAGGTATGAGAAAAGACGGTACCTGGAAGATGAACGTTTTCGGGTTTACAAGAAAGTATGACAAAGACGGAAAACTTGCATCAAAGAGCAATCCTTTTGTAAAGTACAAGAGAAGCGATGACGGGAAGATGCATGTATCCAAGGTAAGCGTGCCGGGCATGAAGTTCAGGGCCAAGGAGGATCATTATAAGGACAAGGACGGAAATATACAGACCCATGTGGGAGGCATGTATATGTCTGATTTCTCACCTCTCGGCATACAGAGATCCTATGATCAGGATAGCGGTTCGGTACAGACAGACAGTGTACATACCTTCGGAATGAACCTGTATGAGCGTGAACCCAAACAGGATGATGATAAGAATCAGTAAAGATGGAAGAGAATAAAACAGGACGCCGGAAAGGGCGTCCGCTGAAAAGAAAAGAACTCCCTCATAACAGGGAAATGCTGAATATAAGCCTTACACTGAGTGTGGGGCTTATAGTGCTTTTTGTGTTGTACTCATTCTTTTCGAAAAGCAGGGAAATGATAAGCTTTTCACAGGACAGTGCTAAACAGACTGCAGCCGCAGCGGCGCTGGCCCTGGGAGAAAACGATGCAACAAAGAAACTGTTTGCCGAACTGATAAAGCGAAGCCCGGATGTAATGAAAGAGAGCAGGAAAATGACGGCGGATGAGAAGACCGTGGTCATGGCTGCCTTTGCAGGTGTAGAAGAGATTCCGGAGTATTCGGAACTTAAGGAAGCATTGCTTAAGTTCAAAGAAATCTGTCCGGGCTATTCCAGGCTTGCTCTGGGGATTTATGATAGTACCAGCGGACTGCTTCTGCTTGCGGTTGATGATAAAGACAGTCCCGGAACGGTGTTAAGACCGGAGGGCTGGGATGATCCAAACGGGATGAGCCATGTGGTTCATAAGAGTTTTCCGGGCGGAGAGGGAAGCTTAAGTTACGAAGCAGTGGTATGGTTTGATTCGAAGTATCTGTATCCGGGGGAATTTGGCTCTCTGCTTATCACCATGCTTGTTGCCCTTATTTTTGCGGCAGTCATGAGTATCAACATAAAGCATAAGGCGGAGGAATACATGAGAAAGCAGGAAAATGCCAAATACCGCTTTTACGGAGCAGACAAGGCTGATATGAAGCCGGAACTGAACCTTTATCCCGGTATTATGAATCCCCGTGATCTGTACGACAGACTTATGAAGATATGGTGTGAGTATACCTGTGCGCCGAGACTGCGTGAGAGCTGGAGCGAGGATAATAAAACACTGGGACAGTGCTCGATCACCGCTTTTCTCGTTCAGGATATTTTCGGCGGTGAAGTAAGGGGCATAGAGCGGGAAAGCGGAAGTGTTCACTGCTACAATGTGGTGGATGGCCGCGTGCTTGATCTGACCAGTGAACAGTTTAAGGATGAGGAACTTGTTTATGCCGACACGGATCCCCTGCAGAGCCGTGAGGAACATTTTGCTAAAGAGGAGAAGCGACTGAGATACGAATACTTAAAAGAAAAGCTTGCAGAATAAAATGAGAAAGGAAGAAGCCCATGAAACTCCTATGGAAACTCAGTCGTGAGGCGATAAGATACAGGAAGCTGTATATCGTCGCGATACTTTCAACATTGATGCTGACCGTGGTCAATCTGACGGCACCCAAAGTATTATCTGCAATGACCGGTATAGTGAGTGACGGTGTTGATGAAGCCGGAATGAGAAGGATAGTAAGACTCACCGTGATACTGATATTGCTTTACCTTCTGCGTATCCTTTTCCGTTTCTTAAGCAATTATCTTGCACACAAAGCAGCCTGGTATCTGGTGGGGGATTTAAGGACCCGCACCTATGACAAGCTGGAGCGTATGCATATAGGTTATTTTCACGACAAGCAGACCGGCGACCTGATGAGCCGCATCGTGAATGATACCAGGGATTTCGAGCTGCTCTATGCGCATATGATCCCTGAGACCATCACCAATATGGTCACTTTTCTCGGTGTATTGATCGTACTCCTTACTATCAACTGGAAGCCGGCGCTTATCACCTGCGCCCCTATACCGCTTATCTTTATTTCGGGTATTATCTTTTCCAAAAAAGTGAGGCCATATTTCAAGATATCCCAGAAGAAGATGGGAGAACTGAACGGAAAACTGCAGGACAATCTTTCGGGTATACATGAGATACAGTCTTTCGGCAGGGAAGAGTACGAGACCGATCAGGTTAATATCAGCAACTTCGAACATATCAAGGCAATGCTCAGGGCGCTGAAATTAAGCGCTGTATTTCATCCCTCGGTGGAATTTATATCATCCCTCGGAACCATACTAGTAGTGAGCTTTGGCGGTTATCTCGCCTGGAAGGAAAGTTTTAAGGTTGAAGATGTGGTTGCCTTTCTTTTATATCTGGGGCTTTTCTATGCGCCGGTAACGGGACTCGCGAACCTGCTGGAGAGCATGCAGCAGTCACTGGCCGGAGCCGAGAGAGTCATGGCTGTTCTTGATGCACCCTGTGAGATCACAGATAAGCAGGATGCCGAAGATATGAAGGATGTAAAGGGGGACATCGTATTCGAGCATGTGAGCTTTTCCTATGAAACGGGAGGAGTGGTCCTCGACGACGTGAGCTTTCACTGTCCTCCGGGTAAAATGCTTGCTCTGGTAGGGCCTACCGGTGTGGGCAAGACCACGCTGACACAGCTGATATCACGTTTCTACGAACCGTCAAAAGGAAAGATAATGATCGACGGACATGATATATCTGATGTGACCATAGAGAGCCTGAGACAGAATATCTCACCTGTACTGCAGGATACCTTCCTGTTTAACGGTACCATTTCCGAAAACATAGCTTATGCGATGCCGGAAGCAAGCGAAGAAGAAATAAAAGCAGCGGCAAAGGCGGCCAATATCCATAACGATATCATGGCGATGCCGGAGGGCTATGATACTCTGGTTGGAGAGAGGGGCCTCAGACTTTCGGGAGGACAGAAGCAGAGAGTGGCCATTGCGAGAGCCATACTCAGAAAGTCACCGATAATCATACTTGATGAAGCTACGGCTTCGGTGGATGTAGAGACAGAACAGCAGATACAGCAGGCGATAAGCGGGATCAGCGGTTCACGCACTATCATTGCCATCGCCCACAGACTTTCCACTATCAGAAACGCGGATAAGATCCTGGTTATTGAAAACGGGCGCGTTGCCGAGAGCGGAACGCATGAAGAACTGGTTGAAAAAGGCGGGATATATGCCCGTATGAGTCGGATACAGGAGTAAGATCTTCTTTGGAGAGCTTAAGACGGAAGTATCCGAGATACCTGAACCAGGCGGTAATGCCGCTTAAAAACCATACAACACCGGCGCTGAGCCATATTCCCGTGGATCCGAATCCGAGATAGGAGCACATGAAGATGGGAATGGTGAAGCGCCCTATTACTTCCACTATGCCGTTAAAAAGAGCAAAGAAGGCATCGCCGATACCGGTCAGGACTCCGCGTACCACATAGATGAGTCCCAGGGCCATATAGAAGAGACTGGTGATGCGAAGGCCTTTAGCACCCAGCTCTATGATAGCTGTATCGGTTACGAAGAGAGAGGTAAGAGTGCGACCGAAGAGCTGCATGCCAAGGATAAGGATGAGTGAAAGCAATACCATGATAGAAATACCGGACTTATAACCGGCATATACACGGTCGTTTCTCTTAGCGCCGTAGTTCTGGCCGCTGAAGGTTGAAAGAGATGCGCCAAGGGTCATAAAAGGCTGATGTATGAGCTGTTCGATCCTGTTGGTAGCCGTAAAGGCAGCAACAACGACAGGGCCGTATTGATTGACTATGCGCTGTACCGCCATGGATGATATGGCTATCAGAGCAAACTGGAGGGACATGGGAACGCCCAGACGGATGATCCTTCCGGTCATCTTAAGGGTAATGGAAAAGTCTTCCTTCTTAAAACGGAAATAGGGATTGGTCCTGCGGGCATGTATAAAGCAGCTTATCACCGATATAGCCTGGGCTATTATGGTGGCTACTGCCGCGCCGCCTATACCCAGATCAAAAACACATACGAAGAGCAAGTCGAGGATGATATTGATGATAGTCGATATGATCAGGAAGTACAGCGGTGTTTTTGAATCTCCGAGAGCGCGCAGCATCGCAGACATGTAATTATACAGTGAAACGCAGGTCAGGCCCACACACATAAAGCGTGTATAGAATACCGCGTCGTTCATCAGCTGTTCGGGAGTATCCAGAAAACGCAGAAGAGCGGGAGCAAGGAACAGGCTTACTATGCCGAAGAACACGGGAACTATCAGCATTATAAAGCCGGTATTGATGATACATTTTTTGACGTTGCTCTCATCATGAGCGCCGTAGTACTGTGAAACTACGATGCCGCCGCCGTTACCAAGGCCGTTGCAGAGCGCAAAAAACAGGAAGGTGATGGAGGCGGTGGCGCCGATGGCAGCAAAGGCATTTGCTCCCACAAAACGACCGACTATCATTGAATCAGCCAGATTGTAAACCTGCTGGAAGATATTTCCGATCAGTGTCGGAAGTGCGAAGATCAATATATGTTTTACGGGACTTCCCGAAGTCATATCCCTTACATTTGTTTTCATAAACGCAATTCTCCTTGTATATTCTTCGAAAATAGTTTATGCTTTCGTATGGAAAAATACTTCTCATTTTTTGAAGATTTATAATCGTTTTTTGATATTGAGGGAGGAGAAAGTTATGAAGAGTTATATCAAGGTCCCTATGATCGCGGCGATCATTCTGGAGGCATTGATCGTGCTTATCAGTATGATAATGTATTTTAATCAGACTAAGATCATAAGGAACATGTCGGGATCGGTTCCGCCGACGGGGAAGGTATTCCCTTCAGCGCTGTTGCTGTATATCAGTATGCTTATTCTTTATATAATATATTTTCTGATAATGGCAACATATGACGGAAGTTCCTGCAGAGGAGTCGGTAACGGAATGCTGGCCGCATGGATCGTATTCAATATAGCATATCCTTATGCAAGTAGTGTACAGAGCAAGATCACAGCCATGAAGGGAAGCGATTCTCTGGCAGCGGTGAGCATACTTACATCCCAGATATCCATATTCGTAACACCATTCAGCGTCATAGCTTCAGCGCTTGTGCTCCTTGCTGTAGGAAGATTCAGTGTGGAAAGCGAATACCGCGAGGCAGCGCCGATGGGGATAAATCCTGCCGTATTCGGTCAGGGCTACATACCCGCTCAGGGCTATACACCTGTGCAGGAATATACACCGGTACAGGGATATACTCCGACGCAGGGAAATGTCCCTGAGCAGAATGATCAGCAGGGACAGTGAATATGTCTGCTGCTGATATAACAGTTATCGGGATACTTGTGATCGCGGTCATCGCGGCCGTAAGCTTCATCAGAAAGCAGCAAAAATGCGGCGGAAGCTGCGCCGGCTGTCCGCTGGCGGGAGAGTGTAAGAAAAAAGAAAAAGAGCCGGGGGAGTGATCCCCCGGCATTTATGTTATTTATGAGAGTCTGAATACATTCCAGGAAAGCGGCTTAACATGAGTTGTCAGTACACCGTCCTTCAGGCTGCATTCCTTGTTTTCCTGAGGTTTTACCACATCCTCGTTTCCGAAGCTGTTCTTCACTTCAAGATCCGGAGCAAAGAGTTCGCTCTGACTGCATTTCGTAAAAACGTCAAAGCCTCTTACATCTATGCTGAGCGGGTATTCCTCGGTCTCACTTCTGTTTATCACAAATACCGTAAGTCCGTTTTCCTTATCCCAGGCGGAAGCGGCATCTATGTAGCCTACGCCTTCCTTGCCGGGATACTGTGAAGTATCGTCTATGGCATAGCCGGGGATGTCAAAGGTCTCGCAGTCAACCTTAGTGCTCATTGAGGTGCCTTTTGCATAGCGGATCAGATCTGTGAAAGCATAATAAGATGCGCTGCGCCATACATGGTCATGGTTGGAGGCAGCCAGGGCTCCGAGACCGCCGGTCATACAGCCGATGGCCACTTTGTCGGCATGTCTTAAGAGGGCGAGCTGGATCGAAGCCATGGAAAGCAGATGCAGCATATCACCGCCGGGAAATTCACGCTCAGGCATATTGTCCGGATCGTGACGTACATATTTGCGTTCGGGATCTACCTTGTAGTGAACCCTTGCCATATTGTAAGGACCGTAACCCGGATTCAGCGGTGAGAAGGGTTTGCAGAAGCTGCCGTATTCATCGAAGGATATCTTTACCTTCTTAGGTGAACGGTGCTTGGAAGCAACAAAATCTATCATCGCCGCTTCAGTATTTATAAAGTCTTCATAGTATTCGGCGCCGCCAAGCAGAGCTTTGATATCGCCGGGAGCCGCTATATGATAGTGATGTACCGAAAGATAATCAACAGTGTCATAGCATTTATCGAGGACTTTCTCATCCCATTCGGGGAAGTGATCCATGAAAGGAGCGGAGGAACCGCATACAGCGGTCTCTATGGTCTCGTCTATCCATTTCATTGCCTTTGAGCCTTCATGTACCCTTACGCCGTAGCCCACGGGGTCACGTTCCCAGCTTCCCAGCTGCCAGGGACCGTCCATTTCGTTACCCAGATACCAGAGCTTGATACCATAGGGCTTCTCATGACCGTTCTTTCTGCGAAGATCCGACCAGTAGGTGCCGCCCTCATGATTACTGTATTCTACGATATCCATGGCATCCTGAAGCGTGCCGGTACCGAAGTTGACCGTGTAAAGAGGTTCGGTGCCGACTTTCTCGGCCCACTGCAGATATTCGTCGTGTCCCACGTCATTGGGGATGATCTGATGCCAGGCGGGATCCAGGTGAACCTTGCGTTCGCTCATGGGACCGATGGAATCCTTCCACTGCCAAGCCGATACAAAGTTACCGCCGGGGAGACGTACTGCAGGAAGTCCGGTGGTCTTAAGTGCATCGATAACATCGGTGCGGAAACCCTGTTCATCAGCGGTGGGATGCTTAGGGTTAAACATCGTGCCGTTGACCATGGTGCCGATGGGTTCAAGAAAAGCAGAGAATAAGCGCTCAGAGATCTCTCCTATACTGTAAGAGGGATGGATGGTGATCTTTGCCTGTTTTGCCATGATATACCTCCGAAATAGATTGATTCCTGTGTTACGACATTTATTTTATCCGCGGTTCTCGGGGCGGACAAGCGAAAGACTGTCAGTTTTTTATCATTTTTTGTTCTTTTGACTTGATATTTGAATAATGGTAAAATTCTAGATATCATTCCAGGAAATCACCTGATAAGGAGGACTTAAGATGGCTACGGATTTTCAAAAGCTGGCGGACGGAATAGAAGCTGCTACAAGCGTTATGTCGGTTCAGGTAAAGGAAGACGGTTCCATGGGAGAACTTCGCATAGTGGCCGGTAACAAGGCATATATCGATGCCATAGAAAAGCCGGCGGGTGATTATCATATGAATTCCGACAAGTTTATCCCTAACAGCATATATACGGATTACGTTCCCAGGGATCTTAATTTCGAGGATTACTGTTTTCGCAGCGCAGTACAGAAGAAATGCCTGCATTCTTATGTGAAACCTTCAAATATGCCGGTATGGTTTAATATGACCTTCCTTCCGGCAGGACCTTCCGAGGGTAATATCCATTATTGTACCTATACGATGGAGGTGAATTTCAGGGCAAATACCAAACGAATGTCCGATATTGATCCGGAGCTTGCTTCGGCAGTGCTTGAAACCTGTATCAAACTCCGTGGGGCCAGTGACTTTCAGGCGGCAATGCAGGAGGTGATAAAGGATATACGTGAACTTTGCAAGGCAGAGCAGACCTGCATACTCCTTACGGACCGATATGAGAAGACTACTTCGGTACTCTGCATGGATTTTGCCGAAGCATCGAGTGTTGTTGATACGGGAGACCGTGCTCTGACGCCCGGGATGCCCGACTTTTATGAAATAGCGGAAAAATGGGAAGAGCTGATAGGAAGCAGCAACTGCGTCATAGCCAAGGATGAGCATGATATGGAGCTGGTAAAAGAGCGGGATCCTGAATGGTATGAGTCCATGAAGGCTTCGGGAGCAAGGAACATAGTCCTTTTCCCGCTTAAGTCACAGGATGAACTCTTAGGTTATATTTGGGCTGTAAATTTTGATGTGGCAGAGGCACCCAAGATCAAGGATACACTTGAGCTTACCACGTTCATACTTGGTTCGGAAATAAGCAATCATCTGCTTTTAGACAGACTTAAGATACTGAGCTCCAAGGATATGCTTACCGGAGTGCTGAACCGTAATGAGATGAATAATCTGGTCGAGCGGCTGAGCAAGGGAGAGCAGGATGCGGGAATGAGTGTGGGTGTGGTCTTTGTGGATCTGAACGGACTCAAGACCATAAATGATGAACTGGGACACGGAAAGGGAGATGACCTGCTTCGTGACGCAGCAAAGGCAATAGCAGAGGTATATTCCCCGGAGCGCATCTTCCGCGCGGGTGGTGATGAGTTTGCGGTCATACTGGCAGGAGTCAGCGGTGATGAACTGTTGAAGAGTATAGAAGAACTCCGCAAAGTTTCCGAGAAATATGAGGGCGTGTCTTTTGCGATAGGAGGCTGCGTTGAAAGTGATTCGAGCAAGGTCAGGGAAGCGCTGAAGATAGCAGACATGAGGATGTATGAAGACAAGAGGGATTATTACGTTAAGCATCCGGAGATGAAGAAGAGACTTTCATAAGCTGCATGGCATATACGGATGATCCGCTGTATGCAAACTATGCAAGCAGGGCCAATGCGGACCGTTCGGATGAACATAAGATTTCCGTTAATGCTCTTGAGAATCTTCCGGGAGTAGGAAGACCGGCACCTACCGATAAAAAGAAAACGAACATCGTGAATCTTATTGATGAACAGCAGTATGATGAAGGCGGCGCAAAGAAAGAGGCAAGGCCAAGAAGGTCTTCGGCAGGCAGCATCAAGGAGATCAAAGAAGAGGAAATGAATATACCTAAAAAGAACGGACCTGTCAGGGATAAAAAGGATTGATGCGATCATGGAGCACTTTAGAATGATACAGTATGGGATGCCGACGCTTATTGAGAATAGGACACCGGAAGATAATGCGGATCTGTGCAGCAGCCTTGGTCTTAAATTCATAGAGCTGAATATGAATTTTCCGGAGTATCAGGCGGATCAGCTGGAGCAGACGGACCGGCTGATCAGGATAGCGGAAGAGGCGGGGATATACTACACGATCCATCTGGACGAGAATCTGAATATCGCGGATTTTAACGCTCTCGTGTCGGAGGCCTATCTGGAGACCGTGCGGCGCTCGATAGAGGTGACGAAGAAGCTCATGTGTCTTCGTGACCGCTTCGGAGATCGCAGCCAGCCCCTTACCCTTAATATGCATATGAATCACGGCATATATATAACTCTTCCCGATCGTAAGGTGCAGATGTATGACAGAGACTTTGATACTTACATGAGATCCTTTTCCGTCTTCCGCGATAAATGTGAGGAATGGATAGGAGACAGCGATGTGAGGATCGCTGTGGAGAATACGGACGGCTTTCGCGGTTATGAGAAAAAGGCGATAGAATTTCTGCTTGAAAGCCCTAAGTTCGGTCTGACCTGGGATATAGGACATTCCAAGGCGACGGGAGAAAAGGATGTTCCTTTCATTCTTGAGCATCGGGATAAGCTGATACATTTTCATATCCATGACGGTTCCGAACAGCCGCCAAAGAATCATCTGGCTCTCGGGGACGGCGAGATCGATCTTAAAGACAGACTAAAGCTGGCAGAGAGCATGAATGCCCGCTGCGTTCTGGAGACCAAGACCATTGAAGCGTTGAAGAAGTCGGTGAAATGGCTGGAAGAAAGAGCTTAAGACAGAAGTTCAGGATATATAAAGAAGAACCGGAGGGTTCTTCTTTTTTTGAACGGAAATAAAGACTTGACGGATAAGGATTTATATATATAATTATAGTTATATAACATAAATTATATAAAAGGAGTAAAGCTATGCCTCCCAGAGTAAAAGTAACAAAGGAGATGGTCGCAGATGCTTCGTTTGAGCTGATCAGATCTGACGGACATGAGAAGCTGAATGCCAGAACGATAGCGGAACACTTGGGGTGCTCGACCCAGCCGGTACTATACAGCTTTAAGACCGTGGATGAGATCAGGGAAGCGGCCTATGAGATAGCGGACAGCTACCATACGGAGTTTATCATGCCTGATGAAAAGGATGGGAATCCGATGCTGGCCCTGGGGCTTAACTATGTACGCTTCGCTCAGGAGGAAAAGAACCTGTTCCGCTTTCTGTTCCAGACGGATAAGTTCGGCGGAAAAGATGTGAGGGCGCTGATGTCGGATCCCGGTCTTTCGGAGATACTTAAGATCATGGCAGCGGGTTTAAAGGTTGATAAAAAGAAGGCAGGGGAGATGTTTATGACCTTCTTCTGTGTGGCACATGGCATGGCAAGTCTGCTGGCCAATAATTCAATGAAATATGATGAAAAGCAGTGTAAGAAGATGCTGATAAGCGTTTTCGACGGAATGATCGCTGCAGGGAAGGGAGTATAATATGCGTAAGTTGTATGAAAAGAAAGAAATACTGTTTGCTGTGCTCTGGATAGTTGCCTATTGCGTGATATTAGGTACCATCAGAGGCAATTTAGGAGATGAAAGTTTGGCTATGCTGGCAGCGCTGCTTATTTTTTCTGCAGGCATCATCGCATTTGTAAAAGCAAATCATCTGGAAAAGAAATACGGACTTGCAGCCTGGCCGAAGGATACGAAAAAATATCTGTTCTTCTTACCCATGTGGATACTTGCTACGGGTAACCTCTGGGGCGGGATTGCTCCTTCATATGAGGGGACGGGATTGATATTTGCTCTGCTTTCAATGATACTGGTCGGCTTTGTGGAAGAGATGATCTTCAGGGGATTTCTTTTCAGGGCTATGCTTTCAAAGGATCAGACCATCGTTGCGATCACGGTTTCCGCCCTGACTTTCGGGATAGGCCATATCATTAATCTTTTTACCGGGCAGGCTAGTTTTGAGACAGTGATACAGATAATCTTTGCCATAAGCTGGGGCTTTATCTTTACGATGGTCTGCTACAAGAGCGGGAGCATCATCCCCTGCATCATCGCGCACTCACTCATCGATGCCTTGTCGGTGTTCGGCGCGGATAATGAACTGACGGATTGGATATACATCGGAGCGACCATAGCAGTCGGGATCGTCTACTGCTTATATCTGAGCAGGGTAAAGGGAGTGAATACTGAAGGAGGCGAAAAATGAGAGTATTATTTATCGGGAACAGTCACACTTATTATAATGACATGCCGAAGATGTTTAAGGATATCTGCGCTGAAAACGGTATTGATGCGCAGATTACCCTGCTCAGCAAAGGGGGCATGGGGCTTGATTATCATGCGGATAATCAGCAGACAAGATTTAACATACTCTACGGTGATTACGATTATGTGATCCTGCAGCATGTGGCCCACCCCATGGGAGAGTTCTCAGTTATGGAGGAAGCTGCAGACAGGATCATGGAGTGGATAGCACAGACCCGGGCGAAAGCCTGTTTCTACATGACCTGGACCAAAGAAGGCGATGAGGCTTCTCAGCCGGAAATGTCTGCCAGATACAGAAAGCTTGCCGAGAAGTATGGCTGCCTTGTTGCTCCCGTCGGCGAGAAATGGTGGGAGCACATCCACACGCATCCTGAAGTGGATCTCTACTATGAGGATCGTAAGCACGCCTCCGTCGACGGATCGAAACTGGCGGCAAAAACCATCTTTGAAACTTTGTTCACTTCAGCTGCCTGTTAAGCCTGATATCTCGTGCCCCACCACTGTTTTCTATCGAAATGCAGATGTAAGATCAGGCTCTTGCTAAGCCGGGCGTACACTAAGCTCAAACTTCGCAGCAAAACTATCTCCGGACTCGCAACGTTCCCTCCTGGAAGTTGCTGCGTCCGGGATACGTTGCTTGTTTTCGCTAAGTGTCGCCCTCAGTCGCAGGGCCTTGATCTTACATCTGCATTTCGTTATTAGGTGGCGGGGGAACACTCCACGTGGCTCACAGAAAGTAGTACAGGGAGTGCAGACAGACTTCAAATTCAAGGCCTTAGTGCAGCACTTAATGAGAACGAGCAGCAGATCCACGTACGAGAAACTCTTCGCGAAGCGAAGACTGTTTCGAGTCGCGGATCGTTTTGCTGCGAAGTTCGAATTCTAGTGCGGAACGACCAGCCGTAGAATTTGAAGTCAGTCTGCGCTCCCGATCGATACATTTCCGTGGGGCGCCCTTAAGTGTTCTGTGGACGAAGCACAGATGTAAGATCAATGACGGCTTAGCAAGGGCCTGATCTTTTGGCTGCTCTTCGGGGGACGGAAGACTTAAGGGGGGCGCCTTGTAGGAAAAAATGTGTTATAATGAACATGACATACTGATGTCATGTTTGTTTTGATATGATACATATGGAGCGTGAGAGGGAGGAAGAAGCCGGATGAAGATAGACAGGCTGATAAGCATACTGTCCGTGCTGCTGCAGGAAGAGAAGACTACGGCGCCTGAGCTGGCAAAGAGGTTTGAGGTGTCAAGGAGGACCATCAACAGAGATATCGAGGATCTGTGCAAGGCCGGGATTCCCATAATGACAGTGCAGGGAAGCGGCGGCGGGATCAGTATCGTGGACGGGTACAGGATGGACAGGACTATACTTACATCCAGGGATATGCAGATGATACTTGCGGGACTGCGAAGTCTGGACAGCGTGAGCGGAAGGAATGATTATGCTCAGCTGATGGAGAAGATACAGGCAGGCTCCTCTGAATATGTCAGCGGCAGGGATTCGATACTGATCGATCTGTCTTCATGGTACAAAGCGTCACTGGCGCCGAAGATAGAGACTATACAGGATGCGATAGAGAACAGACATATACTGGATTTTTACTATTACGCACCTTCGGGAGAGAGCAAGCGCTCCATAGAACCTTATTACGTTGTTTTCAAATGGACCAGCTGGTATGTATACGGCTGGTGCAGGAAAAGGAAGGATTACAGGCTGTTTAAGCTAAACCGCATGGATAAGGTCCGGGAAACTGCTAAGGAATTCATATGCAGAAATGCCCCGGTACCGGAACTTAGCTCGGAACTTGCTTTTCCGAGGAATATCCTGCTGAAAGCATTGTTCGATCCCGAGATGAAGTGGAGACTGGTAGAGGAATTCGGCCCTGATTGTTATGAGATACAGGATGACGGAAGGCTGCTTCTTATCCGGGATTACAGTGATATCGAGAATCTGACCATGTGGATGCTTACATTCGGTGATAAGGTGGAAGTGCTTGAACCGCTTGAAGTAAGGATTAAATTGATAGCAATAGCGAAATCAATGACGATAATATACGGAGGAAAGAAAAATGGGAGAAATTAAAAGATACGATGTAAGTGAAGAGTGGGCGCATTCCGGGATCATAAAGGCAGGAGATTTGTTCAAGGGAAAGGATCCCGTGCGTAAATCCAGTCAGACCGAGGTTGCGCATGTGGGCGGCAAAGAAGGACTTGAACATATGAAATACGAATGGATGGATGAATACCTTTTGAAAAAGCCCGGTGTGACCAAGGACTTACAGGCAGAGTGGAACTGGATACGCTATCAGATCGGTGGAAAGATGTTTGCAGCGATCTGTCGGGACGATGATAACAAGCCTTACTACATAACATTGAAATTGGAGCCCGTGGAGGGGGATTTCTGGCGACAGCAGTATGAGGACATCATCCCCGGCTATTATATGAACAAACAACACTGGAATTCGGTAAAGGCTGATGGAGATGTACCGGATGATGTTTTGAAGGATCTTCTTGATAAGGCATATAAGATAGTGCTTGGGAGTTTCAGTAAGAAAAAGCAGAAGGAGATATTGGGAGAGACAGATGGCATTTGATTTTAAGAAAGAATACAAAGAGTTCTACCTGCCGAAGAACAAGCCGGCTATCGTGATGGTTCCAAAGATGAATTATATAGCCGTGCGGGGGAGCGGGGATCCGAATGAGGAGGATGGAGACTACAAGCGGGCGATCGGATTGCTGTACGGAATCGCTTTTACGATCAAGATGAGCAAGAAGGCTGATCATCAGATCGACGGATACTTTGATTATGTGGTACCGCCGTTGGAAGGCTTCTGGTGGCAGAATGGCAAAGATGGAATAGACTATGCCCATAAGGAAGACTTTCATTGGATATCCGTGATACGTCTGCCGGATTTTGTGACAAAGGAAGATTTTGACTGGGCTGTCAGTGAGGCTTCGAAAAAGAAAAAGCAGGATTTTTCTAAGGCGGAGTTTCTGAAAGTCGAAGAAGGACTGTGCGTGCAGTGCATGCATATAGGTTCATATGATGATGAACCGGCAACGGTTGCTATGATGCATGAGTTCATGGAACAGCAGGGATATGAACTTGATATCACGGATAAACGCCTGCATCATGAGATATATCTCAGTGATGCAAGGAAAGTTGCACCGGAGAAGCTTAAGACAGTGATAAGGCATCCGATAAGGAAGAAAGGGGAATGAGCCTACACCGGTCACTAATTATGCCTTGTTCCATGACGGTGAATATGTTACAAATGAACAGATGAATGATAAGAAGTTTCTTAAGCTGGTGAAAGGATAAGGGGATATATGAAGAAGTGGTATGACGAAGAATACGAGTTTACTGTTGAGGTTGTCGGTTTCCTTCGTGGCGATCATACAGAAAGGTATTGCCGGAACGGAGAAGAGATCGGGGATAAATACAGCTGCACATACGGCTGCCCCGTGAATCAGGACGGACAGGGCATCTGTTCCAAAACCATGATGATGCTGTATCCGCTGATGGAAGCGGTGCGCAGCGGCGGTGATCTGGAAAATCTTGGCGGTGACGGGAAATACAGCAAGACCATCGTATGCCCGGACGGCTGTGTAATGTTCCGTTTGACAGCAGAGCCTCTCGGAAATGAGAATTTCCATAAAGGCGGATTCTGGAAAGACCCGGTGGGAGAATAATGGCGCCAAAGAGATGATACTGGTTGATGATCCGGATGACCGTGAATTTCTCCGTAAGCTGCTTGAGAGCATGTGGAAAGAACTGCCGGAAAACAAAAAGAAAAAGAAGGCGTGGAGCTTCTTGGAAAAAGGAGGATATAGAATAAAATGAAACTGGGAATCGTGGTTTAGGAGTAAAAAAATGTTTTTTGATAAAAATGGAATGAAAGTCCATAAAGAAATGGTGTAGATGATGGTGTAAAGTGAAATTACCTTGTTTTAGGGAATACATTATGTGTCTGCATCGATATAGTAACTCGATACTGTCCCAATGCAACGGAATGAAAAAAATATAACCTGCTGGTGATCATTCACCAGCAGGTTTTTTCGTTCGGACAGATCCCGGAGGAGTGGAAAGGGCTTCTTCCAAGGTCCGGTCGTGGGCAATACGGTACACCTAAGGCCCCCATTGGGCTTGACAGGACGGTTGTGATAATGGGTGCGCTTATCGGTATCCCGGCAGCAAAGCTGCTTATAGATTCGATATTCCCTATGTTTGTAGCCAATGTTGCCTGCACGGTTCATCTGGAATACCGCTGGTATCATTATGTGCTTCTGTTTGCCGGAATACTGCTCATATATCAGCTGATCAGCATGCTATTCCCGGGTTCTGCACTTTACGGAGTCCCTTATGATCAGCTTTCCGTTGACCACTCTCCGTCCGAAGTGTACGGCGGGATCGCTGATCTTGGCAGAGATCATTTTGTAAGCCTGATGTACCATTTCTTTCATATCGACACGGATCGTTGTAAGCTGCGGCGTGCAGAGACCTGAGTAGAGGTGATCATCATAGCCTACGACCGCGATATCATCCGGAAGTTCGTAACCCAGTTCCTTGAGCTGATTGATCAGAATGCAGGCTATGTTGTCGCAGTTGCAGACAAAGGCATCCGGAGTGTCTTTCGGAATGATCAGGGGTATATACCTTCCGCTTTCTTCCCTGTCTTCGATCAGATATTTCGGGTTGACCGGTATATCGTTTTCAATGAGTGCCCGCAGATAGCCGAGATACCTGTCACATATACTGCTTGTCGCTTTGATGCTGCCAACAAAGGCGATCTTTCTGCAGCCGTTTTTGATCAGATATGAGGTTAAGAGATAACTGCCGTACACATTGTCGGAGACAACGCTGTCTATATCATGGTTTGCGCTGTAGAAGTCCATGAAGATATAGGGAACGGGGCAGGATCTCAGCATTTCTATATAGGCACTGCTTAATTGCCCCAGTATGATCATGCCGTCAACGGAACTGTCGCTGACCATATTGGGCGATATTAGCATGCGCTCGTTTTCTTCACTCAGGATCTCCATGATACAGGTGTCATTGTGCAGATTTGTTTCCTGCAGTATACAGGTGTTCATCTGTGAATAGAAGGCATTTTCGGAGATGTATCTGGAGGCGATAAGGACACCGATATTGTGTTTTGGCTCCGCTGTCTTTTTTGTCTGATTGCGTTTATAAACGTAGCCCAGCTCATCGGCTTTCTGCCTTATAGTTTCACGCATCCGCTCGCTGACGCCTTCTTTATCGGACAGAGCCTTGGATACGGATACCGCGCTGATACCCAGAGCATCGCCTATGGTTTTTAAAGTTACTTTTTTTGCCATGATCGTTCCTTTTATATTTTTTTACTTAATTTATTGTAGCGGATAGGCTTATGTAAGTCAAGTGGAAAATCACGGCCAAATATGCATTATACCGAGAAGATGACGTGTGCTTTTCGTAAAACGATACAAAAATCCGCTAAAACGATAAAGTAATATTGACATGAATATTAGCTAATGATATATTAAGAAAACAAAATAATTAAGTGAAACGATATCTTTTTTTAAAGCTGTTAACAAGGGAAAGATGGTGGTCAGTGAAATGAAAAGAATAATACCGGACAAAAACTGGAAGATGAGAAGAGTGGGCGAAGACTGGTTCTGCGAGGCGTCGGTACCGGGATCGGTCTATCAGGACCTGCTTAACGCGGGACGGATGGAGGATCCGTTCTGGAAAGACAATGAAACAGAAGCTCTTAAACTGATGGATCACGATTATGAATACAGCACGACATTCATATGTGATGACGAAGCGGCGGATATGTCCGAACTGCTGCTTGTTTTTGAAGGACTGGACACTCTGGCTGATATATATATCAACGGCGGACATATAGCT
>JAEEIK010000152.1 GCA_016281335.1 Lachnospiraceae bacterium | reverse complement strand
GGTGATCACAAGCTCTCCGCCTTCTTCAAAGCGCTTCACTATGTTTGCTATGGTATCCGCATGAGGAAAGGCGTCCCCGGGGCTGCAGAAGATGATGCAGCCGTTATCGATCTCTTTAAAGAGTCTGTTCATATGGGCTACGGTTCCCATATTTTTCTCATTGATGTTCACACGGACATTCTTAAAATGCCCCCGCAGTCTTTCCGCAGCCTCATATATCAGTCCTGCGTGGTCTTTAGTCGATGCATCGTCGCTGAGCACGATCTCTGCGTCGGTATAGCTCTGCTTCATCAGTGAATCCACTGTCACAGCCGCTTCATCGAAATTGTTATAGCTTAAAAACAGTACTGTCGTCTTCATCAGTATATGCCTCCTATACCGGCATCATTATCCAGCGTGTTCATATTATACAATATCAGCACGTCTTTGATATCCTCATGTTCATTAATGAATTGTGAGGGCCCGCCTTTGTAGTACCTTGTGTCAAAAACATATACGGTCCGGTAATGCGCAAGAAGGAAGGGCACAAAGCAGTTGGCGTAACTGTCCTTTATGACAGCCACTGCCCCTTCCGCCGCATTCCTGTTCTCTATGGTGATAAGCGGATGTATGTTGTTAAGGAAATAGGAATACTTGTCCTTCTTATCGAGATACTCAGCAGCATAGGGTGTATCGCTGACTTCCCCGCTGTCTTCATAAGTGACACTAAGGTCCCAGTCCGGATAAGTGTAGGAGACGATCTCATCCGCCCCGAAATAAGTATCGCTCAATTTCGAATACAGAGTTCCCTGAAAGCCGGTGCTTACGCTTTCGGCAGTATAGTCCGAAAGAGAAAGCGGCTCATACCCTGCTGCCCTGCAGTATTCTTCATATGCGATATAAGCTCCGAAAGTCGTCCAGTGATGATCCGTGCGGTAATACAGCTGCCCCTCCGGCTTCATTTGTTCAAGTGTCTGCTGAACCGGGATGCACTCTGCCTTCCCGGCCATGCTCTCATATATCGTCGCTATGGTATCGCTCTGGCTGTACTGAGTGACAGCCCCCTTCGGAAGCTTATCACTGTTTATCGTGACTGCTGTCGGCACCAGCATCAGATAGACTTTGGCGTTTTCAACGGCATCACAGAGCTTGGAAAACTGCCTTACGTCTTTTTCAACATTCTTCGGTTTCCCATAGGCTTGTATCAGTGTCTTATCTTCGCAGAGATATATGTCATCTATCTGCTTCCTGCCGCTGAGTCTCCCGGCTTCTGAAACGATATTCAGAAAACTCTCCCTCTCCGGAAAATGGTCCGTAACATATTTTTCCAGTTCCTCAGTGAACTTCCCTTCGGCAAGATGCTTAAATGAAAACTCCGGCAGCGCAGCCAGATACCTGTTCTCGCTTTCCGAAAACTCCTGCTTCCCGTTCAGAAAAAAGGCCGCAGTAAAAACAAGTATCATCCCGCAGATCAGATACACGCTCACCCTGTCACTGATTGTCACTCTTTTTTCTTCCATATCAAAACCTAAAATAAAGGAACGGATTATACACATCCTTCACCAGCGCCGCCACGCACAGCACAAACAGAGCCGTCATCAGCAGCACCTCACATATGCCCGCAAGCTTCTGCCTGTACCTGTTTCCCTCTTCCATGCTCTTAACGATCTTCGGCCATACGGGAAAGGCAAACACGATCGCAAAGATAACAACAGGCAGATAATTCCCCAGATACCACAGCGAATCCGATGCGGATACGGCTGCGTTTCCGATTCCTATCAGTCCCGGGAAATACGCCGCCAGTTCATGCAGATCTTCAAAGGTAAATATGCCGAAGCCCACTACCACTATCAGCAGCGTATAAATATGCTTAAAGAAGGCGCTGCGTTTATCAAGCCATTTCCCCCAGAAGTATTTTTCCAGAGTAAGCAGCAGACCGTGATACAGACCCCATATCACATAATTCCAGGAAGCGCCGTGCCACAGCCCCGTCAGAAACCATACCGCAAACATATTCCGTAAATGCTTAAGTACCCCCTTCCTGTTACCGCCGAGAGGTATATAAACATAGTCACGGAACCAGCCCGAAAGCGAGACATGCCATCTGCGCCAGAAATCCGTGATCGAAGTTGCGCTTAAAGGATAAATGAAGTTTTCGGGAAAATGAAAGCCCAAAGCTTCACCGAGACCTATGGCCATATCGCTGTATGCCGAGAAATCATAATAGAGCTGTAAGGTGAAGCAGAGGATACCCAGCCAGCTTGCAGCTATGCTCCTGCTCTGTGCGCTTCTTATGATATCCCAGAGTTCGCCGATCTGATTGGCTATCAGAACCTTTCTGAAAAGCCCTAAACAAAAACGTTTGAAGCCGTGCACAAAGCAGCTCTCATTCATCCTTCTCTGATGCAGATCCTTCTGCACGGTGCTGAAACGCACTATAGGTCCGGCTATCAGCTGAGGAAACATACTTACATAAGTCAGATATGAAAAATAGTTTTTCTCTGCTTTTACCTGTCCCCTGTATACATCGATGCTGTAGCTCACGGTCTGGAAGGTGTAGAAACTGATGCCTATCGGAAGCGCTATTCCGGGTGCTTTGACTTTCAGATGAAATAAAGCATTTACGGTTTCCACCGCGAGATCCGCATATTTAAAGAAACAGAGTATTGAGATATTTATGACAAGCGCAAGGATAAAAGAAAGACGTCTGATATTCTTCCTGTCAGCAAACTTTTCAAGTATCAGTCCGTCAAGATAATCCACAAAGGAAGAAAGCAGCATCAGCAGTATATATACCGGTTCTCCCCATGCATAGAAAAGCAGGCTGAATGCCAGCAGCACCGCGTTTTTGAATTTAAATGGTATGAGATAATAAAGTATCAGAAATACCGGAAGAAAGAAAAACAGGAAAGGGATGCCCGAAAAAACCATAGCTTCCTACTTTCCCGTCATGTCATCAATGATGCTTTCGATCTTCTCCGCTTCGGGAGAGATCACAAGGCAGATGATATCGCCCTTCTCTTTTACGGAAGCGGCAGCTATCACATCATACTGTTCAGGCAGGTAATCCTCCATCTCCATGGCTTTCTCCTGTCTGAAATTCTCCAATTTATCTATTATCGCATTTCTGTCAGTTCCTTCTGCGGGATCGATAAGGACGATCTTGTCTGCAAGAGTTACTTCAAGTGCCTCCGAAACAGCATAACTGTCAAGCTCCGCGGGATCTATACCGTAATTGTTCAGTATATGCGCATCATCGCCGGTATACATCTCGGGCAGTTCCACGGCTGCGGCAATGCCTTCCATTATGGCTGCCGCATCTGTTTTATTCTCTTCGGGCTTATCATATGCATCAAGATTTTCCGCAGGCTCACCGTCTTCGGGATCGGCCTCGGTAACTGCCGGCTCTTCCGTGACCGCCTCAGCCTCTTTGGTCGTTGCACCCTCAGCAGTTACGACCGCCTGTTCGTTATCAACTGTGTCAGCGTCAGTTCCGCAGGCCGTTGCAAGTACAGCCACCAGCAGAAAAACAGCCACTAAAGTCTTCTTCATCTCATCCTCCGGTCAAAGCTTTGCATACCAGTCTTTTAAAACGTCTTCGGCTTTCTTTAAGTGTATATTGAAACCATTATCCTTTGAAGCCGTGTCCTTATCATCGTATATCTTTGTGCTCCAGTCCCACCAGAAACAGCCGGCAAACCAGTCTTCCCCCGCAAAGGTGCGCAGGCATGAATCATAGAAAGCAGCCTGCTCATCTTCATCATGAGGCAGGTCCTTATGTTCAAAATCCCAGGGCATGGCAGAACAGCCTTTGGCGCTCCTGCAGCCGATCTCCATAAAGAGCAGGGGCTTGTTCCATTTCTGCACAAGCTCTTTCAGCTCGGTCTTTATCTTTTCCCATTCGGCGCACATATCTTCAACGCCCGTCTTTCCTTCAGTACCTACAGGGAAATAGGCGCTGGTTCCCAGATAATCCACCGCATCAAACCAGGCTATCGCATCCTCATGTCCGTGATTGGTATTGTAGGAAAGTTCACCGTGATATATGTTCCGCACTTTTGCGATGAGTGCTCTCCAGTGTGCTTCCTTATGCTCCGTGCCGCACATCTCGCAGCCCATGCAGAGCATCTCTGCACCGCACTCCTCAGCCAGTTCGGCATAATAACACATAAACGCACCGTAGGACTCAAACCACTCATCCCAGTACCTGTCTTTGCCTTCCTGGTCCGCATCGGGAAAAGTGATCCTGGCTCTCCAGATGAAATCTGCGGAATTGACCATGGGCTTAAGGCATACTTTTACGCCGTGGTCATGAGCATCCTTTATCACCGCCATCAGATCCCTGTCACTGACGTCCTCACCAAAACGGAAACGTATCTGTCTCGAGAAAATGTCATCAAGTTCTACCGCAAAACTTAAGCATATCCAGTTCACGCCGGTCTTATACAAGAGTTCCCGGCTCTTCTTTCCTTCTTCAGTCCTGTATGCTCCGGCTCTTCCGTCATAGCCGTAGGTAAAACCTTTTATTTCCATGCTTATGCCCCTAAAGACTTTGAGGCGCTATCCGCGCCTCTTTTCGTGGGACCAACAGGGTTCGAACCTGTGACCTCTCGCACGTCAAGCGAACGCTCATCCCAGCTGAGCTATGATCCCTTATTATAAATCCGGGAGGGAATGCGCCTCTTAACATGGGACCAACAGGGCTCGAACCTGTGACCTTCCGCACGTGAAGCGGACGCACTCCCAGCTGTGCTATGATCCCCTATGGCGTCCCCACCCGGACTTCTTACATATCTTACAACAAGCTTATTCCGCTGTCAACGGAGGTTTTTAAAATTCCCAGATACCGTAAATATTTGTCCTGCCTCCGAAACCTTCCTTCTGGGATATCAGTCCCTCATTTAAGTAGGTGCCCCCGTCCTCCGTGGATATGCCGAAATCCAGCCACTTCTTATCTTCCGCATATTCATCCATGACAGCAGCAATGCACAGATCAAGGGCTCCTATGCGCCTTGCTTCTTCATCGGCCGCCATGTACTGGGTATGAACTGCCTTATCGTAAATATATACCACCGTGCCGGCGATCAGTTTTCCCTTATATATCGCCGCATACAGCTTTATGTTTTCCGGAAAGCGCTCATGCAGCATGTACAGCTCGTCTGCGGTATGCACCGCATGCTTGTTATGTCTGCTCTCCAGCACTTCATTCTCAAGCTCCAGGAAGCTGACGTAATCCTCTTTCTTATCCGTACAGATAACTTCAACGCCTTCCCTCTTAGCCCTTGATATCTGAGCTTTTCTGCCCTTCGGCATCTTTATGGGTTCCTTTAAGTCTACAACAGTTGAAGCCGACACCTCAGCCAGAACCGCGCCGTTATACTTAAGCGCGAACAGATCCTCTTCTGCGGGCTGCAGATGATATACATGAGGGATGGCCTTATATACAAGCTTCTTAAAACCATTCTCTTTCATATACTCTTTCAGTACTTCAAAGCAGTCCATCACCGTATGCTGCTTTGCATTGACAGCAAGTATCAGGCCTCCGTAAGTAAGGCCCTGATGTGAATACAGAACACTGTCTTTTTCATTGGCAGGAAGCAGTGCCACCGGCTTATCTTCTTCGTAGAACATAAGCGAATGATCAGCAAAGCGGTCCGAATGATAATCCATATAATTCCTGTTGTGCATAAACAGCGGATTCTTTGCCTGCTTCACGAAGGCATTCCATTCTTCCTTCTTCTCCGCCGTATATCTTTCACATCTCATATTCTTCCCTTTCTATATCCCCAGCTTCATTATCTCTTCCTTAAGCCTTTCATGCCTTCTGCTCACCATCATACTTTCCGACAATCTGTTATAAGTCTCCGAACCGAAGGCTGCTATATACCTTGAAGACACATTGCTTACCGTCAGCCTTGTCAGCAGCGTCAGCATTTCATTCCCGTCTTCAAAAGCCTCTTCCGAAAAAGCAAAGAGCGCTTCCAGCTTAGCCGACGTATCCCTGCTATCCTCCTGCAGCTTCCCATGCATCTCACGATACTTTTCTATCGGCGCATTAAGCGCCTCATTGTTACCTTCCGCATGACGCATCTTTAACAGCGCTTCTTCCAGAAGTTTGATGCTGCCTCTGAACACTCTGTTTTCCGCATCGGAAAGAGCGCCTCCGGAATCCAGCTTCTTCCGCTGCTTTTCCATGCCGTCCCTGATCTGGCTTATAAGAGCCGTTGCTTCATCCGCATCCATATCCTGCAGCTTATTCTTATATGCTGCCAGCGGCGCATTGAGCTTTTTCAGGATATCCGTTCTGTTCATCACACGGAGCATCCTGTTTTCCACATTGTCCGTCAGCATCGAAAGCAGAGATATCCTCTCATCAAAACGTGCAGCCTTTGCCCTCTCTATGCTTTCCGCGGAAGCTTTTCCTTCAAGGATATCGGAAATATGGTAATCCCTCTTATACTTGTTATACAGATCATAGTATGCCGTGAATTCCTTTACGACTCTCTCGTTTGCAAGATACTGCGAAACAAGCGCTTCGTCGACTTCATGCTTTTCTTCTTCATACATTTTGAGCATATCAGACAGGTCTTCCCAGCCTCTTGCAGTCACGTAGCTGCGTCCCTTAGCGCTCATTTCCATATGATAGAAGTCTTCCGGCTTTATTTCCAGATAGGCAAGGATCGCGCCGTGCATCTGTCTGCCTGCTGCATATTTCTTCCAGGCTTTAAGATCGGGCTCCACATTCATTATCTTCAGTCTGTCCATGGTCACCACGTCAAATTCCCTGACCATCCTGTTGTATTCAGGCGGATTGCCTGCAGTCACTATCACCCAGCCGTCAGGCACCCTGTGTCTGCCGAAGGTCTTATACTGCAGGAACTGCAGCATAGACGGCGCCAGGGTTTCCGAAACACAGTTGATCTCATCAAGGAAGAGTATCCCTTCTTTAAGGCCGCTCATCTCCATGGTCTCGTATACACTGGAGATGATCTCACTCATGGTATATTCAGAGATAGAATATTCTTCATCCCCATATTGTTTCTGCGCGATATAAGGCAGTCCCAGCGCCGACTGCCTGGTATGATGCGTCATTGCATAGGATACCAGACCTATGCCCATCTC
>JAEEIK010000151.1 GCA_016281335.1 Lachnospiraceae bacterium | reverse complement strand
GGCTAAGCTTGCCGGCACAGAGCGTGGAATCACAGAGCCTACACCGACATGCTCCGCTTGCTTCGGTCAGGCATTCCTTGAGCTCCATCCTACAAAGTACGCTGAAGAGCTCGTAAAGAAGATGGAGAAGAGCGGAGCTAAGGCTTACCTCGTTAACACCGGCTGGAACGGAACAGGCAAGAGAATCTCCATACCTGATACCAGAGGAATCATCGATGCCATCCTTAACGGCGACATCAAGAATGCTCCTACCAAGAAGATCCCTATCTTCGATTTCGAAGTTCCTACCGAGCTTCCCGGAGTATCTACAGAGATCCTCGATCCCAGAGATACCTACGCTAACGCTTCCGAGTGGGAAGAGAAGGCAAAGGATCTGGCAGGAAGATTTATCAAGAACTTCAAGAAATATGAGACAAATGAGGCAGGCAAGGCACTCGTTGCAGCAGGCCCCAAGCTTTGATCAATCAGTTAAGCTGATCAATAACAAAGGGCGTATCGAAAGATACGCCCTTTTTAAAAAAAGAAAAAGGGGGTTTTCATATGGGACTCAGATTCAGAAAGAGCATCAAGCTTCTGCCCGGAGTAAAGCTTAATCTCGGAACAAAGAGCGCGTCGGTAAGCGTGGGTAAGAAGGGCATTCACCAGAGCTTCTCCACCACGGGACGCACTACCACATCCATCGGCATTCCGGGTACCGGAGTTTCCTATGTAAAGAGCATTAACATGAAGACGGCTTTTAAGAAGCTCTTTAAGAAGAAGGGCGAAAAGGCCGAGGAGGAGAAGAAGAGCGGAGCAAAAGCAGCCGCTGCAGCTCCGGCAACCAAAGCGCAGAAAGAAGCCCAGGCTACTTACGAAGCTTACAGAGAGCAGATAGAGAACATGAAGCGTGTACATACGGTTGCAGACAAGCCTGTTGACTGGAATAAGGAAAAGGGCGAGCTGGCAAAGCGCATACTTGCGGGAGATACGGATGCATATCTTGAGGCAGTGGAAGCTAAAAGACCCTTTGACGACCTGCTGGAATACGGAAGCGGTTTCGAAGTGGGAACCGATGATCCGACACTTCTTGAAGTGGAATTCGGAGTGAAGAGCGAAGATGTTATACCCGAGCTCGAATATGTACTAGACGCAAAGGGAAATCTTAAAGAGAAGGAGCTTTCCAAGAGCGCATATTATGAACTGGTACAGGATTATGTCTGCAGCGCCATCTTAAGAGTGGCCAGGGATTCCTTTGCCCTGCTTCCCGTGGATAAAGTCATAGTCCATGCCACTGACAAGGTGCTTAACACTGCTACGGGAATGGATGAGGATATGACCATAGTATCCGTGCTGCTGGAGAGAGACCGCTTTGAAAACATGAATTTTGAAAAGATAGATCCTTCGGATGCTGTAACAGCCTGTGTACACAAAATGAATTTTAAGAAGACAAAGGGGTTTGAAGCTGTAGACAGGATAAGTCTTCAGTAGTATACTTCGTATAGACGGTCGCGGACCGATATATTCAGACTTTTAGGAGGTGTGTTATGAAGAAATTTATGGAGGAATTCAAGGCGTTTGCATTAAAAGGCAATGTGATGGATATGGCCATCGGTGTCATCATCGGTGCTGCTTTCGGAAATATCGTTACCGCATTGACCAACAGCTTTATCACCCCTCTCATAGCTGCTCTTACCGGCGGCGTGGAAAGGGATGAAAACGGAGTGATGCAGGTAGTCGGAGGTTCATTTACGATCAACGGGGTAGAATTTACCTACGGCGCATTTATCTCTGCGGTGATCAATTTCCTGATCATAGCGCTTATCCTCTTTATAATGCTCAAGGCTATCAACGGTGCAATGAAGAAGGCTGAGGATCTCAAGAAGAAGGAAAAAGCTGAAGAGGAAGCTAAGCCCGCCGAAGATCCCGCTGATATCAAGCTCCTTAAAGAGATACTGGAAGCGATAAAAGAAAAATAAAAATATTACATAGTTGAATTTATGAGCCGTATCATCCCAGCGATCCTTATTTCGTAGCTGTGAGATGATACGGTTCTTTCATATCCGCGTCTTGCTATAGCGGCGCGTTCTTCTTCATGCTCCAGATAATAAGCGCATTTATCCACCAGTTCTTCTGCAGAAGAAAAATACTCCGCTTCTGTACCGGGCTCATAGAGCTCCGGCAGTTCTTCCTGATAGTTTGTCATCAGGAAACCTCCGCAACCGCAGATATCAAAGTTTCTGAGTGACAGACCGGTCTGAATTGAGCGGGTGGTAATGTTAAGATTAATGCGGCTGAAATTAAAGATAAGCGGCATTTCCGTCAATGTCTTTACTGTTCCGTGTGTATGTATATTCTTAAGTTCCGATGTGTCACTTCCTGTATAAAGATCCACATCAAAGTGCTTTCCCAAACTGTTAAGGTAGAGGAGCCTCTCACGCCAGGCCAGATCACTGCCGATAAATGAATTGGCAAAGATATAGCGTTTGGCTGAAGGCGAATCTTCGCAAAAAGCAGTATGCAGATCCGGAACCAGTGGGTCAAAAGCCTTCATGATCTCATCGTTCAGCGCCGGCTCAATTATATTGACACCGAAAAGAAGCATCTGGGACTTTTCCAGACCGCTTATATATCCTTCTGCATAGGGCGGAATGTCTTTTATGAGAAGATACGGATTTTTTTCCTTATACAGTGAGCCTACAAAGGAAATGTCCGAACTGAATCTATGTCGGTATTCGGATGAAGCTCCGGAGATCACCTTTTGCCAGCGGGTAGGGTTGGTGGCAAGAGGCAGATGGAAACTCCCCTCCGGATTGGCGGGAGAGAAGCGTTCGTACTGCGCACGGTCAAAATAAAAGGTGCGGTTGCAGCTATTGGCCAGAGCGGGGCTGAAGAGTTCCAAAACGGGCGAATCAACAGTCCAGCTAACATATATGATACTGTATAATTGGCAGATTTCTGATACGGCAGGGAAAAAGTTTACGGAAAAAACGAACAAATAGCGTTCTTTATCAAATAAAGCCGCCAGACTTTCGACTATCTCCGAGCCGGTAGTAGCTTTCCGGGTGATCTGGGTACGTTCCTCTTCAACTTCCAACCCGATCTTGCGGAAAGCCTCGATCATATCCGGTTCGCATATACTGCCATAACGGTAAAATAGTATCTTCATAATGTGTCAGTATACCATAAAGCATTTTTTTTTAAAAGAGTCTAAAGTCTCGGATAAAATGTCCGATACATTAAGCAGAAAGAAAAAGTAATACATTGAAAAGCTTAGGATAGGAGGATGATGAATATGAGGATAGAGGCATATTCGCAGATCCAGAATTTGTATAATGTCTCGAAACCGGCGGCAAAGACGGAGTCAAATGTTACGGCAGACTTTAAGGACAAGCTGCAT
>JAEEIK010000027.1 GCA_016281335.1 Lachnospiraceae bacterium | reverse complement strand
TTTTATGGGCTTTTCGGGCTTTATGCCATATGTGCAGAGCACAAGGATGATAATGATTCGGACGAACGCATTTTCGGTTTCTTACTGTTTTTTACTGCTTTATACTGATCAAATTAGTATACAAATTAGTATATAAATTAGTATATGTTTCAGAGCATATTCCTGTCATATCAAATCCTGATGTTTGGTCTTGCCACCTCCTTTCGTTTATCTCACATAGCTTACTATATTTTGATAGCGTAAACCTATTGTAGGAAACCAATAAACAGAGATACCCATGAATCTGTGCTAGAATCTAAGCACGATTAATTATACTCCGTATCTGTAACTACATAAGAGCATAACTTATTTAGCGTCTGTGTGCAACATAATCTTAGCTAAGCGGCCGGCGAGATGTTAAACTGCATATGCGCAGCAATGCCAGGACTTGTCAAAAATGAGTCAAACACTTTTCAGGGGATAGCAGGACTGGCAAGCCCTGCAGCGCAGATAAGGGCTGCATCGGAAGTACAGGCACCAGGTTCAGGATAGTACAGGCAGAAGTTATAGCTCTATTTGGGGGAAAAGAGCAAAAAAGGATGTCCGAATGAGCAAAAAAGGGTATAATACGATGTAGCAGGATGATGAAAGAAGCCGGAGGAATAACTATGGATAATAATAATTTACTTGACGAGCTTGGGAAGGGAGTAGGTAAGTTTGCTGCGGAAGCAGGCAGTGATGTAGGCGATGCAGTAGCTTTATTTGACGTCGGGGCTTATCCGGAAGAACAGCAGGAGCTCTTAAAGGAGTGCAACCGAAGGATCGAAGAGGCAAACAGCAAATGCCGTATCGCTCATTTCAGAGAGGAGATGTTTGCCAAGGGCTTAAAAGCGGGAATGTATTTCTGTACGTTTGACCGCGATGAGAAAATGCTCAGCTTTGAATTCAATGATGAGACAAGACAGATGCTGGGCTACGACGGGATAGAAGACCTGCCGAATGTGTTTGACAGCTGGGTAAAGACTCTGGTTCCGGAAGAACGTGATGCCATAGTGAAACTGTTCTGGGATTCTGTCCGGGCACACCGTGAACTGCCGGATATCACGCATGCCACGTATCGTATGCAGAAGAAAGACGGCAGTATTATCTGGGTGACCGGGGCAGGAAGATATATCAGGCGGCCGGAGGATGGTTCACTGGAGATATATATGGGCTGCTACCGTGATATCACAGCCCAGCTGGAGCTGGAGGATTATCTGAAGATCATAGAGGCGATAGGCAGAGTCTTTAATTTCTCGCTGTTTATAGATGTCGCTGATATGAGCTATCGTATGATCAGTACCAATGAATTCGTGGAGAAGGTTCCGAAGGATCCCGACGCTATAGAATTCCTCAAAAGAAATGTCGATGCATCCGTGGCGGAGAGTTTCCGGAAAAGTCTGTACGACTGGCTGGATAAGGATAAGATACTTGCGGCTCTCGAGGAACATGGCTCGACCAGTATGGAGTTTTACAGTGAAGACGCACACCGCTGGTTTAACGGAACATTTCTGGTCGGCGACAGGAATGAAGACGGAAGCATTGCACATATAGTATATGGCTGTATGGATTCCACAGATGTCAAACTACAGAATCTGGCTCAGCAGAAGATGATCTCCGAATACGAAGAGAAAGTCTATGTCGATTCTCTGTCAAAGATCAGGAACAGGAAATTCCTGGATGACAAGCTTGTGTATGAACCCTGCAATGCAGTGGTCATGGCCGATATCGATCTGTTCAAACAGGTGAATGATACGGCAGGACACAAGGGTGGGGATGAAGCGATCCTGAAAGTAGCGCAGACTCTGGAAAGATCCGTTCGTAAGGAAGATGTGGTGATCCGTTACGGCGGTGATGAATTCATGATGGTATTCTTCGATATCACAAAGGATAAACTGGAGAACAAATTGTCATATCTCAACTCCGTAGTGAAAGAGATAGTCCTGGATGAAGCGCCGGAGGTAGGGCTGACCATGAGTTTCGGCGCTGCGGTAGGAACAGAGCTGGTGAACAATCTCATCAAGACCGCAGACAAGGCTCTTTATGAATCCAAAAAGAAAAGGGATACTTATACGGTAATAGAGATATAGAAAAGATTATGAGTTTGGGAAAGGAGCATTATTATGACTTTTGATGATGATCTGCAGCAATATGTGGTTGAGCACAACGGCATCCTGTTTGGGATACTGATAAAGATAAACTGGATCTTCTGCCGGTCATGCAGATGGATATTACATTAAAAAAGGATGGAAAATGCCTCCAAGATTATATGAATTCTGATAAGTACTGGCGTATACTTTTACATGCGGGAAATGTAATGAGACTTTAATGAGACATTTAAAAACGCGGGCCATGAAACGCAAGCCCAGAGCGGATTCCGGGCATTTGAAAAGGGCCTCTGACTCCGTCATTTCAAGGTTCGGTCTCCGCTCCGCTCCGGTCGGTGCTAAGCGCGTGCCACCGGCACGCAGCACCCTTGTAGCGCTGCTAAAGGAACTGAGAGATCGGTTCCTTTTTTCTTTGCTCTGAAGTGCTTATTTTATGGGCTTTTCGGGCTTTATGCCATATGTGCAGAGCACAAGGATGATAATGATTCGGTCGAACGCATTTTCGGTTTCTTGCTGTTTTTTACTGCTTTATACTGATCAAATTAGTATACAAATTAGTATATAAATTAGTATATGTTTCAGAGCATATTCCTGTCATATCAAATCCTGATGTTTGGTCTTGCCACCTCCTTTCGTTTAT
>JAEEIK010000150.1 GCA_016281335.1 Lachnospiraceae bacterium | reverse complement strand
CTGTGCACCTTAAACTCAGAGGGTAACGATCTCGGCCTGTTTTACACGATCATCGCGACCCTGCTTTTTATGATGGCGAGCATAAACTATGTAAAGAAGTATATGGAACTTGATCAGGATGATACAACGGAGCCTTCGCTTACTGCGATAACCGGTTCATCTGCCCGTTTTGCAAACTTCATGCTGGTTCATTCCTTTGATACCTTCGCCTATTTTCGTATACTGATGCTGCGTCTCATACCGGTCCAGGCTGTGTCGGTCTTCTTTATAATACTGCTCAAAGTATTTGATCTCAGCGATAATACGCCGGCAATGCTTGCCATAGTCATCATGGTTCCGGTACTGGTGATACTGCTGTCGGCCTTGAGCTTCAGGCACAGCCTGTCTCACGAATACAGCCTGCTGCACAGGTTCATGAGAGGTACAGTTGCATATATATACACAATAGTGAGCTTTATAGGATATGAGATATATCTGGCATCCCTTGTTCTTATCATCGTTGCCATCGTATATGACAAAAAAGTGATGGAAGGACTGGCTGATACGGAAATCGCAAGGATCTCCTCCGGGGCCGATATATGGCTGATCATCGGGGGTATCGCGACAATGGTTTTCGGATACTGCTTAAATAATACCATGGCTGAGAAAAAGAAAGGAAGACTCATACGTCTGGCATTCTTAATTGTTTCGGCACTTACGGCAGTGGCCGGCGTGGTGCTTTATATCACACTCAGTTTCGGCAATAACGTGCTTATTCGCGAAGATTCATTTGTGCTCAGCAGATCGGGAGTGAAGACAGAATATGAACTCGATGATGTGAATTCATTTCGTATCTATTCAGGCAAAGACGGAATAATAAGAATGGAACTGCATTTTAATGACGGTAAAAGCGCGGATCTGTTTACCGGTTCATCGTCAGACACCGATGCCTGGAGAGATAAATATTTCAGCGATTATAACTATGCGGCGGAGCTGGTTGAAAAACTGGATGCTGCAGGAGTAAAAGGTAAGCTTGAAGACCGCGATAAATTGTATAAAAATGTAACAACCTCACTTGATCCGAGATGCGCGGAGGGATTCAGAGCTATAGAAGCTGTAATGAAATAACCATTGTGAGCTTTATTGTACAATGGTATAATGTATAACAGTAACTGATCCTGTAGATTCTTTATATGGATCAGCAAATCTATAAAGTAAGATCAATGCATTTAGGAGGAAGCTAAAATGAAAAACAGCATAAAAAATAAAGTTGATCTGCTGGTAGCAAACAGAGCTAAGATCGAAAAGGAATTCAAGTGGGGATATAACCTTATGAATATAGCGGCGGCTCTTGTATTCTCGGCTGCTGACAAAGAAGCGGATATTGAAAAGTTAAAAGAATGCAGGGAGATACTCAAGAAGAATACAGGAGCATTTTCGGCATTCAGGGATACTTCCGAGGCCGTGATAGCAAGCAAGATGGTTCTTGCAGATGATCCTGAGCAGTATCTGAAGGATGTTAAGCTTGTATATGATAAACTCAGCAAGAAGCGTATGTTTGACAGTTCGTTTCTTATCCAGGGCGCGATCAGCATTTATGAGGCCGGCAGAATGGATGATACGGATATGATCATGGAGAAATATACGGAGCTGTTTAAAAAGATGGAAAAGAAGCATCCTATTCTTACTTCATCGGATGATATCGTATTTGTGATCCTTCTTGCAATGACCGAAAAAAGCGTCGACAGGATTTTTGATGAGATCGAAGAGTGTTACACCTATCTTAAGAAAGAGATAAAACTCAAGGTTGGAAGTGATGAACTTCAGGGACTGGGTGAGATACTGGCTCTTTCGGACGGTGATATCAAGGTGAAGAGCGATAGGGTTGTGAAGTTATATAATACGATCAAAGAGCATGGTATTAAATGGGGAAACGAGTATAATGAGTTTGCGGCCCTCGGGACACTGATCGATACTTCATCCGTTGTGGATGTGGACGAAGATGCTCTTGTAGATGAGATCGTCGAGGTTTCTGATTATCTTAAAACCATCAAAGGATTCGGAGACTGGAGTCTTGACAGTAAGCAGCGGCTCTTATTCTCCGCTATGCTCGTAGGAGATTCGTATAGCGATAATAGTGCAATACTGAGCAGTTCGACTATTAACAGTACGGTTGCCATGGTCATAGCTGAAGAGGTCGCTATTATGATGTGTATCATGATCTGCGTTACGTCAGCGAGTGCTACCGATTAAAAGCGGCATGCAGAAGAGTTTAACTCTGAGATGAGAGAAATGGCATGAATGAATATGCTTGCTGCCCTGCATCCTCCGACCTATGTGCATTCCAGGATGGAGGCGCAGATCTCCTTATGTCTTGCAACTCATCTGGTCGATCTGAAACCTGAACTGTTCATTGGGATCCTCGGTCTTAACAGTGTGGAAGAAGTTAAGCGTGAGCGTAATTACCGCAGTACCTATCATCTGCTGAAAAACGTACATGATCATGCGAGAAATCCTAAGACGGATGATACGAGGCAATAGAAAATGATAAAAACGAAGAAACGATTAATGATATTATCGGCTTTTATAGCCTTAACTGTCTGCGCATGTGGGACTGCGATCAGGGAGGAGAACGATATGGAAACAAATAACAGCAGTGAAGAGATCATCGCAACAAGCGATAATACCGGCGAAGTAAACAAAGAAGTAAACGACGATCTGAGTTCATTTGCTGCAGGCATCAAAACAGAGGATGAGGAAAGCAATTCGGATACGGAGTTTGTCCTGAATGACGAGATTGAAGAGCGCTGTCCGGCGATATATGAAACAAAGAGAGCTGATGTCAGTTACGGAGAGTTTACTCATGACACATACTACTCGGAAACCTGTCAGATGGAGAGGGGCTACAGTATACTCCTTCCGGCCGATTATAGCGTTGATAAGAAGTATCCGGTTCTATATCTTCTGCATGGTATATTTGGGGATGAGTATTCTTTCTCCAATGACGGGAGCAATAAGATAAAAGAAATCACAGGGAACATGGCTGCCGACGGACTTATCGAAGAGACGATAGTAGTGTGTCCCAATATGTTTGCAACATCGGATCCTGAGCAGAAGCCGGGCTTTGACAGCATAAGCGTGCTTCCTTATGATAATTTTATTAATGATCTTGTTAATGATCTGATGCCACATATCGAGGGAAAATACTCTGTTCTTACGGGAAGGGAGAATACCTATCTTGCAGGCTTTTCAATGGGAGGCAGAGAGACGATATTCATAACTCTTAAGAGACCGGAGCTTTTCGGCTATGTATGTGCGATCTCCGCTGCACCCGGCATTGTACCGACCAAGGACAGCTTTATGTCACATGAAGGACAGATATCCGAAAGTGAGATGAGGTTTGAGGACGGAGCAACAGAGCCGGATGTATTTATCATCTGCTGCGGAACACGGGATTCAGTGGTAGGAACATATCCAAAGCAGTATCATGAACTTCTTGAAGCTAACGGAGCTGAACATATTTGGTATGAGATAAACGGCGCCGATCATGACAATAACGCTATCAAGAGCGGACTCTTTAATCTGTTTAAACAGATAGCAAATGGAAAAAATATGAGTAATGCAGAAAACGGAGGCTTACAATAATGATCGATCAAACTGCGTTCAATCTGATCGCCGAAACACTTGCGGCGCATTATGACAGCGTATTCTATGTAGATGCGGAAACGGGGAGTTATACGGTATTTGTTCCTACACAGATGCTCGCGGAGCTGCAGATTCCGGAGGAAGGCGAAGATTTCTTTAAGATGGCCCGCACAAATGCGAATAGATATGTTCATCCTGATGATCTGGAAACAGCGCTGATGATTCATGATAAAAAAACGATCATTGATACGCTTAAAAAATACGGTTCATATTCAGTGAGCTTAAGACTGCTCATGGATGGAAAAATCATACATATCAGACATGTGGATATGCCCTGTAAAGACGGGAAGCATATCCTGTTCTGCATGGAAAATATAGATGATGAAGTAAGGGAAAAGGAAGCCCAGCAGAAAAAACTTCAATCCGTTGAACGCATGATAGGATATGACGAGCTGACAGGAATAAAGAATAATAATGCCTTTATGGAATTAAGTCAGTCGTTGGATAACAGTATACGCATGGCGGATCCGGATCTCACATTCGGTATCATAATGTGTGATGTAAATGATATGAAACACTATAATGATACCAGAGGTCACAGCTTCGGTGACGAGTTCATTCGCAGGGCATGCCGCATGATATGTGAGAATTTCGTGCACAGTCAGGTATATCGTATAGGCGGAGATGAGTTCGCCGTATACCTGACAGGAGAAGAGTATGAGATAAGAGAAGAACTCCTTGAAAACCTGAGGAGGGAATCTTATGCCAACGGACGGTCACGTTCGGGTCCCGTCATTGCTGCCGGAATATCGGTATATGAAGCGACAGAAGATGCGAAATTTTCCGATGTGGTGAAACGTGCAGATCTTGATATGTATGAAAATAAAAGGCTGCTCAAATCAGGCTCGCCTGACGGCAGAGTGGATACGGCAACTAAGGTGGAGATACCAATACCTGACGGAAGAAAAAGGAAACTGGACGGAATGTTCGGAGCTCTGCTTACGATAGCAGGAGGCGGATATGTGTTCCTGAATGACTTAAGATATGACTATTCCAGATGGTCAGCGATACTTGTGGATGATTACGGTTTTGAATCCGAGTATATGTATCATGCCGGAAAGATGTGGCAGAACTACGTTCATCCGGATGATCTGGCGAAGTATAAAGAAATAGTAGATTCGATCATAAGCGGTAAAGGTGATCCGAAGGATCTTAAGTACCGCGCCCGCAGACCGGACGGTTCATATGTGGTATTGCAGCCGAGGGCATTTGTCTTATGTGATAATGAGGGCCATCCTGAATATTACGGAGGGATAATCCTTCGGGATGGGGAAGAATGACTCAGGGGATCAGATGCCACAGGATAAAGGAGACTATCAGCATGATCGCTCCGGCAGCGATGGCCAGGAATACTTTCTGGTAAGGGCGTTTTCCTTCTTCGCGGGCGGTCTCTATCTCATCAAGCTGCTTTCCTTCCATAAAGGCTGAGATCTCCTTGAAGGTGGATATATCAAGTTCTTCCTTCTTCTTTTCAACTATAATGGCATAAGTAAACGAGATGACGGCGATTATGCCCCATATGCCGAATCCCGGCCAGCCTAAGAGCTTGACCAGCGGGATCGGCGTTATGATCATTATTATGAACAGTATGGATAGGATATTCCCCATTTTTCCGAATTCTCTGATATCGTCTTCCTTAACTATCTTTTGTATCACTTCAACATCCCCCTTGAGCAGAGTGTCGACGGAAACATTGAAGAGTTCACTCATCCTTATCAGACTGTTGATATCGGGGTAGTTTTTATCATTTTCCCAGTTCGATATGGTCTGCCTGGTAACGTAGATCTTCTCAGCCAATGTTTCCTGTGACATATTCAGTTCGTTACGGTATTTCTTTATCCTGCTCCCGAGTTCCATAAGACATCCTCCAATGTTCCTATTTTCTCATAAGCAGGCTGATTTGCATAGTCCATATTCATTCAGGTCATGGCGCAGGTATCGGCAACATATTTTGATACTTCGCTGCGTATAAGCTCTGCGGCAGCCTTCATTTCATCCATCTTTGCACGGTCCCCGTTCTCTTTGGCTTTCATATATGCATAGAAGAGGCCGTGATATCGGTATGAGGGATCATCGGAATCAGTCAGTACCTCTATAAGACGATCTTCCATGAGTTTCATTTCTTCCTTATTGTTTATCATTTCTGAAAGAGCCAAACATATGATCGCCTTTTCCTCTTCTGCTTCCTTGCCCTTGCCTGTAATACGTTTGAATCTGGTTCCGTCATTATAGAGAATGCCGGTCTTGATATTCATCGGGAGTATGCAGGCAATGCCTTCACCTAAGGCCACCATGCCGAGCATTAAGAGAAATTCGTGTTTAGTAAAGATAAAAGCAGCCAGTCCCGCGATACTGAGTATAAGGGAAGCGACAGGACCGGCTATAAGTATTTTGGCAAAAACCTTCCCTACTGAATCATCGAGTTTCCTCGGAGCTGTACCGCCACAGCCGCCCCAGAGGGCCGGGTTCTTCTCAATACCGAATCTGACCGGGCCGTTTATGTCTTCTCTGTACAGTTTGAAAGGACCGACTACCATAAGAAAGAGTTTCCAGCCGTTCATAAGGCCCGTCAGAACATGACCGAACTCATGTACGACCGTAGCTGCGAAAAAAGAGATCACTGCGTAAACGATTAACTGAAGTACCATATTTTTTTCTCCTTTGCTTTTGGTGTTTTCGGGGTAGGTATCCCCGGTTATCTGTTGATACCATCATAGGCATAGGGAGAATTTTCTGTCTATCAAAGGTATTTGACATTGGCGGAAAATGGCTTAAATTCGGGATGTAAAAGGTTTTTTACATGGTTTTAATCTTCGTTTAATGTTGGGATCGTATCATAGCGACAGTAAAAAAGATCTGCAGCAGAAAGGAGGAAATATCTTTGATAAAAAAAATGTGTTTCAGAAATGTATACAAGAAAATAGCATCATTTTTGTGCACTCTTATGCTGGTGGCGGAGGGGCCGATGACAGCTTTGGCAGCAGGAGGAGGTGCGGAAGAAGCCGTTCCGGAAGAGGCAGCTGAAGAAGCCGTCCCGGAAGAGGCGCAATATAATAGTGAAGTTAATATTGTATTCAATACGGAAGGCGGGATCACGACAGCAGTGCTTAGTGCAGAGGATGAGGGGGTATCGGCATCTTATGATAGCGGGAGCTGTATCGTAACAGTATCGGAGAACGGCACATACAGCTTTGAGGGAGAAGCAATGAATACCGTGATAAGCGTGAATGCCGCGCTTAAGGATGTAAGCATGGTTTTCTCGAGTATGGCTGTTGATAACAGTGGGATAGCCGAAGCTCTGGGAGTTGACAATCCGGCTCTCAGCGTAGGAAAAAAGAGCAGTGTTAAGCTTATACTTACGGGAGAAAACAGTATAGAGGGCAGCAGCACTGCCGATGATCCGGAAGGGATCATCAAGGCAGCGCAGGGTGCTCTTGTTATATCGGGAACAGGCAGTCTTGGGATCAGCGGCATCGGTGATGCTGTTTCCGCGAAGAAAGGCAGCGTTACCGTAGATACCGGCACACTTAACATCATTGAATGTGCAGACGGCATCAAGGCAAAGAACGGAGACGTGACGATAAACGGTGGTACGGTGAATATCACGGATATAAGCGGAGACGGCGTGCAGGCAGAGAACGTAACAATAACCGGAGGTACAATAAACATCACTACTGTTTATGACAATGCTGCAAGCTCTTATTATACAAGCGGCAGCAGCAGTACCACGCTGAACACTCTTACGGAGAATGAACAGAGTGGGATTAAGACCGAACGTATCAATGTAGATACGGGAAGTCATAAAGGGATAAAGGCAGGAACCAAGGCATCGACAAAGATATACAGCGATACGAACGAGACTGAAGTAACGGAAGCTTCCGGAGGTCTGACGATAAGCGGAGGTACAATAACGATCGATACCACCGGGAGCGGACTGAAGGCAGGAAAGGTATCGGGCGGAACTTATACTGCCTGTGCTGCAGGTACTTACATCATAGGCAGTCCGGATGATGCGATACAGTCCAATAATACACTGGATATAAGCGGCGGAACGATTACCCTCAGATCATCGGATGACGGCATAAGCAGTGCCGGAACATTGAACATCGGAGGAAATGCGAAGATCGATGTACAGAGGGCTTATGAAGGTATTGAAGCTGCAGCGGTAGTGATAGGTGAGAACGGTAAGAGCACAGGACCTGAGATAAGTATTTACAGCTGTGATGACGGTATAAATGCTTCGTCAAAGACGCTGACTTATACTTATGACAGCGCAGATGATACGGACTGCAATTACACAAAAACCTCGGTTTCTAACAAAAACAACAGCTGTACGATATACAGCGGAAAACTGACAATAAAGATTGATTCCGGAAATGTTGACAGTACTCACAGTGTAACTCTGCGCAATGGAAGTAAAGCGAATACAATAACACTTACTTATTCTGCAGAGGCTGACGGTATAGACTGCAATGGAACTCTGGATATAGAAGGCGGAGAGGTATATGTATACGGACAGTCAAGCGGAGCAAATTCCCCGCTGGACACGGACAGCGGGTTTACACTGGGAACCGGAGCAACAGTTCTGGCAACGGGTTCAAACGACATGTGTTCCGAGAGCATACCCTCAGCAGGCGGAGCTGTGTACCTGAGTATAGGAAACTCTGCAGGCGGGATGAATAACACTGAAGGTCCCGGAGGTCCAGGGGGACCCGGAGGCCCGGGTGGTCCGGGTGGTCCCGGACAACAGAACGGCAGCAGCATCTCATTTACAGCCGGTTCAGCGATCACGATAAAGACCGGCGATACCGTAGTATATGAGGGAACACTGCCTTATGCAGGAAGCTTTGCAATATTCTCATCGCCTGAGCTGGTGAGCGGTACTGTTTATAGCGTAACCATAGGTAGCACAACGATGGATGTAACGGCAGTGCAGGCAGGTGCATCCTCCGCGCAGGAAGATGAGCAGCAACCGCCCACACCGCCTGATAATCCGGAAATAAATGAGCCGACCGATGATCCTGACCAGGAGAATCCGCTTACAGATGAGCCGAACGATAATACGGTATCAGAGAATACAGTTGTGGAAGAGGTATCAGGACAGGAATATCTGGTAAAGTTGGTTTCGACAGGAGTAAACAGCTTCAGTACCGAGATGGTGAACGGACAGAAGTATAGCTTCGGAAGCGGCGTATGGACAAGCACTGACAGCAAAACAGTCAAAATAACAAAGAAAAGCGGCAATGCTACTGCGAAAAAGGCGGGTGAAGTCATACTGACAAACAGCGGAACAGACGGAAATATATATATCACTGTAAAAGTTCATCAGCCTGTGCTTAGTCTGAAGAAAGCAGGAATGTTCATCGGAGATAAGATAGAAATAACTATAAGCGATACAGGCAGTATGCCGGTAAGCTGGACAAGCACCAATGCGTCGGTTATCCGGGTAGAAGGAGATCAGTATGCAGAAGGAGGTGCAGCAAAAGGAACTGTAACTGCTGTCGGAAACGGCAGCGCGAAGCTTAAGTGTTTTGTGGGAGGTAAAGCATATACTGCGAGCATAACGGTAAAAAGCAGCAGTACGGCGCCGGTAAAGACTGATGTTTATATTAATACGGGAAAAACGACAACAATGAAGAACAGCTTTGCCGGTGGCAGCAGTATCAACTGGGGTATAGTATCAGGCAATTCCGTAACACTGGTAAACACAGACAAAGCCAAAGTCACAATAAAAGCCGGAAGTGCTGTCGGGGATACTGTTATATGCTGTATGGTAAACGGTACGGAAAAGTATTATACCACGGTACATGTGGAAGATCCTTCGGTGGAAAAGCTCACAGCTGTAAAGTCGGGGACTTTTAATTACACATACAATATGAAAGTCGGAGAAAGCTTTAAGATAAACCAGCCGGGGTTAAGTCAGAAAGCACTGTGGACAAGCAGCAGCAAAAAGAAACTCTTTGTGAATGAATACGGTACCGTAGAGGCGAGACAGAAAGGTAAAGTTTTGCTTAAAACAAAAATAAACGGTAAGTGGGTAAAAATAAGAGTGGTAGTAACGGAATAAGTTTTCGGGTATAATGGTTTGAAGAAAAGTGTTACGGATTCATCAGAGTCAGGAGGAAACATGCGCATTCTGGTAGTAGAGGATGAAAAAGCTCTTGCCGAGCTGGTATCGGATCGTTTGAAAAGAGATCATTATTCCGTGGATATCTCGAATGATGGAGAGGATGGTATGGACAATGCCCTCTCGGGGATGTATGACCTTATCATCCTTGATATCATGCTTCCGAAAGTAGACGGTATAACCATACTTAAGGAAGTACGTAAACAGGATAAGGAAGTAAAGATCATCATGCTTACTGCTAAAGGAGAGCTGGAAGACAGGCTTCTCGGCTTTGACAGCGGGGCAAATGATTATGTTCCGAAACCTTTTCATATAGATGAACTCGCAGCACGTGTAAATGCGCAGCTTAATATTGCTAAAGCGGTTGAAAGTGTTTTGGAATTTGGCGATATCCTTTTGGATTACCGCAGCTCAAAAGTGCGCTGTACAAAGACACAGGAGGATGTTGGAGTAAATAATAAAGAATTTCAGCTTCTGGAGTATCTGATGAATAATCATGACAGGATCCTTTCAAGGGAAATGATCTATGACAGGGTATGGGGGATGGATTCGGAGGCAGTATCCAACAATCTGGAAGCCTACATGTCCTTTGTCAGAAAGAAACTGAAAGTGATAGGTTCCAAAACCGCTATAAAAACATTACGAAATATGGGATATCGTCTTGAGTATGAGGAATAAAGGCATATGAAAGAATTAAGAAGAAAAACTTCATTCACGCTGATAGCCATACTGAGCCTCATACTTATAGCAGTAATGATCCTGCTTAATGTACGTAATTATGCTGATGAAAAGGAGGCGGTCAGGAGAAATCTGGATGTATTAGAGAATAAAAAAGAGATGCGTGACCCGGGAGCCGGTAAAAAAACGGTAGAACCTGAAAAGCCCGAAGAGCGAAGAATGAAGCCCCGTGACATGGAAAATGTAATGATCCTGGATCATGAGATATATATTGTGGAGATACAGGACGGAGAGGTTACGGAAGTAGTAAACTCAGGTAATACATCAGAAGATTTTGATGTGTATAAGGCGGCGGAAGAGATAATCTCGAAGGAGAGATACGACCGGAAGTATGCAGCGAATCTGTATTTCAGCAGTTATTCGTATAAGTATAATAATAATGAATCCATAGTGATCATGAATAATAAGGAAACAAAACAGAAGCTGTGGGCTTTACTGGCGGAATCGCTGCTGCTGACGGTACTCGCGGAAGTCTCGATAGTGATCATATCACGCCTTATAACGAAGTGGATCACTAAGCCGGCGGAAGAAGCCTTTGAACGTCAAAAAGAGTTTGTGGCAGATGCATCGCATGAGTTAAAGACACCGCTTGCTGTGATCATGGCATCGGCTGATGAGATACAGAACTCAAATAATGATCCAAAGTATATCGATAATATACGTTATGAATCAGATCGTATGAATAAGCTGATCACGGGACTTCTGAACCTGTCACGCCTTGAGAGCGGAGAAGATATGGTCAGCTTCAAAGAAGAGGATCTGTCACGTATCCTTGAAAAGAGCTGTATGGCATATGAAGCAGTTGCTTTTGAACAGGGAGTATCAGTTTATACGGATATAGAAGAGGGACTGATCTGTAAGTGCAATAAGGAAGAAATTGAGCAGATGGCTGCTACGCTGTTGGATAATGCAGTCCGTCACAGTTATAAGGACAGTATTGTAAAGGTTTTGGCATCTGCAGGGAAAGGAATGATAGATATCCGGGTGATAAACACGGGGGACCCTATACCGAAAGAGGATGAAGAAAGAATCTTTGAACGATTCTACCGGGGGGATAAAGCAAGAGGAAGAAGCGAGAACCGTTATGGATTAGGACTTGCGATTGCCAGGCGTATAGCCAGAAATCATAATGGAGATATAAAGGCTTATTCCGAAAACGGGGAAACCATATTCAGGGTAACGTTGCGTAAATAGGTGTATTTACAATATTTCATGGACACCGTAAAAGATTTTTCTTTTACGGTGTTTTTAATTTTCGTTTAAGATTGACAATGTATCATTGCATCATAAACAGGAGATATACCTGAAAGGAAGTGATGTATATGAGCGATTACAGAGAGGTGTTTCAGAGAAAAGAGATCAAGTACATGCTGAATGAAATGCAGTATCGGGAGCTGACGACATTTCTTGAAAGTATGGCAAGAACAGACGAATACGGTTTATCAAGGATCAACAATATATATTATGATACCCCGGATCACAGACTGATCCGTACTTCGATGGAAAAACCGCTGTATAAAGAAAAACTGAGGCTTCGTACTTATGGGACAACAAAGGATGATACAAATGCATTTATAGAGATCAAAAAGAAGTATGCAGGCGTTGTTTATAAAAGACGAATTCCCGGAAAATATAAAGATCTGCAAGAATATCTTTCCGGAAAGACAAAGGACATAGGGACAACTCAGATAGCAAAAGAGATAGAAGCCTTCCGTCAGTTGTATGGACTGTTGATCCCGGCAATGAGTATCTGTTATGACCGTTTAGCAATGGCAGGAACGGAGGATAAAGATTTCCGTATTACTTTTGACAGCAATATCGAGTGGAATGCCGAATGCAGGGATTTAAGACAGGTGAAAAAAGGGAAACCATTATTGCAACAGGGACAGTATCTTATGGAGATAAAGGTGAGCAATGCTTTTCCGCGCAGGCTGTCAGAGAAGCTCAGTGAACTGAAGGTTTTTCCTACATCATTTTCGAAATACGGAGCAGGATATGCGGATATGATGAAGAGCACTACGGTCAGGATTCTGATAACAGAAACCGGATTGCAGTCAGATGAGTGGAAAAACAGAAGAATGAAAGGAGAGATGGCTTATGTTTAATAATATTTTTTCATCAATAATATCAGGCAGTGTTTTCAGCGGAAGTGAGTTTGTGATCATTACGATAGCCGCATTCCTGTGCGGGCTTATTATAGCAGGAAGCTATATGATCAAAAACCGCTATTCAAAAAGCTTTGTGACAACGCTAGTGCTTCTTCCGGCGATAGTGGAACTGGTGATCATTCTCGTTAACGGAAATCTTGGAGCCGGAGTCGCAGTAGCAGGAGCATTCAGTCTGGTGCGTTTCCGTTCGGCACCGGGGCGTGGTCAGGAGATAACAGGAATATTCCTGGCAATGGCAGTAGGACTGGCTGCAGGAATGGGATACGTGGGAATAGCGCTGATATTCTCACTGGTGGTTTCCGGAGTAAATCTTATTCTGAAATTTGCTCATTTCGGTGCGGAAAGCAAGGGAGTAAAAATGCTCAAGATCGCAGTGCCTGAAAACCTGGATTATGAAAACAGATTTGAGGATACGTTTAAAAAGTATCTGAAAGAATACAGTTACGATGATGTACGGACAACAAATATGGGAAGCCTATATAAACTTACATTGAGTGTGGTAATGAAAGAAAATGCTTCATCCCGTGAGTTTCTCGATGAGTTAAGGACACTTAACGGTAATCTGGATATCAGCCTGGGACGTATGGTTGAACCACAGGAAGCGCTGTAAACAGGTAATTGATGATAACTCAAAAAGGAGGACAAAGCTATGAAGAAAAGAATGATAATCGCAATACTTTCCGCAACAATATTATTAACAGCATGCGGACAGGCTGATTCCGATAATACTAAAACCGGGGTATCCGTAAAGCAGACAGAAAGCTCTGATGTTTCTTTAGAACTGCTGGGCAGCGGTAACAGCGAAGAGATGGATACAGCTGATCTGTTTACCGACAGGGATATGCAGCAGACTCCCGATCTTACCGATGCAGAGTACATCGATGTTTCTGACGGAACTGATATAACGATAGATTCGGGAGGAATATACGTGCTTAGCGGTAATGCTGATGATGTGACTGTTTTGGTTGATGCAGATGATAAGGACAAAGTACAGCTGGTGCTGGACGGGCTTAGGCTCAGCAATACTGACAGTCCGTGTATATACGTAAAGAGCGCGGATAAGGTGTTTATTACCACAGTATCGGATGATAACGAACTTACGGTGAGCGGGAGCTTTTCTTCCGACGGTGATACCAATACCGATGCTGTTATCTTTTCAAAGGATGACCTGGTACTGAACGGAACGGGTTCCTTAAGCATAACATCATCCGACAATGGTGTATCATCTAAGGATGATATAAAAGTTACCGGTGGGACTATAGAGATCGCCTGCATCGGCAGCGCCATAGAAGCACATGATGAGATACTGATCGCTGACGGATGCATTGAAGTTACAGAATGCAAGGATGGTCTGCATGCCGAAGATAACGATGATGATACGACGGGATACATTTATATAGCAGGTGGAACTGTAAATATAAAGGCTGCTGATGACGGCATACATGCAACAACGATGGTTAAGGTCGAAGACGGTGAAATCATTCTGGTTGCAGCTGAGGGAATAGAAGGAACTCAGATAGAGATAAATGGTGGCAACATCGATATCACAGCATCGGATGACGGGATAAATGCCGCTGATAAATCTTCAACTCTGTCTCCGTTTTTTGAACTTAATGGCGGGAACGTCAGCATATCAATGGGTGCCGGAGATACTGACGGTGTTGATTCCAACGGGGATATCCGTATCAATGGCGGAACGATCAGCATAACAGGGCAGTCCACCTTCGATTATGACGGCACTGCGGAATACAATGGCGGAACGATAATAGAGAACGGACAGGAGACAAATATGATCACAAATCAGATGATCGGCGGCCGTGGCAGACAAAACGGCATGGGCCCGCAGGGCGGAATGATGCCGGAAGATAATGAAGGAAGAAGAGGATATGGCGACCGTCGACAGGAAAATACTCAGTTATAATCAATCGACAGACTTCGGTAACGGCTCGGTGAGATACCGGTGATCTTTTGAAAGGTACGGAAGAAATAGGAGTAGCTGGAGTAATTCAGGTACTCCTGTACTTCGGTGACGGTCATGCCTTCGCGCAGAAGTGATTCGGCTGCACTGATCTTTTGGAGCATGATATAGTGTCCTAGGGAGATATGCATATGTTTTTTAAACAACCGGGCCAGATAGTCCGGGTTTAGATAATAGTGACCGGCCAGCTCAGTGATTGTCGGATTATCACGAAGGTGTTCCGTCAGATAAGAGATTATATCATTGACTTTTTTCTGGGAAGCGGAAATAGGTAAAGCTTCCTTATTGATCAGATCTTTCTTTTCTTTTTTTATTGAGTGAATAAGGTCAAATAACTGTAATAAAGAGATCAGAGCTTTGGTGGAAGCAGGGTCTTCATGGGAGAGGAGTCCGTCAAAATAACGGAGGAGCTCTTCTTTTTTTGTGTCTTCAGGAAAGATTACCAGAGGATGGGAGGAATCGTGCAGGTAGGCATATTCGGAGCGGTTTTCACACAGGAGCGTACTTAACCATTTGTCCCGGATGGTCAGGATATAACGTTCGTATACCGTACCGGCCTCGTGATAGAGCTGGTGTACACAGAAGGCAGGTATGATGAGCAGGGTCCCGGCAGGTACAGCCAGAACCGTATCATTCAGCAATACGTCCGGCAGGTCGGTTAAAGTGAGGTAGAATTCCACGGCATTATGTGAATGGGGACCGACGGGCGAAGCAGAGGCGCTGTTCCTGTAAGCAATATCAAAAGGGGAGCTTACATAGTAAAAAGCGGTATCAGAGCGATTGTCCGTTACGGATGCAGCCATGGTTTGTCTCCTTTTAAGGTCGGAATATTACATATATTAAGTATTATATGTACATATTAATACAAGGAACAGTTAATTACAATAGCGATAACAGTTTAACTGCCCAGTTAAAAACAGAGAAAGGAAGGAATATAAGATGGAGGAAGTTAGGATTGGAATCATCGGGATCGGCGGTATGGGAGCAAATCATGCCTTATCGATCGCCAGCGGCATGGTGCCGCGGATGCGTCTTACCGCAGTGGCGGACGCAAGGGAAAGCCGCCTGGAATGGGCAAAGGATAATCTGCCTGCGGATGTGGTTTGCTTTTCGGATGGCAGAAAGCTGGTGGATTCGGGTATATGTGATGCGGTATTTGTTGCTACGCCCCATTATCAGCATCCGGAGTATGTGATCTATGCGCTGGAGCATGGACTGCATGCAATCTGCGAAAAACCTGCAGGTGTATACACGAAGCAGGTAAGAGCGATGAACGAGGCAGCTAAGAAAAGCGACAGGGTCTTTGCGATAATGTTTAACCAGAGGACCAACTGCGTGTATCGCAAGCTTCATGAGATGATCGACAGCGGAGAACTGGGAGCGCTCAAGAGAGTAAACTGGATCATTACGGACTGGTACCGTACCCAGAGCTATTATGATGCGGCAGGATGGAAGGCAACCTGGGCAGGTGAAGGAGGAGGCGTGCTTTTAAATCAGTGTCCCCATCAGCTGGATCTGCTCCAGTGGCTCTGCGGATTACCGGTCAGGGTGCGTGCTTTTTGCCATGAGGCCAAGTGGCATGATATCGAAGTTGAAGATGATGTGACTGCATATATGGAATTTGCCAACGGGGCAACCGGTGTATTTGTGACCACCACCGGCGATGCACCGGGCACTAACCGACTGGAACTTACTTTTGAGATGGGAAAGATAGTCTGTGAACATGACAGACTGGTCTTTGACCGGCTGAAAGTGAATGAAAGGGAGTTCTGCAAAACAGCAGAGAACGGATTTGCAAAGCCTGAGATGGAGCGCATGGAAGTAGAGACTGACGGCATGAACGAGCAGCATGTCGGTGTACTGAAAGCCTTTGCAGGCAGGATACTGGATGGGACACCATTGATAGCGGAAGGGGTAGAAGGTATTAATGCGCTGATGCTGTCCAATGCGATGTATCTGTCTTCCTGGCTGGAGAAGACTGTTGAACTGCCGATCGACGAAGACCTGTTCCTTCAGGAACTGGATAAAAGGCGGGCCGGCTCTGTATTAAAAGAAGATGCAGGAGTCGTATTTGATACAAAAGGAACATATTAATTAAGGAGGATAAAAGGATGCAGTACGATAAGATAAGCGGTTTTGCGGATGAGATCGATATGTCACTGGATGTACAGATTGAGAATTTAAAGAAACTGGATATTCATTATGTAGAGATGCGGGGCGTAGACGGAGATAATCTGATCTATCACAGTGATGAAAAGGTACGTGAGATAAAGAAGAAACTTGATGATGCCGGGATTGCGCTTTCGGCCCTGGGCACGCCCCTTGGCAAGATAGGTATAGAAGAAGGATTTGAAAAACACTTTGAAGAATTCAAGCGTGCTATAGAAGTGGCGCATATGATGGATGCTAAGAATCTGCGGATGTTCAGTTTCTACATTCCTGAGGGAGAGAATGCAAAATGGAAGAATGCGGTATGGGAACGAATGGGAAGATTCGCAGACTATGCTGCTGCAAACGATGCGGTATTGCTGCACGAGAACGAAAAGGGAATCTATGGAGAAATGGCAGCGGAATGTCTGGAACTGATGGAAGACTTTTACGGGGATTATTTTAAATGCATCTTTGACTTTGCCAATTTTGTGCAGGCAAAGCAGGATACGCTTGAAGCATATGAACTGTTAAAAGATTATATTTACTATATTCATGTAAAAGATGCACGTCTCGAAAACGGTATGGTGGTACCCTCGGGATACGGAGACGGTAATGTGGAAAAGATATTACGGAAGCTCTTTGCTAAGGGCTTTGACGGATATCTTTCTCTGGAGCCGCACCTGTTTGATTTTAAAGGGTTTGAAAATCTGGAACGGGGAAGGGAGGCCATACCTGCACGGAATGGCAAGGTTCTGAGCGGCCCGGAGGCCTTTGCCTTATCTCATGAAGCTCTGGTGAAAATCCTGGAAGCTTCGTGATCCGTATAACATACAGTTGACAAATCCCTTCCGATTCAATACAATACCAACTGTTAGGCGATGAAAGTATGTCAGTACGTAAGAGGTAGTGAAAACAGAGATGGGGTGTCACCGGCTGAAAGCACTTCACACGAGCCTTACGGAAATTTCAGTACCGGAGCCTTCCGGCGAAAAGCGTCAGCGTTAAGCCGGATGTTCGTGTAGCAAACATTTTACACACAAAGAGTGCAGGGCATAAATATCAGTCCTGAATTAGGGTGGTACCGCGGTAAATAATCGTCCCTTGTGAATAGCAAGGGACGTTTTTTAATTATCAGAAAATTCTTTCGGAAAGGAGTAATCATGAAAGATAAGATCGAAAGTATTTTGTCGGAAGCAAAAAACATGATCG
>JAEEIK010000149.1 GCA_016281335.1 Lachnospiraceae bacterium | reverse complement strand
TAAGAACCTTGTTATCGCTTACGAGCCTATCTGGGCTATCGGAACAGGCGAGACAGCTACCGCTGATCAGGCTGAGGAAGTATGCAAGATGATCCGTGAGGTCATTGCTTCCATGTATGATCAGGCTACAGCTGATGCAGTACGTATACAGTACGGCGGATCAATGAACGCAGGCAACGCTGCAGAGCTCCTTTCCAAGGACAACATCGACGGCGGACTTATCGGCGGCGCTTCATTAAAGGCTGATTTCGGACAGATCGTAAACGCATAATAGAGTTAAAAAATGATATTAACCACGGGGAAGTTCCCCGTGGTTTTTTTGTGTTTTTTTTGCTACACATTTGCTACACTTAAGAATATATAATATGGCAAACTTGCAGAATAAGAAAAAATATGATAGATTATTGCGGATAGATTCTGGCTTTATTGGAGGAAGTATATGAAAGCTTATAAAGATATGACAAAAGAGGAGCTGCTTAATGAGCAGAAGGCTCTGAATGAAGAATACCAGAAGTATCTGGCGATGAACCTGCATCTGGATATGAGCAGGGGCAAGCCCTGTAAGGAACAGCTGGATATTTCAATGGGTATGATGGATGTGCTGAATTCTCAGGTGGACCTGCGCTGTGAGGACGGTACAGACTGCCGTAACTACGGTTGTCTGGACGGTATACCCGAGGCAAAGCAGCTGATCGGTGATATGATGGAGAACCATCCCGACAATATCATCATCTACGGTAACTCTTCGCTCAACGTGATGTACGATACGGTGGCAAGAGCCATGACCCACGGCATTATGGGAAATACTCCATGGTGCAAGCTGGACAAGGTAAAATTCTTATGCCCGGTTCCCGGCTATGACAGGCATTTTGCCATCACCGAATATTTCGGCATAGAAATGATACCCGTGCCGCTTTACGAGAACGGACCGGACATGGATATGGTGGAAAAGCTGGTAAGCGAAGATGAAGCCGTTAAAGGTATATGGTGCGTGCCTAAGTACGCAAATCCTTCAGGTACGTCTTACTCCGATGATACGGTAAGGCGTTTTGCAAGGCTCAAGCCCGCGGCTCATGATTTCAGGATATTCTGGGATAATGCCTACGGCATACATCATCTCTATGATGACAGGCAGGATTACCTGGTGGAGATACTTGCGGAGTGTAAGAAAGCCGGCAATCCCGATATGGTTTATAAGTTTGCTTCAACCTCGAAGATAACCTTCCCCGGAAGCGGAATAGCAGCCCTTGCTACTTCCCTCAATAACCTGGAGGATATAAAGAAACAGCTGAAGAACCAGACCATAGGTCATGATAAGGTGAACCAGCTGCGTCATGTGAGATACTTTAAGGATATACACGGCATGGTAGAGCATATGAGAAAGCATGCGGCTATCATCCGTCCTAAGTTTGAAATGGTGGAACAGGTGCTTGAAGAAGGCCTGGGCGGTCTGGAGATAGGCAAGTGGACCAAGCCCGTAGGCGGCTACTTCATAAGCTTCGATTCACTGGACGGCTGTGCAAAGGAGATAGTCTCCCGCGCCAAGAAAGCCGGCGTGGTGATGACCGGCGCAGGCGCTACCTGGCCGTATGGCAAGGATCCCAAAGATTCCAATATACGTATAGCGCCTACTTTCCCTCCCGTTGCCGAACTCGAAACGGCAGCAAAACTCTTTGTTCTCTGTGTTAAACTTGTAAGCGTTGAGAAGCTGCTCGGAGCATAAGCTCCGGGCGCTTTATGCGCATTCTTTTCTCGTTTTCTTTTTCGTAGTTTTCCCTTGGATCTGAGTTTGAGATCGAAAGGAGATTTTTTTATGGTTGCATATTATCTTTGCGCCTATGAAAAGGGAAAACGGGAGAAAAATGAGGATTCCCTCGCTATCCATAAGATACATACAAAAGCAGGGGAGGCAGTGCTTGCCCTTATCTGTGACGGCTGCGGCGGCCATCATGAAGGAGAAAATGCCAGCGGTTATGCAGTGGAACGCTTAAGCGCCTGGTTCTATGATGTGCTGCCCGGACTCATGAAAGGCAGGAAAAGAAGGGTTCTTCAGGCATCCATACAGAATATGCTTTTTCGCATTCACAAAAGGCTTAAGGAGTATGGCGAAGAAAAGCAGATAAAGCTGGGAACCACAGTAAGCGGAGTGCTCATACTTGACCGGACTTATGTCGTTTTCTGGCTAGGGGATACACGTGTCTACAGAACCGGAAGAAAGTTAAAACAGCTGACCAGACCCCATATTTCCGGTAAAGGCATCAGCCGCTGTCTTGGCATGGGTAGCTTCAAAAAAGCGGATGTGCTTTGCGGCAGGGCGGCTAACGGCGGCTTTTTTATCTGCAGTGACGGACTGACAGGTACAGTATCGGAGTCGGACATACACGGTGTGACAGCCAAAGGCGCCGGGGAGGACAGGGAGAGCATCAGAAAAGGTCTTGATACTCTGGTAAAGACAGCCCTTGGCAGAGGCGAGGGTGACAACATATCGGCGTTATATTTAAAACTGGTGAGGTAGAATATGGGAGAGATAGATTCGAAATACAGGATAATTGAAGAACTGGGTGAAGGAGGTATGGGTAAGGTATATCTTGTGGAAGGGAGGAACATAGGAAAGAAGTTTGCAATGAAGCTCTGTTACGGGGAAGAAGGCTGCAGGGAGCGGCTGCAGCTTAAGAATGAAGCGGAAAGGATGAAAGAACTGGATGACAGGCGTTATCCTTATCTCGTGGATTATTTTGAGGAAGAGGAAGTAAGCGCTCTGGTCATGGAATATGTTACCGGAGTACCTATGAATATGTACATAAAAAAGCACCTTCCGTTTGATGAGATAAAGACCCTGGATATACTGAAAAAACTGACGGCGCTTATTGCATACCTGCATGCACAGAATCCGCAGGTCATTTACGGGGATATAAAGCCCGATAATTTTATACTTACCCCGGAAGGAGAGATCAGGCTCATCGATTTCGGTTCGGCCCTTTCAGCTTATGGGGAGATAAGAGGAGGCAGGCTTTCGGGAACGGCAGGTTACTGTCCTCCGGAACAGCTGGCCGGAAAAAGCGTAAGCGCAGCATCTGATGTATATGCGCTGGGAGTTACTGCCGTTTATATGCTGACGGGAGCAGATCCGCTGAAACCTCCGTATCATGCGGCTTGTGAGAGGGAATGGCCGAACATGTCAGCGGGGCTAAGGACGTTACTTATGGAATGTATGGATACGGACCCGGCTAAACGTCCTCAGGATGCGGGAATAATGCTTCGACAACTGGAAAAGATAAGACCCGGACAGCATGTCAGGCTCAGAGTATTTCTGGGGGGCTTATACAAAGCGCTTCTCATGGCAGCTATAGCTTCAGGCCTGCTGATGATAAGGGCTGTGAGTCTTAATGAAATATATATGGGGGAGGAGAAGATTTTTTTCTCATTATGTGGTATAATAGCCGGGTGGCGTCTGTTCAGATCCATGAGGGAGAGAAGAGGCGGTTTTATCGTAAAAAGAGAATGGAATGTAGTGTATACGGAAAAAGAGAAAGGGTGCCTTTTAGACGATGTACAGGGATGAAACCAAGGTAATAAAGATAGGAGACAGAGTGATAGGCGGAGGAAATCCGATCCTGATACAGTCAATGACCAATACTCCTACGGAAGATGCGGAAGCTACCGTAAGACAGATAAAAGAACTGGAAGAAGAGGGCTGCGATATCATACGCTGTACGGTGCCGAAGCCGGAAACCGCCGAGGCCCTTGCCAAGATAAAGGAGCAGATCAGCATACCGCTGGTTGCGGATATACATTTTGACTATCGTTGCGCGCTGGAGGCTATTAAATACGGAGCGGATAAGATCAGGATCAATCCCGGCAACATAGGCGGTGAGGAAAATCTCAAGAAAGTAGTTGCTGCCGCAAAGGAAAAGGATATACCCATAAGGGTTGGTGTCAATTCCGGTTCCCTTGAAGCAGCCCTGGTGGATAAGTACCACGGAGTCACGGCGGAAGGCATAGTGGAAAGCGCGCTGGATAAGGTGAGGATGATAGAGGACTGTGATTATGACCGCATCGTCATCAGCATTAAATCTTCGGATGTAGCCATGAGCATAAAGACTCATGAGCTGATAGCAGGGAAGACTCCCTACCCGCTGCATGTAGGCATCACTGAGGCCGGAACGCTGATCTCAGGCAATATAAAATCAGCTGTAGGTATAGGAGTGATACTTAATAAAGGAATAGGCGATACCATACGTGTATCCCTTACCGGAGACCCTGTGGAAGAGGTAAGATCCGCCAAGCTGATACTTAAGAGCCTGGGCCTAAGAAGCGGCGGCATAGAAGTTGTGAGCTGTCCCACCTGCGGACGTACCAGGATAGATCTGATAGGCTTGGCAGGCAGGGTGGAAGAGATGACAAGGCAGATAAAGCTGCCGGCCGGAACATCCATAAAGCTGGCGGTAATGGGCTGTGCGGTAAACGGTCCCGGAGAAGCTAAGGAAGCGGATATAGGCATAGCCGGCGGAGACGGCGAAGGCCTGCTGATAAAGGGCGGACAGATCATCAGAAAGCTGCCCGAAAACGAGCTGTTGGATGCACTCAGATACGAATTGGAGCATTGGAATGGATAGTGCAGCATGCTTTAAGGAAGCTTTCGGCGAAGTAGTGATGGATCAGGGATTAAAAGACTTCTTCGCCGATGTTACGGTTGAACGGGTGATGCTGAAAAAGAGCATGAACCTGGTAAATGTATATATAAGCTATGACCGGCTCATACCGAAACGCTATATCTATGCCCTCGAAGGTGAACTGAGACGGTCTTTTTTCGGACCCAAGGGACTGGATGTAAAGATAATCGAGGATTACCGTCTTTCAGACCGTTATGATGCGGCTTATGTGGTGGAAAACTATTATGACAGTCTGCTGATGGAAGTGGACAGGAATGATAAGCTGATGCATACGGTATTAAGGAAGCAGACACCGAGGGTGGATGAAGGTTTTATCATAATCAGTCTTCCCGACAGTTTTCTCGCCAGACAGAAAGAAAAAGAGATACTGAACGTATTTGATAAGATATTTGAAGAACGTTTCCATCTTGATGTCAGTCTGAAGGTGGAATATTGCTCCGTGGAAGAGTCTAATTTCAGAAAAGAAAACGAAGCCAGGGCGCGCCACAGACTGGAGTCAATAAAAAGAGATATAGATGAGCGGCAGAACCGCACGCAGGAAGAACCTGCAGAAAACGAGATGCAGGATGAAATGCTCGGTGAGAAGAAAAAGAAGCCGGAAAGCGTGAAGCCGGCTGAAAGCGAAAAGCAGGAGAAAAAGGATAAGACAAAAGGAAAAGAAAAGAAGAAACGCACAAAGCTTAAGATGTCGGATAATCCGGATGTATTATACGGCAGGGATTTTGAAGGTGTGATCACTCCCATCGAGGACATCAAAGAGGAGATCGGGGACGTTATCATACACGGGCAGGTGCTCAAGATAGATACGAGGACCATAAAGAGCGGCGCAACGATAATCAAGCTTTCGGTCAGCGATTTTTCAGATGCCATCACGGTCAAATCATTCTTTGATGAGGGACTGGATGAGGAATTCCTGGCAGCAGTCAAAGAAAAAGATTTCATAAAAGTTAAAGGCCGTGTCGCTATGGATACATATGACAGGGAGCTGGGGATAAGTAATATATACGGTATAAAGAAGATCCCGGCATTTGTCACTTCCAGGGAAGATTACTCGGACAGAAAGAGAGTAGAGCTTCACGCCCACAGCAAGATGAGCGATATGGACGGCATCTGCGGGGCAGATGAACTGGTTAAAATGGCCAAGGCCTTCGGACATAAGGCAGTGGCGGTCACTGATCACGGCAATGTGCAGGGCTATCCGGAAGCTTTCCATGCTCTGAAAAAGGGGGACGGCTTCAAGGTCATATACGGACTGGAAGCTTATCTCGTGGATGATACCAAAAAGCTGGCGGTGAATGAGAAAGGCCAGAGTCTCGATGATGCTTATGTAGTATTTGATATCGAGACCACGGGCTTTGTACCTTCCGTCAATAAGATCATCGAGATAGGCGCGGTCAAGGTTGAGAACGGAAAGATAACGGATCGCTTTTCGGAATTCATTAATCCCGAATGTCCGATTCCGCTTGAAATAGAAAAGCTTACAAGTATCACTGATGCGATGGTTGCAGGTGCAGGGACAGTGGATGAGATACTTCCGAAGTTTCTGGACTTTTGCGGGGGCTGTGTTCTGGTAGCACACAATGCGAAGTTTGATACTTCTTTCATAAAACATTACGCAACAAAGCTGGGACTCAGCTATGACTTCACTCATACGGATACAATAGAACTGGCAAGATTGTTGCTTCCCAGGCTTTCCAATTATAAGCTGGATCATGTGGCAAAGGAGCTTAATATACCGCCTTTCCATCACCACAGGGCCGTGGATGATGCGGAGGCAACAGCGCATATATTCCTTAAAGAACTGGAAATGCTTAAGGAGCGCAAGATATCTACGCTTGCACAGTTGAACGAACAGGCGGAACTTGACCGGGAAAAGATAGCCGATCTTTTTGCTTATCACGCTACAGTGCTGGCGAAGAACGAGGTGGGCAGGCGTAATCTCTATAAGCTGGTGAGCGAATCCCATCTGGAATATTTCTGCTTAAATCCCAACAGACCTGTGCCCAAGATTCCTATAAGCCGCCTTGCTCTTATGCGTGAAGGCTTGATAATAGGCAGCGGCTGTTCTGAAGGTGAACTGTATCAGGCGCTGGTGGAAGATAAGACGGATGAAGAGATATCAAGGATCGCGGAGTTCTACGATTTTCTGGAGATACAGCCGGCAAAAAACAATATCTGGATGCTGGAACACAGCAAGATGCCCACACTTAAGACTGAGGAAGATCTGATAGAGATCAACAAAAAGATAGTACGTCTGGGCGAAGAGCACAGAAAACCTGTGGTCGCAACGGGAGATGTACATTATCTGAACCCGGAGGATGCTATTTACAGATCAATAGTGCTGTCAAGCAGACGCGTGGACAAGGTTCATAATGATGTGAGCAATCTTTATTTCCATACCACCGAGGAGATGCTCAAGGAGTTCGAGTATCTCGGAAGTGATAAGGCTGATGAAGTGGTCATCACAAACAGTAATCTTATTGCCGACATGTGCGACTTTATATCGCCCGTGCGGCCGGATAAGTGTGCGCCGGTGATACCCGATTCGGACAAGACCTTAAGGACCATATGTTATAACAAGGCTCACGAGATGTACGGAGAGCAGCTTCCCGAAGTGGTGGAAGAGAGACTTGAGAGAGAACTTAAATCCATCATAGGCAACGGTTTTGCCGTGATGTATATCATAGCCCAGAAACTTGTGTGGAAGTCCGTTGAGGACGGTTACCTGGTAGGCTCGAGAGGTTCTGTCGGTTCTTCCTTTGTGGCCACCATGGCCGGGATAACCGAAGTCAATCCGCTTTCGCCCCATTATTACTGTCCGGAATGTCATTATTCCGATTTTGATTCCGAGGATGTAAAGGCATATGCCGGCAAAGCGGGCTGCGATATGCCGGATAAAGACTGTCCGGTATGCGGGGCCAAGCTTAAGAAGGACGGCTTTGACATACCTTTTGAGACTTTCCTGGGATTCAAGGGTGATAAGGAGCCGGATATAGACCTTAACTTCTCGGGCGAGTATCAGTCAAAGGCGCATAAATATACTGAAGTGATCTTCGGTGCGGGCCAGACCTTCAGGGCCGGCACTATAGGAACCCTGGCGGATAAAACGGCATACGGTTATGTAATGGGTTATTACCGGGACAGAGGCATAGAGAAGAAAAGCGCGGAAGTGGAGCGCATGAGTTCAAAGATGGTCGGGATCAGGCGTACCACCGGTCAGCATCCGGGCGGTATAGTAGTGCTTCCGGTGGGCGAACACATCAATTCCTTTACGCCGACCCAGCATCCCGCCAACGATATGACAACGGATACGGTAACAACCCATTTTGATTACCATTCCATAGATCATAACCTTTTAAAACTTGATATACTCGGACACGACGATCCTACTATGATACGTATGCTCCAGGATCTGACAGGCATTGATCCCGTAAAGATACCCTTGGATGATCCGGAGGTCATGAGCCTGTTCAAGGATACCCATGCACTTAACATCACTCCGGAAGATATAGGAGGAACGAAGCTGGGAGCCCTGGGTATACCTGAGTTCGGAACGGATTTTGCCATGGGCATGCTTATAGATGCAGATCCCCAGTCTTTCTCGGATCTGGTGCGTATAGCAGGTCTTTCCCACGGAACGGACGTGTGGCTGGGGAATGCCCAGGATCTGATAAAGAGCGGAACGGCTACCATATCTACCGCGATCTGCACCAGAGATGATATAATGACCTATCTGATAGGCATGGGCGTTGATCCGGCCGAATCCTTTAATATCATGGAAAATGTACGTAAAGGAAAGGTGGCAGGTCATAAGGTAGATGAGCAGTGGGCGGTATGGAAAGAAGACATGCTCGCTCATAACGTGCCCCAGTGGTATATAGATTCGGCAGCGAAGATAAAATATATGTTCCCCAAGGCGCATGCGGCGGCATACGTTATGATGGCCTGGAGGATAGCATACTGCAAGATCAATTATCCTTTGGCATATTACACGGCATATTTCTCCATAAGAGCCTCGGCTTTTGATTATGAACTGATGTGTCAGGGCAAGGCAAGACTCGAGGAGAACATGGCGGTAATAAAGAAAAAGATAGATGATAAGACTGCATCGCCCAAGGATGAAGGCGCATATAAAGATATGAGGATAGTACAGGAGATGTATGCCAGGGGCTTCAATTTCATGCCTATCGATCTTTATAAAGCCCAGGCAAAATATTTTTCCATAGTGGACGGGAAGATAATGCCGGCGTTTACGGCAATTGACGGCCTGGGTGATAAGAATGCGGAGCTGATAGAATATGAAGCTGCAAAGGGCGCGTTCTTAAGCAAAGAAGATTTTTCGAAGCGGACAAAAACATCCCAGACACTGGTGGAGACCATGAGCAGACTCGGAATACTGGAGGGAATGACCGAGAGCAACCAGATAAGCTTATTTGACATGTTGTAAATAAAGGAGAAGAGAGATGACAATAAAGGACCTGATAGAATACTGCAGAGGAAAGAGACTGTATATCCAGACCCATAACTTTCCGGATCCGGATGCCATAGCAAGCGCTTACGGCTTAAAGAAGCTGTTTGAGCATTTCGGTGTTTCATCAACGCTTTGCTATGTAGGGAAGATAGACAGACTCAGCACCAAGAAGATGACCGATCTGTGCGGGATAGAGATGTTCTCCAACAGTGAGATCGAGGATGAGATGCAGGAATCGGACCCGATCATCTGTGTGGATTCCCAGAAGGGCACAGGAAATATCAGGGATCTTAAGGGTGATGAGATAGCCTGTATAGACCATCACAAATTCCATGAGGTAGAGGGACTGGTTTTCCATGATGTGAGAAGAGTCGGTTCCTGCGCTACCATCATTACTTCCTATTACCGTGAACTTGAAGTGGAACCTGATCAGGTAACATCCACGGCGCTGCTCTACGGTCTTAAGAATGATACGCTGAATTTTACCAGAGGCGTGGAGAGGGAAGATATCGAGGCTTTTCTCTACCTGCATGGCAGATGCGATAAAGCGAAACTCACCAAGCTTGAACATGACAATATGGAATACTCCGATCTGCAGGCCTATGGAACGGCAATAGAGAACATACAGATGTTTGACAATGTCGGCATGGCCATGATACCTTTCAGCTGTCCGGATGCGCTTATAGGCATTGTTGCGGATTTCATCCTTTCCCTTGACGCGGTAGAGGTAGCTGTGGTATATTCCAAACGAAAAGACGGTGTCAAGTTTTCAGCCAGAAGTGAGATACCCGAAAGGGTCAATGCTGCGAGCCTTTTATCGGAGGCTCTTAAAGGTTTGGGTACGGGCGGAGGACATCCGTTTATGGCAGGAGGACTCATAGCGCTTGAGAATATACCGAAACTTGGAGAGGATCCTGACGAAAAGATCAGAGAACTGATAATTTCTTACATAAATAAGGAATAGCGGAAAGAGGAGACAGTATGGCTAACGAGTTTAAAAATCTGGTATTCACTAATGATAATTGTGTGGGCTGTAACAAGTGCATCAGCGCCTGCAGCTGCATGGGAGCCTGTATATCCACGGAGCCCGATGAAAGCGGCAGATCCAGGATAGAGGTAGACGGAGAACGCTGCATATCCTGCGGCGCCTGCTTTGAAGCCTGTGAGCATAATGCCAGGGAGTTCAATGATGATACGGAAAGATTCTTTGCCGATCTTAAGAAGGGGGAGAAGATATCACTGCTCCTTGCGCCCGCATTCAAGGCGGATTATCCGAATGAATATGAAAGAGTACTCGGAGGACTTAAGAAACTCGGTGTTAATCATATCATCAGCGTTTCATTCGGCGCTGATATCACGACCTGGGCTTATATCAACTATATACAGAAGAACAATTTCCTTGGCGGCATATCCCAGCCCTGTCCTGCGGTAGTGGGTTATATAGAAAGATATGTGCCGGAGCTTTTACCTAAACTCTTCCCGGTACAGTCGCCGATGATGTGTGCGGCCATTTATGCGCATAAGGAGATGCACATAAGCGACAAGCTTGCTTTCATCAGCCCCTGTATAGCCAAGAAGCTGGAGATAGATGATCCCAATAACAAGGGCTATGTAAATTATAACGTTACTTTCCTTCATCTGATGAAATATATGAAAGAGCATAAGCTGATGGGTGAGCCGGTAAGCGATGAGATAGAGTATGGTCTCGGTTCAATCTATCCTATGCCCGGCGGACTTAAGGAGAATGTATACTGGCTGCTGGGAAGCGATGCCTTCATCCGTCAGATGGAAGGCAACAGCCGCATGTACCATTATCTCAGACAGAACGCCGCAAGGATAAAGGGCGGCAAGACCCCCTATCTCTTCATCGATGCCCTGAACTGCGAGAACGGCTGCATCAGCGGTACCGGAACCGATCCTGAGATCACCGGAGGCGACGATCCGTTGTATCACCTTCATGATATTCAGGAGAGCGTTAAGAAAGACGGAAAGAAGACTGCCTGGGCAAGAGGTCTTACTCCCGAAAAGAGAATGGCGGCCCTCAACAAGCAGTTTGCAAACCTTAATCTCAACGATTACCTGCGTAAGTATACTGACAGGTCCGCACAGTGCAGGATAAAGGAACCTACGGAGGCGGAACTTAATAAGATCTTCCTTGAGATGAAGAAACCGGATGCGGAGTCCAGAAAGATCAACTGCTCCTGCTGCGGATATGAGACCTGCCGCGAGATGGCAACTGCAATCTATAACGGCTTTAACCATAAGGATAACTGCGTACACTACCTTAAGGATATGGTAGAGGAAGAGAAGCGGGAAGCTGAGCGTATGGTGGAACATGAAAGCGCAATGCTTGATAAACAGCGTGCCGATATCATGAGCACCATAGGGGATATCAACGAACACTTCAACCGCCTGCACGAATCCATCAATGCCATGGCAGCGGGCAACAGCGACAACGCAAATGAGAGCTCGGCCATTTCTTCGGATATGAGCGACGTTACGGATTTCTGTAACAGACTGAACAATTCGATGATAGAGATACAGGGCCACCTGGCAGCCCTCACAGCCAATAACACCAAGGTGGTGGATATAGCGAACCAAACCAATCTGCTGGCACTGAATGCTTCCATTGAGGCAGCAAGAGCCGGTGAAGCCGGACGCGGGTTCGCGGTAGTGGCGGGAGAGATCAATACTCTTGCAGCTGACTCAAAGGAGACAGCACAGAGCAGCGGTTCCGCCAACGAGAGCATACAGACTGCCATCGATTCTATAACCAAGGAAGCCAAGGATCTGCTGGACATCGTCAACGGCGTGCAGGAACGTGTACAGAAGCTGGCAGCATCTACAGGGCGTATAGCCGAATCTACGGATATGGTTACTGAGACCGTGGAAAAAGTCCGTGATGAACTTGAGGATCTGGTAGAGAGCAGCAATTAGCAATTGATAATTTAAACAAAAGATTCCCGAGTATCCGTAATTAACGGGTACTCGGTTTTTTTGTTATCTGTTACACTTTTGCATCGAAGAATATCCTATTATTAGGGTACAGGATTTATATAGGAGGATGAAGAACGTAATAAGCTGTGTGAAAACCTTAAGATTTATTCCAGTGAAAATACAATCATCTGAGTAAGACCTCGGGAAAGATACTTTCACTGAACTTAAGTTTAGCAGAGCAGATGACAGCGGCTCTTGAGCAACAGAAAGCATATAAGCAAAAGCTTAATGCGGTGGATGAACGTCACCGCAAGATAGATTCCAAAGAACTGATAGGCAAGGAGCCTGTGAAGGATAAAAAGCAGACTGCAGAGCGTCGCGGTGTAAATACAGTACAAAAGAAAGATGAGAATACCATAAGGCGCAGCAAGACAGGAGTTTAAGAAAAAGAAAATCCCCGGCGCCCTGTATCAGGGAAGTCCGGGGATCTTTATTCGCAGCTCGTAGCGGAATCGAACCGCTGTTTCCGCCGTGAGAGGGCGGCGTCTTAACCGCTTGACCAACGAGCCATGTGTCACGCACTTGAATAATCTAACATATTCTGCTATAAAAAGCAAGAGGTAATTCGAAAAAAAATGAAAAATATCGTTTTAGGGCAAAACACTGCTTATTGTAGAATGTGTATGGTTGTGATATCATACCTGCTTGAACGGATCCGTAAGAAAAGGATTTCGGCAGATGCTGAGGCATTTACGGATTAAGAAGAACATGTTAAGGAGGACAGCAATGAAAAGGCGTATTGCAACAGGAGTGCTGGCGATGCTGACGAGCCTGTTTATAGCAGGCACGGCGTACATGCCGGCAGCAGCAGAAGGAAGTGAGGGAACTAAGGCTGAGGAGGTATCCCAGTCCGAGAACCGCATCGCAGAGGATGATGCGGACGAGACAGAGCCGGAAGCTTATGTCGAAGAGACGGCTGTGGAAAATGCGGGATCAGCCCTGTCGGATTTTGAGTATGGCGAGGATAGTGGAGTTTACTATATAACGAATTATATCGGCACTTCACCTACAGTAACAGTGCCCGATAAGAATCCGGATGGAAATCCTATAACCGGTATAGGCAGCGATTGTTTCAGAGATAAAACCGGTATTACTGACGTGACTATACCGGAAGGCATCACGATCATAAACAAAGGCGCATTTTCGGGATGTACCGGAATAAAAACTCTGACTATTAATGCCAGGGAAATCAGAGATTTTACCCGTTACGAAGATTCACGTATGGCGTTTTACAATGCCGGATCACCGGATGGAATGACGGTTACCTTCGGCTCCGGAGTGAAACGTATACCGGCATTTATGTTCTATACAAATGTTTATGATAAGAACAGCAGCAAGAATTATTGCAAGATATCAAAGCTTGTCATTTCGGACAGCGTTACTGAGATGGGCAACACAGCTTTCACCAACTGCTGGGATCTTAAGGAAGTTGAAGGAGGCTCAGCTGTCAAAACCATGGAAAGCTGGGTATTCGCGAATACAGGTCTGACTAAGTATCCCGCATCCCTCAAGGCTGTTGAGACCAT
>JAEEIK010000148.1 GCA_016281335.1 Lachnospiraceae bacterium | reverse complement strand
GGCTTTATTTCCGCCGGTGTTACAACAGGCTGCGGGGCAGGCTGAGTATTTACAACACTTGCGCCCGGAGCTGCCTTACGTCCTTCTCTGATGCCGTAATTAAGATAATGTCTGTAAAGCGCCGCCGGATCATTACCGAAGACCATGACCACATCGGGATTATTGGCAGCATAATATGCTGCGTCAAAGCCGTTAGTTGTCACTGTTACCGTTTGCTGCTGAGCCTGAAGCCCTGCCGGATCATAAGGAAGGCGCCCCTCATTCTTTCCGAAATTTTTATAATGGGTATACAACAGCCATTCATTATATCCGTAAGCTGCCTTAACATCCGGATTTGTGTCGGCATAATACTGCGGATCAAAAATACCTCCGTCATACATTACTTTCGGAGCTGCATATGCTTTTGCCGACAACAGGAAAAACAATACTCCGCAAGCCAGAATGATCAGTCTTCTCATTTTAATGTATCTCCCACATATAAATATCTTCTCTCTTTATTGCCCAAAAGGGCATAGTAAACCCTCTTACCATGTGATTGTAGGAAACAGTACAATAACTGTCAAGATTACATAACAAGGCTTCTCCCCTCCGGGGAGAAGCTGTCATCCGGAGGATGACTGATGAGGGGCACAATAAAACCCCGGCATTTCTGCCGGGGTTTTCAACATGCTTTTGATTTGTTTTACAGATCGCTCATCAGCTTGCCTTTGAGGTTTTCGAATTTCTCGCTGGAGATGATGCCTGCCTCGTTGAGCTTCATCAGCATTCCTACCTTCTCCTGGAACTCTTCCATGCTGGAGTAAGGGGCAAAGATATCAGCGATAAGCGCATCTTCTTTCTGCTGGTACTCTTCGGGCTCGATCAGGCCGCAATCCCTTGATGCCATGTAAAGCTTTGTTCTTAAGATGAAGTCCTGTATACCGGATACTTCCTTGAGTATCTCTACCTTCTTGCCGTGGAAATCCATCTCGTTCAGCCACAGTCTGTTCTTCAGCTGTATGACTCTGTCAACCTTATCCTTGTAGTGCTTCTCATCACTTGAAGGGATCGACATTACTTCGCCCACATATTTCTGCTGTTTCTCTTTGAATTCAGCATCCGATGCAGCTCCTGCAGCTACCATTGCCGGCCATCTGGAGAGCTTCATGTCAAGCAGTTCAAGGCTGTCTGTAGCGGAAGGATCAAGTACTTTCTTGAGTTCTTTCTTATCTGCTTCAAACTCTTCCGAAGGAACTATCTCTGCGTCAACAAGGATGGGTATCTTCTGCAGTTTAAGAGCAAATACATCATTGGAATCCATCTCGTTGTATGCAACACTTTCAAGGAGCTTGGTCTTCTTTGACTCGTACTCAGCCGGAGTGATCAGCTCGCTCATGACTATTATGGGCAGTCTGGATGAATTCTCACGGAAAGTCTCCAGATCGGTCACTGTAGGATCGAAGCACTCGTCAACGATCTTCTTCTTATTATCTTCAAACTCTGCATCGCTTAAGAGGCCTGCCTTCTTGGCAACGAATATCTTCTGGATGCTCTCGTAGAATTTGCTCATGCCCTTCTCATCGCAGATAAGTTTGAGCTTCTTCTCTTTGTACTCCTCATCGGTACACATTCCCGAACCGTGGAGTATATCCAGTTTCCTGAGCTTCTCTTCATAGGACTCGTTCTTCTTTGCCGGTGCCGGTGTATCAGCAGGCTTTGCGGGTGCGACGGGTGTCTGGGAAGGTGTATACTCGGGCACTACAGGTGTCTTTGATGTAGGTGCCGGAGCCGGTGCGGGTGCAGGTGCCGGAACCGGTGCCGAAGGTGTAGGAGCCGCAGGCTTCGGTGTCGGCTTTGCAGGAGCTGCCGGTGCTGTAGGTGCAGGCGCTGCGGGTGCTGCAGGTGTAGGAGGTACAGGAGGTGCTGCAGGTGTTGCTGCAGGGCCGGGTCCCTTTGTATCGCCGCCCATTCCGCCGGCGTCCTTTGCCACCTGACTTACCAGTTCCATAGCCTTATCCATATCCTTAAGACCGGGAAGGATAGTCTGTGTCTTCTTTGCTCCGTAGAGTGTCTGAAGCTTTGTAACGATGATCAGCGCATCAGAGCCCTGGAATTCACCCTTCTTTACGTCTCTGATATCCTTTGCGGGATAGTCATACTGTGAGATATACTCGTTCTTGCCTTCTTCATTACAGATATAAGCTTTACCGAGTACCTTTACCTCACCGGGTTTGCTGTCATCGATCTGCAGAAAAAGCTTTTCCTGGCTCTTAGCCGAAAGGAAACTCTTTAAACTGCTTCCCCAGTTACATTGAAATACCTGAACTGCCATAAACTGATCCTCCCATTATTATTTGATTCCGAGAGCTTTCCTCTTCCTTTATTCCGAGGGCGAAGCCCGGGGAATCCTTCTCTCTTTCTTTGGTAATTATAAAGTATACACAAAAAATAGGCTAATACAAGCCTGTTTTTCCTTCAAAATGCCCAATTTCCCAATCTCACACATATAATGCCATAAACCATGTCATACAGAGGTGCTTTTTCTGCAATCAGATCAAAATAGTACTATCAAGAATATGTCTGATCTCATAAATGCTCAGTCCTTTTCTCTTTCTTGTGATCTCTATAAGCCCTAATTTTGTAACATCCGCGACCTGTGCCTGCGGATTTGTCCCTTTCAGATACTCTTTCATCTTTTCAAGCAAAATCGTGACATTTTCATCAGCTTTCATGTTGATCATATCAACTATTATAATGCCGGCCATATTTCTTGCAGCTATCTGCCAGGCCAGTACCTCTGCAGCTTCAAGATTGGTCTTCAGAAAGGTCTGCTCCCTGTCCTTACCTGAAGTCATCTTGAAAGTATTAACATCCACAACATACATAGCTTCGGTCGGAGATATTACTATCTCCCCTCCCGACGGAAGATATACCCTGTCAGCCGTTATATCCGAAAGCCTTTTCCTGACATCAAACAGAAGATCAAGGGATACGTCTTTATCTGCATATAATTCAGGGCTCACATTCTTAAGTCCTCTGTCCTTCACGATCCCGACAGCTTCTTCATACAGAACACTGTCTTCGGTCAGCCAGCGGCCATCCGTCCCCTCCCCAAGAAAATCAAGACTCTCTGCTATCATATCCACACCGCTTTTTAAAAGCCCGCAGCCCGGCATATGCTCCGCTTTATCCCGAATTGCCGTTTCTTCTTCAGCAGATAACTTAAGTTTTTCTGACACCCTTGCAAGCTTGTTCCCGTGGGGCAGAGAAACCACACGTAAGAGCCGCAGCTTCCGGTCGGCCCTGCCATCTTCGCTCTGCATATATACTTTTTCATCACGGCCTATATCAAGATAAAGGGCATTTATATTTTTCGCATGATCCACTGCCCTGCCAAGATAGATATCACCGGTCTTAAGACCGCCTTCTTTTTCAAACAGGAAACTCTTTATCCTTTTATCTTCCATCAGCAGAAAAAGACGGTATACACCGTCTTTATATTCTATCCTTTTTGCTATGACACGTTTTAAAGCCGTCTTGGCTTCACCGCACTTTTCCTTTGTGTTCATTTCTTTATCCGATCAAAGGACAGAGCGTATTGTCCTTCTCTTTATATATCTCCAGCCTTATCAGTCTGCTTGCCTTCAGTGCAGTCTGATCCGGACTAAACTTTAAGAGTCTTTCAAAAACATCCGCAGGTCTGACGTTCATGGCGCTGCCGCTCTTCAGCTTCATAAATATCCCGTCTTCTGTCATCCGCATTTCGAGGATGCCGGGTCTTATATCCTTTGGCGCTTTCTTTTTCTTTCCGCCTTTATGCTCCGCTTCTTCTTCCCCTTCATTGATGAATACTTCATCCTGCTTCATCAGTTCCCCGATAAGAAAAGCCATATCCGTGTCCTTACCGCTTTCATATTCCACAAGATAATCAGCTGCGGCAACGGCTGCCATGGCCGCCGGCTCTCCCTCAGGCATTATGGCGGCTTCTACCACCTTCATGCCTTCGTTCATTACTGCGTTCATCCTATCTCTTATCTCATCGCCGCTCTCGGCGCCCGTTATCTCCAGATCGAAGTAATCCCCTTTTGTTTCCATGCCAACTCCCAGCGGATAAGCAAAACTCATCAGCTGATGGGGGTGAAAGCCTTCGGAGTATTTTGCACTGATACCGGAACGCATCACAGCCTTCTGGAAATATCTGAGCATATCCAGATGTCCGAGATATCTTACCGGCCCAAGCCTTGAAAATTTGATCCTCGCAACAGCCATCCTTTTACCTCGAAACACATATGCCGCATTGGAAAGTCCCGCAGCCGCAGCCGCTGCAGCCCGCCCGGCAGTTCTGCGTGACTTTGCCCTCTTTTGCATTTTGCCATTCTTTATAAAACCACTTCTTGCTAACGCCGCAGTCTATGAAATCCCAGGGGAACAGCTCATCTTCGGTTCTTTCCCTGAAAATATAATTCCCGTAAGCTATACCTGCATCTTCAAAAGCTTTCATCCATCGTTCATAAGAGAAACTCTCGGTCCATGCATCGTACAGCGCTCCTGCCTTATATGCATTTATTATAGCCGCCGAAAGCCTGCGGTCCCCTCTGGCGAATATTCCCTCAATTATCGTAGTCTTAGCGTCATGATACTGGTAGCGTATGCTCTTCTGATTGTGCATGCTCCTTACATTCTTTTTGCAGAAAGACGCTTTTTCCAGGAAACTCTCCATTGTATCCATCGGCGCATACTGGAAAGCCGTAAAAGGCTTGGGTACGAAGAAAGAAGAACTGGCGCTTACTTCTACTCTTCCCTGTCTTTTTTCCTTGGGCACCGTATCAAAGTAAAGTTCCGTTATCTTCTCACAAAGCTCACCTATGGCTGCAATATCCTCTTTTTCCTCAAAAGGCAGTCCCAGCATAAAGTACAGCTTCACCTTATTCCATCCGCCTTCAAAGGCCATCTTTGAACCTCTCAGTATATCTTCTTCGGTCAGGCCCTTATTGATGACATTTCGCATCCGCTGGCTTCCCGCCTCCGGAGCAAAGGTCAGGCTGTTCTTTTTAACGTCCTGCACCTTATTCATCACATCAAGAGAAAAAGCATCAATACGAAGGGACGGCAGTGATATGTTTATCTTTTTCCTGTTACACTCATCTATAAGATATTCCAGCAATTCCTGCAAGCCCGTATAATCACTGGTACTCAGCGAGCTTAAGGATATCTCTTCGTAGCCCGTGTTAGCAAGTATGGCATCCGCATATTTTTTCAGAGTCTCAACGCTTCTCTCCCGAACAGGTTTGTATATCTGTCCTGCCTGGCAGAACCTGCAGCCTCTTATACAGCCGCGCATCACTTCCAGCACGGCTCTGTCCTGGGCAGCGCGGATAAACGGCACTACCGGCTTTTCCGGATAAAAACATTCATTCAGATCATTAACGATTGTCTTACGCACTTTTACGGGCACATCTTCATATTTAGGCCGCATATATTTCAGCGTTCCGTCATCGTTATAATCGACTTCATAAAGCGAGGGAACATACATGCCCTCTATATGCGAAGCATTTCTTAAGAATTCAGCTTTGGATGAAGATGACTCATACAGATCAAAGAGCTCCCTGTACTTTGTCTCGCCTTCACCTATGTAAAAGATATCAAAGAAATCCGCCAGCGGTTCCGGATTATAGGTACAGGGACCGCCGCCTATGACTATCGGATCATCTTCCTTTCTGTCTTTTGCAAGGAATTTCAGTCCGGACAGTTCCAGTATCTGCAGTATGTTCGCATAGCACATCTCATACTGGAGAGTAAAGCCCAGAAAATCAAAGTCTTTTACAGGCTCCTGACTTTCAAGGGCAAAGAGTTCTATCTTCTCATCCCTCATGATCCTGTCCATATCGGTCCAGGGTGAGAACAGCCTCTCGCACCATACATCCTCATATGAATTCATGAGTCCGTAGAGTATCTGCAGTCCCAGATGTGACATGCCTATCTCATATACATCCGGAAAGCATAAACAGAAGCGGACCTTTACACGATCCGCCTCTTTTATCACAGTGTTAAGCTCCCCGCCGGTATATCTCGCGGGTTTTTCCGCCTTCATCAGTATCTCATGGGACAAAGCCGTTTTTCTTTCGCTCACATCCATATTTTACCTGCTCGCCAGCTCTCTTGTTATGTCTTCCCAGGTCACGCCCTTTTCAGCCATCAGCACCATCACATGATAAAGGAAATCCGATATCTCGTATTTTATCTCTTCCTTATCCGGATTCTTGGCAGCTATTACTATCTCCGTACATTCCTCTCCGACTTTTTTCAGTATCTTGTCTATGCCTTTGTCAAAGAGATAATTGGTATACGAACCTTCCTTGGGATTGGCCTTTCTGTCCAGTATCACCTCGTATACATCCTGGAACACCTTTGAAGGATCCGTATCCTGATACTCTTTTTTGATTATCTCATTAAAGAAACAGCTGCGGGAACCCGTATGGCAGGCCGCGCCTACCTGGGATACCTTTGCAAGGATCGTATCTTTATCACAGTCCGCATAGAGCGCTTTCACATACTGGAAATGTCCGCTGGTCTCTCCTTTAAGCCATTGTTCCTTCCTGCTCCTTGAATAATAAGTCATGCGGCCGGTCCGTATCGTATTGTTAAAAGCCTCTTCATTCATGTAGGCAAGCATCAGTACTTCCTTGTTCCTGTAATCCTGTACTATCACGGGCACCAGACCGTCACTGTTGGTCTTTAATTCTTCAAACTTAAGTTTCGCATCAAAGCCCGCTACATCTATGCCGCTCTCGGAACAGAATGCCTTGATCGTATTGATCTGGTCCGCATTGGAATTGACCACAGGCCCGAATACACCCTCTACCCTGTCTTTTGACAGCACGGCTGCTATCTGTGCCGGCACTCCGTCAGGCATCGGTACCATCATCGGAGTGGCTACGGAAGAAGAAAGCATGGTCTTCAACAGCGCGGCATCATATTCATCCCGTTCATTAACGAGCACCAGCGAGCTCACATATTCTTCTATCACGCCCGAGTGTTCTTCCGCTTCCTTAAGCTCCGCTACTGAAGCGGCTATCTTCTCCTTACCGAAACGCTTTGATACCTCGGCAGTCAGTTCCACATTGCTGTCCTTACCGTAGTTGAGCACTGCTTTGGCACAGCCTGTATAAAGTATCTTCTTTACATCTTCGAAGCGCTTTATATTTCCGCAGCCCCATACCGGCGCTTCGGAAGCGGCTACTATCTTTTTGAGCACTCCTATGGCCTTGTCATGATCCTCGTCATTTTCCGAAAGATCAAATACTATCATGCCGTCAGCGCAGTGATCCGAATAAGAAGCAGCCAGTTCTTCGGGCTTGTTGCTTATCACGTTCCTGTCTATCCTGCTCTTTACCGCACAGCCCTTATACAGATATATTGCCGCAAATAAACTCTTTCTTCCCATTACAGACTCCCCTTGGTGCTGAGCACTCCGCTGACTCTTTCATCCATTCTCGTAGCCATGTCCACTGCCTTGCCGAAAGCTTTGAAAGCGGCCTCTGTTATGTGGTGTGAATTAACACCGTCCAACTGTTTTATGTGCAGATTGATGCCTGCGGAATAACTTACCGCATAGAAGAATTCTTTGGTAAGTTCCGTTGCATAATCACCGCAGAATTCCGTATCAAACTTGAGATCATAATTAAAATAGGGCCTGCCGCAGAAATCAACCGCACAGAGTACCAGCGCATCATCCATCGGCAGTATAAAGTATCCGTACCTTACCATGCCCGCCTTGTCTCCGACTGCCTGTTTAAGCGCTTCTCCCAGCACTATGCCGCAGTCTTCAACGGTATGATGACCGTCCACGTTCAGATCGCCTTTGCACTTGAGCGTCATATCAAAGAAACCGTGCTTTGTAAAGCCGCTGAGCATATGATCAAAGAAACCAATGCCCGTATCGATCACGCTTACGCCCCTGCCGTCCAGATCAAGCTTAAGCTCTATATCCGTTTCCTTAGTAGTCCTCTTTACTTCCGCTTTTCTCATATCTGTCTCCTTTTTTAAGGCTTCCCCCCTTTATTCAAATCTAACTCTTATCGAATTCGCGTGAGCCTGCAGCCCTTCTTTATTTGCAAACAGCATGATGTCTTCCGCATCCCGCTTCAGCGCTTCTCTTGAATAGGAGATGATGCTGGTCTTCTTCACGAAATCATCCACATTGAGTGGCGAGAAGAACTTCGCCGTTCCGTTAGTAGGAAGTATGTGATTAGGTCCCGCAAAATAGTCACCCAGCGGTTCCGAAGACCAGGTTCCCAGGAATATGGCACCGGCATTTTTAACCTTAGTCATATCTGCGTAAGGATCCTTTGTTATTATCTCCAGGTGTTCACTTGCTATATCATTTACAGCCGCTATGGCATCATCCATATTGTCAGCTACAAAGAGGAAACCGAAATCATCAAGTGACTTCTGTATTATCTCTTTTCTGGGCAGCGTAGGTACCATGCCTTCTATCTCAGCCTTCACATCCTCAGCAAGTTTCTGTGAGGTCGTCACAAGTATCGCGCTTGCCATCTCATCATGCTCAGCCTGTGAGAGCAGGTCTGCCGCCACAAATCTGGCATTAGCTGTTTCATCGGCAAGCACCAGTATTTCCGAAGGTCCTGCCACAGAGTCAATGCTGACCTGTCCGTATACGGCTTTTTTAGCCATTGCTACGAAAATATTTCCGGGTCCGCAGATCTTGTGAACCTTGGGTATCAATTCCGTACCGTAAGCCATTGCAGCTATAGCTTGGGCGCCTCCCACCCTGTATATCTCATCAACTCCTGCCACATAAGCTGCAGCAAGGGTTTCTTTGCTGATCTCACCGGTCTGTCCCGGGGGCGTCATCATTATTATGCGCTCCACTCCTGCCACCTTGGCAGTTACAACACTCATCAGCAGTGATGAGGGATATGCAGCCTTTCCGCCGGGCACATATACTCCGACTATCTCAAGCGGCGTGAACTTCTGGCCCAGTATGGTACCGTCAGCCTGGGTATCGATCCAGCTTAAACGTTTCTGTTTCTCGTGAAACGCGCGGATGTTAGCAGCAGCCTTCTTCAGCACTTCGAGGAAGTCTTTATCAACCGCATCCACCGCAGCCTTTACCTCTTCATCACTTACCCGGATATTGTCTTTGCTCAGTTCGTAGTGATCAAAAGTCCTTGAATACTCAAAGAGAGCTTCATCACCTTTTGCGATGACATTTTCGATTATAGCCGCAACTTTTTTCTCTATTTCCGGGAAGCTGTTGGTCTGCCGCTTTTTCAGCGTCTCTTTCAGCTCCCTGCCGTTTTCGGCATTTAACTTTATTATATTCATAACTGTCCCTCCAGGGAATGAATCAGTTCCCGTATCCTTTCATTCTTAAGTCTCATGCTCACCTGATTTACTATCATCCTTGCTGACAGCGGACAAATTTCTTCCAGTACTTCCAGTCCGTTCTCCCTCAGGGTCGATCCGGTCTCAACAATATCAACGATCACATCGGATAAACCTACTATCGGTCCCAGTTCCACCGACCCGTTAAGTTTGATGATATCGACTGTCTGGAATTTCTGGTTATGGAAATAATCCCTTGCGATGTTGGGATATTTGCTGGCCACCCTTATACGTTCATGGTGCTGTAACAGATCTCTTGCCGAAGCCGGTCCGCATACACACATGCGGCATTTGCCGAAACCCAGATCCAGTACTTCGAAAGCTCTTCGTCCTTCCTCCAGTATGGTGTCCAGTCCGGTCACGCCTATATCGGCAACTCCGTATTCCACATAGGTGGGAACATCAGGCCCTTTTGCAAGGAAAAACCTTACTTTCAGCTCCTCGTTGACGAATATCAGCTTACGGCTGTTCTTGTCCTCCATCTCACTGCAGTTGATCCCTGCGGTATTAAGAAGCGCCAGTGTTTTATCAGCCAGCCTTCCCTTTGTCAGCGCAAATGTCAGGTATTTATCTTCGTTCAAAATCAGTACCTCTATCTTCTCAGTTTAAATAAAATATCATCAACAAGAAATACACACCCCACCGCAGGGGCGTGGTGTCCGAAATGCTTGAGCAGACCGTCGTAGCGGCCACCCTTTGCTATGGCATCACCGGCTCCGTAGGTATAAGCCTTAAAGAGCATACCGGTGTAGTAATTAAATTTCGAAAGCAGTCCAAGGTCAAAGGAAAGATAGCTTTCTAGGCCTTCCTTTTCAACTAGGGCATATACTTTTTCAAGACGTTCAAGGGCATCAGCGGATCGTTTATTTCCAAGCTTCTCCTTTGCTGCGCGCAGATCGTCAATGGTACACACATCTCCGTTCTTAAGCAGCAGTTCCGTATCCCTGTCACCGCCGCCGTTTTCCTTAAGCAGCGCTGCCGCCGCATAATAGTTCTTTAAAGAGATCAGGTCCCTTAATTTCTTTACGGTTTCGTCATCAAGTCCCGCAGCCTCGCATATGCCTTTGAAGAAACCTATCTCACCCGTGCTCACGGTGAAGCTGTCAAGTCCGGCAGCCTTCAATGCTTTGATCACCATTATCAGTATCTGTGCATCGGCTTCGGGACTGTCATCACCGATAAGTTCGGCGCCGGTCTGGGTGGTCTCCTTTAACAGACCTTTAAGCTCTGAGGTATTGGTAAAAACATTGCCCTCATAGCAGAGCTTTAAAGGACCGGCTTCTTTGTCTTCAAGGAAGTATTTAACGGCGCATCTGGCAACAGAAGGTGTAAAGTCAGGTCTGAGCACCAGGGTATTTCCCTCTTTATCAAAAAACTTAAAGAGATCCCTCGAAGGAGTGGTTCCCACTTCATTGGAAAACACATCAAAATACTCGAATACCGGGGTCTGTATCTCACTGTATCCGTACTCGTCAAATACCCCGCGTATCCTTGCTATAAGCTCCTTCTTGGCCTTAAGCTCTTCTCCGTATATATCTCTGACACCCTCAGGTGTGTGTATCAGTTTCGTATCCATGGCATTCCTCTCTTTGTTTAAGACTCTTTATAATACCACATTCTGTATTTCTCCGTCAAATAAGGCTTCTCCCCTCCTCACTCATACCAATCATCCGGATAATGATACCCCATATTGATATAGTAATCCAGCTGCCCGCTGTACCAGCTCCCGTCCAGACTTGTCTTTTCCAACACTCCCCTTAAGGGATTATTTGCAGCCACAAAGCTGTTTCGCCCCACATCATCAAAGCTTCCGTTCACCCCGACTATCCTTGTCTGGGTCTCACTGTTTGTAAGTGATGCCGCCCAGACACACAGCGGATCCCAGGACATATGTCCCTTTGACAGATCTGCTCCGCCATACGCCTCATAGGCCTTGTACGCAACCCTTATGGGATCGATATCGGAGGAGTCAATGCCGTATAAGGTTCCTCCGCAGAGTATATTCTTTCCTGCACCATCGGAAGCCATCTGCCCTACCGAATACACCAGTTCCACGGGAGCATTTTCGAATACATACTTGGCGGCTTTGCGTGTTTCTTCGGAAATATAAAAGTTATAATCCATTCCCGGCTCCGGATATGAGCCTCCGGTTATCCATATGTCTTCCACGCACTTATCTACCAGACTGTAGCCTTCGCTATCTCTTAACAGCTTTTCAATATTGACCAGGAAGCCTGTAGTCACTATCCTGATCTTTTCATTCTTTGCAGCACAGTCACGGAGTATCTCTTTATACAGTTCCACACTGTCCCTTTTATCAAAGCCGTCATCAGCATAATACTTATCAATGAAATCACTCCAAAAAGGACTCGTTACTCCGGCTGAGGGGCCGGACACACCTATGGGCATGCTCCTGAAGCCTTCATAACGAAGCTGTCCGTGAAGCGCCTTTGCCGCATCTTCAAAGGGTACGGAAAGCATCATGGCTTTAAGCTCTATACGCCTGAAGCGGTGCATCTGAGCTGCAATACGGACTGCAGCCACATCATCCACATCAGATGCATAATCCAGATCCACGATCATATTGCGGCACAATACGGAATCGTCTACTTCCACCCTTATCATCTCGGGAAAAGGTGTAGCAGTGGGTTCCGGTGTGGGCGTGGCTTTCTTTTTTTTCTTCTTTTTAGGTTTTTCCGTCGGTACCGGTTCCGGCGTGGGCGTAGGCGTCGGTGTGATGATAATCTCAGGTTCCGGCGCATTTTCATCCCGTTTTGACAGCCTTATCTCTTCTTCCTCTTCTCCTGTCGGTGCCGGGATATCCCTGTCTCCCACATAAGCCTTTATTTCATCAGCCGCATCATCAGTCTGATCCACTTCATTTCTTGGTATGAAAAAAATAATCACTGTCAGTATAGCCAGAGATAACACAAGAAGTATAAGTATGTTTTTTCTTTTTTTATCCATAATCGATTTATTCTATCACTATTCTTCGTCTGCGTAAAGCAAGGACAAGCCCGGAGCCGCAGATTGCTCCCGCGCTGTCTATCAGCACATCGCCGATTTTTCCCGACCTGCCGGGAACAAAAGTCTGGTGAAACTCATCACCTGCAGCATAGAGAGCCGCCACTATCACCGCCTGTGCAAATATCTTTCTTTTTTTCTTGTCATCAGCATCAAATGCGCCGGTTAAAAGCATTGCCAGAATGGCATACTCCGTAAAATGCGCAGTCTTTCTGACCGCCTTGTTTATGCCGATCACAAACTCCAGCTGTGCCTGCATATCCATATCGTCAAAGCCCGGCATCACCATTTCACCGATCAACCTTCCTATGGTCATGCTGTCCACATCCGAATCCGGCCCCGGTCTTGATGAAAAATAAAAGATCACCGCCATCATCAGCGGTGCCGCGATCCTGCATATATACCTTATTACCTTACTCTTATCCATCACTCTACCGGGGCTTCCCCATCCTCTCAATAATCCCTTCCACCCCCACTCCCGGGTGCGTCAGGTACATTCTTACTGCCTTCTCCACTGTCTCATAAGGCAACTTCAGTTTATCAGAGATCAGCCCAATTGTCATGCCCCTGTCAGTATACTTCATTATCTTCTTTATCATTTCCGCATCCGGCTGTACTGCAGTAGCTTCCGGCTTTTTCCCGTTCAGATCCCGCCATTCCACACTGTAGCTGCCGTCATGGATATCCAGAATACAGTATCCCGGCCTGCCGTCCCTGGGCTGACTTAAGCTTCCCGGGTTCAGATACAATACGCCGTTTCTGTATTCCTCCCGTCTCTCATGGGTATGCCCGTGTATCACTATATCGGCCTCACCGTTCAAATACCTTCCCACATCTCCGGGTCTGTGGGTCATAAACACAACAGCCCCGTTAAGCTCCACCTTTCTGCTTAGCGGAAGTGCAGGTCCGTATGCAAACCAGTCGCAGTTACCCTTCACTCCGAGAAACGCGCCGATACCGCCGCTCAACTTCTTATATGTATATTCATCATCAAAGTCCCCGGCATGCATGAGCAGATCATAAGTCTTCAGCTCCTCTGCTATATCCGCCCTCAATTGTCCGTGGGTATCCGATACGACCGCTATTCGCATGATTTCAGCTCACCCCTTCAGAAACTCCATAAAGTTTTCTTTGTTTTCACTTGCCGAAGTTGTAGGTCTTCCCAGATCTTCACGGGCACCAATAGCACACTTCACTTCTATAAAGCTTAATTCCGCTCTGTTACGGGCTTTCTCCAGTTCCTTATCAAGAGTTTCGAAATCCTCTGCGCAGACTGCATGCGGATAACCGCAGGCCTCTGCTATTTTCACCAGATTGATGCTTCCCGCAACAGTCGGCATGCCGCCCACAGTTTCATGAGCGCCGTTATTTATAACAACATGGATCAGGTTCTCCGGTTTATTTGCTCCGATCACTGCCATTGCCCCCATATGCATTAGGGCTGCCCCGTCTCCGTCTATACACCAGATACGCTTTCCGGGTTTATTTATCGCCACCCCCAGAGCTATGGAGGAACTGTGTCCCATAGATCCCACAGTCAGAAAATCATATTTATGTTCCTGTCCGTTTGCTTCTCTTATTTCAAAGAGCTCACGACTTGCCTTGCCTGTAGTCGAAACTATCGGATCTTCTCCGGCTGCATTAACTATATGTCTTATTATCTCCTCACGCAGCATCTTATTATCATTCTTATACTCAGGCTTCGGAGCATCACTGAGCGCACCCTTTCGGATGATAAATGCCACGTCCCTTCCCTCATCAAGTTCCTTTCTGAACGCATCCATGGCAGCCGCAACTTCCTCATCGGCAGTTTCTTTTCCGATGATAAAGCTGTTTACACCCATATCTTCCAATAATTTTACGGTCACCTCACCCTGATATATATGCTGGGGTTCATCATGTATCCCCGGTTCTCCCCTCCAGCCTATTATAAATATGACAGGTATGGCGTAGACTTTTTCATTCAGAAGTGAGGCAAGGGGATTGATGATATTTCCCTCTCCGCTGTTCTGCATATAAACTACAGGCACTTTCCCGGTAGCCAGATGGTAACCTGCGGCAATAGCGGTGCAGTTACCTTCATTTGCGGCTATTATATGATGTTCCGGATCAATACCGTATTTTTCCATCAGAAAATTACACAGAGCTTTCAGCTGGCTGTCGGGCACTCCCGTATAAAAATCAGCCCCTAATATATCAGCAAATCTTTTTACATTCATGTCTCACCTCAAAATCTCTCTGTACAGCTGCCTTATCGTTTCCTCATCAAGCGGTATGGGATGATTCTTAAGCCTTACCGGATTTACTCCTTTTACCAGTTCCTCCATCTGTTCCCCGGATGCCTCAGGTATTTCCAGTTCCAGTTTTGCAAAAACCCCGGCAAGTATTTCTGCCCCTTCCTCTGCATCCTTACCGCCAAGCGCCAGTCCGATCTCATTAAGCATTTTATTCAAATGACCGGCTCCCCTTTTGTCAATGCAGAGTCTGTCATTCTTTATCATCCAAGGATACAGTATCCTGTCGCAGAGGACCGCCGCATGCCCGTGAGCACAGCCGAATATGGAAGTGATCTTGTAACACATCGCATGTCCTGCGGTAGTCTGACTTATGTTTATAGCCTTACCTGCGATATGTGCAGCCATAAGCATCTGTTTATTTCCCTCTTCAGAATTTTCCAGGTAAGCATCCATGTTTTTGATGACCGCCTTTATGGCATTCAATGCATATTCGCTGCTTTCATCCGTACTGTTAACAGACCAGCAGGATTCAATTGCATGGCAGAGGGCATCCATCATTGTTGCCTTTTTCTGATAAAGCGGAAGAGTCTTTAGGGCTTCGGGATCCATGAGCACAGTATCCGGTATAAAACCCTCATCAGTGATACTCTGTTTCTCGCCTTTGTAATATATGACAGCATATCTTGTAGCTTCCGATCCGGTCCCTGCAGTTGTGGGCATAGCCAGAAAGGGTATTACTGAAGATGGCGCGTTTTCCTTAAGCCATTTTCCGTCAGCACCATCTCCGCTCATATTCATATACTTCTTTATACATTTAGCCACGTCAATAGCTGATCCGCCTCCGACAGCCATGATACAGTCACACTCTTCTTTACGTATCAGCTCTACTCCTTTTACCACGGATTCATAAAGAGGATTGGGCGTAAAATCAGAGAAGGATACAAAGGGTATCCTTATTTCTTCCAGTTTCTTATTCAGCTTTTTCTGAAACCTTATGGAATCATCGCAGACCAGCAATAGCTTTTTCTTATCACTAAGCCACTGATCCAATGCGAGATAATTATCTGCCGGTGTGATTATCATCTCATTCCTCCACCGGTATCAAACGTATTATATCCTTGAACGGCATCAGCATTGCATCACACTCTTCTGCTCTGTGGTTTTCAAGTATCGTCTCAGCCGCCTTCTGCATAGCAGGTACCTGCGCCCGCATAAGCTGATTTGCGTATATGATGATGTTCGCTCCCAGTTCCTTCCATTCCTCTTCTTTAACGGAATTAAATGAAGTAGGCACCAGTACTAAAGGAGTCTGTTTATCCTGCTCTCTGAACTTACTGATAAACGTTTTGATCTCCGAAGGATCTTTCTTCCTGCTGTGTATCATTATGGCATCGGCTCCCGCTTCAACATAAGCGAAAGCGCGAGCGAGCGCATCCTCCATTCCCTGCTCCAGTATCAGGCTTTCTATCCTGGCGCAGATCATGAATTCCTTTGTCCTGCTTGCCCTCTTTCCTGCCTTTATTTTCTTGCAGAAATGCTCTATACTGTCCTGCGTCTGTTCGACCTCAGTCCCGAATAATGAATTCTTTTTAAGCCCGGTCTTATCCTCTATGATCACCATTGATACCCCGAGGCGCTCCAGACTCCTTACCGTATATATGAAATGCTCGGTCCTTCCGCCTGTATCACCGTCAAAGATAATCGGCTTGGTGGTTACTTCCGTGATATCCTCTATAGTCCGGAAACGTGAGGTCATATCCACCAGCTCTATATCCGGCTTACCCTTTGCCGTGGAATCACAGAGTGAACTCACCCACATCGCATCAAACTGGTGGGCGCCGCCATTCTGATGTACAACGGTATTTTCCACTATCAGGCCTGTCAGGCCGTCATGCGCTTCCATAGCTGTGATCAGCCCTTTTGCATCCAGTACCCTTTTCAGTCTGCCTCTTCGTATATCGGGCATAGCCAGATCCGCCCGGGTGCGGGCTTCAATATCCGCATATTTATCATCTTTGCTGTAGGGAAACTCTACGAGTTTACCGCCGTAGCCTGCCAGCACTGCCACCACTTCATCTCGTATCGGTTTCTGAAAACCGCTGCACCAGTCATCCCCGTGAACAACTATAGCCGGTCTGTATTTTTCTATATTCTCCTTGTAACTCAGGCTTTTCTGCTCAACAACTTTATGGACTCCGGACAGATTCTCAAACATCATCTTACGCTCAGACTCAGGCACAAGAGGCAGACGCTTGTATGAAGCCACGGCTTCATCAGAAAGCACACCGATCATCAGTTTTCCGAGCTTGCAGGCTTTCCTGATTATCGATATATGGCCTCCGTGTATGATGTCAGAGGAAAAACACATATAAACCAGACGATTCTCTATCTCTTTCAGCTTGTTAGTGACCACTGCCAGATCCGAAGCATCATCGATCTCCGCGCATAAAAGCTCTTCCACATCAAGAGCGCTGATATTCGCTGCCCCCTCCAATTCGTTCAGTGCATTTTCCGCGTAGACCTTTGTATTTCCGCTTTCGCAAAACTCTTTTATCTTATCCAGCCATACCTTCCAGTCAGCTCTCATCAGTTTATATAAGGGCTGAGCCTCAACCGCATCATTAAAGATATCAACACCGACTCTGACTACTTTACCGTCTTTTATCTGTGCCTTGAAATCCTTTTCAGGCAGCGGCAGAGTTGAAGACACGGTCATGCACGAAACTTCGCTTGATACAACTCTGTCAAGTACCTCGGCCTCAAAAACAAGATCGCCGTGCATCAGGACAATATCATCATCCAGCAGCTCTCTTGCGCAATAGATGCTGTATATATAATTAGTATCCTTATAAAGCGGATTATTAACAAAAGTAAAATGTATAGGCATATCCAGACTGTGGCAATAATTCACCAATACAGCATCAAAAGCTCCTGTCGTCATCACCACTTCTCTGATCCCAGCATCACACAAAAGCTGTAATTGTCTGGACAATATAGTCTCTCTCGCGGATACTTCCGTCATACACTTCGGATGTTCCGAAGTAAGCACTCCCATACGGGTTCCCATTCCGGAATTAAGTATAAGGGCTTTCATATCGATAAACTCCTCTCATATTGTCAGGCGGTTTCCGTACACTCCAGTTCATCATATTTGCTGAAGAGATAAGCTGCCATCTTTTCCGCTGCATGTCCGGGATTGGCCCAGGCCTCGCTCCTTGCCTCTTCAATAGTCTTTTTTATACTTTCGGAATTTACTGCCTCGTCGATGATCTCTTTGAGCTGCCCGAACTTCTCCTCCTCCAGCCTGATACCGTTCTTTTCCAGTACTTTTATGGGCCAGCGTTTGTCATTCACCCAGTAGATATCGTAAGGTCCGTCATCTATCTCCACGTCGGCATAGATCACCGGTCGTTCAAAGATGAACATGTAATCCCAGATCACTCCGGAGAAATCCGAGATCATAATATCCGCTCTGCAGAGCGCAGAATAGTTATCATTATCAAAATTCCACTCAATCTGCTCATCATCAGGAAACTGTGTCATCAGCCTGTCCATCATCTCTTTTTCGGATTGCATGGACTGGGGATGCGGTCTGATGATTATATGGTATCCCGTAGCTATAAGAGCCCTGATTATCTTTTCTCCGAATCTTGCAAGTATCCCGCTGCTTCCCCACGAAGGCGCAAGCAATACGGTAAAGCCCTTTTTCCCGCTTATTCCTTCATTTTTGAAACGTTCATAGAGATTGTCGATATGGGGTTCACCGGCTACGCTTATTTCTTTGGGTGCCTGCTTCCTCACTTCTTCAAGCTGGCGTATCTCCTCTATCTGATGCTCTCCGGTCACCAGCACCGCGTCATAGAAATCCATGCCAAACATCCTGTATACCCTGGCATCCCCGGCGGTATGCAGTATATGGACATACCATCTGGTATCCTTTGACCGCTTCCACTGATATACGTCCAGTCCCGGCGTCGTTGACAGGCATATCCCCGCTTTCATCCTGTTGAGCCGTACACTCGCTGCATTTATATTTCCGATATATTCGGTCTTCACATATTTATAATCTTCATTCAGGGCCGGATCATCCTTGGAACAGGTCCAGTAAACAAGCTCCCTTCCTTTCTCCTCAAATATCCTGCATACACCTTTAAAGTATTCCCAATACCTCTTATCATCAGAGAAGATAACAAAGGGCATCATATTTGTATCAACTTTGCCCTTCCTGCCTCCCGACAGATACACCTTTATCCTCAGTACCAGTTTCTGCAGAAAGAAATATACCGTTGTTACCAGTCCCAGCAATACCGTAAACAGCATGCTTCCCGTTCCGGGATCGATGTATAGTATCATCTTTGTCCTCCAATACCATATCATTCGTTCAGCTCAAGCTTTTGACAGTCCGGCTCGGATTTAAGCAATGCCCTGTCAAAAAAACACATATACTTCTCATTGTCATAATACAGAACAAATTCCTCCGGAAGCCACTTTATAGGTATATCATCAGCTTCTACCAGCCTTAAAAGGTAGATGGTTTCATGATCCGCCTGCCCGTTAACCAGTTTTTCTATATCTTCATCTACCGACATTCCTTTTCCTCTGCCTAAATTTGCACGATTGACTGTAAGTCCGTGATGAACGGCAAAAACATTTGCATCTTCCATATTACCGAGAAGATTAGTAACTACCGATACATGTTTAGCCTTTTCGTTAAAACAGTCTCCGAAAGCATTTTCCAGAGAGGAGGGATATCCCTTCACTATCTCATCTGCTCTTGTCTCTATTGTCAAAGCCGGAAGTTCAAAAAGCTGTATCACTGCACATATAACAAAGATCAGTCCAAGTACTGCCGTACTCCGGTCCTTAAATGCCCCTGACAGTATCCTTACGGAGCACAGCAGCATTATATACCAGACCGGCCAGAAAAACCTCGCGCTTGATCTGAAGATCGACATATAAGCAAGTATCTTTTCGGGTATTACAGGCATCAGATCTACGACAGTCTTTCCGAAGAACTTTATCTGGGGACTCAGCGACACCACAAAAAAGCAAATACACACCAGCGCCATTATTATCTTCTTCGCACTGTTTTTCTTTATATATTCGATCAGCTCTTTTCTCTTAAGCAGCAATACCGCCATGGATATAAGATAAAGCAGTATAAGGCCCACCCCAAGATATGCATCGTGCTCTGTATTAAGATCAGCTTTACGTTCTCCCGAAAAGAAAGAAGAAAAAACATAAGGGTCCAGAAGAAACGAAAGATCAAAGGAAAACTGTCCGAACATTATTCCTGACAGCTCCGTATCCTCCAGAAAACCTCCGCAAAGGAAGTACGTAAATACCGAGGAGATCAACGCAGTAACAAACACAAAAGAATCCCCTATTATCTTTTTCCGGTCATGTATCACATCATTTATGAACGCCGCAGTCATGATAGCGCCGCACATTACCAAAAAATATCCCTGTATCAGTACACTGAGCACACAGAGCACAGTCCAAAAAATGCATTTTTTCTTTACTGTTGATCCATCGTTATACAGATAACCTAAAACAGCCAGCAGTATAAGCCATTGTCCGCACAAGGCACAATGATGGAAACAGCGGAACAGCAGCGGCACGTTGATGACAAAGAGCGGCACCGCACACATGGCGTGCAGCATTTTTACTCCCAGTCTCCTCATAACCAGGGCTGCGCATGTTCCCTGAAGTATAAAGCATAAAAGAGTCCATATACCGAAATACTGAAAGTAATCCGGCAGAATTCCGGCAAAAATCTTAGCTATAAAAGCAAACAGAGGCAGCGAATCGCTTATCAGTATAGAAGAGCCATAAGGATAGGGATAATCCGGATTGTTTCCGGGCGGAAAGCTCCAGGGTGATCTCAGAAAGTAGTCCAATCCGAACTGATGATAAGGAGTATCGGACATAGCCAATACTCTGTCTTTTGAATCATATAGGAAAGCAACATTTGTCACTATAAGCGGCTTATAACCAAAGAGTAAAAAAAACATGACCGCTCCGATCAAGCCGGCTATTATACCATATCTTCCTGCATCAGACGAAAAGATTTTTTTCAGCATTCCTTCTCTTCGCCTCCATCATCATAAACCAACGCTTCATTACTTCCTTCTTTTTTCTTTCCGTTGTTTTTTAATTGTATAAGCAAAAGCAGCAGACCTGATGCAAAAGCTCCGAGCCCCATCGTCAGTGCGCTGTCTTTGTATATATATTCCACTTCATGTTCTCCCGGGGATATATCACATGCCAGAAAAGCCCCGTTAAATACTGCGTATGTCTCACATTCTTTTCCGTCTATCATGATACGCCAGTTAATATCATAAGGAATGGACGAAAAAAGCACGGAATGTTTCTCATCTGCTGTAACGCTTCCTTGTATTCTGTTATCTCGGACACTCCTGATTTTTAATCCAAGCGGAGCCAGCTCCTCATATATACCCTGTATCGAATCAGTTAAAAGTCTTCTTACAATGGTTTTCTTTATTGTTACCCTCGAACCGATATCCCCCCTCATGAGCAGATATACCGAAGGATCTGAGTTTTCATCATTTTTATAAAATCTGTAAATTGACGGGAGCGACATGGCTGTTGTGGTAGTGACGGGATATCCCGAAACTATCTTATCCTGGTCAAACATGCCTGAAGATCTGACTCCTGTATCAATGAACATATATAGCGGCTGAGCTTCTTCATCATCCGTATACCAGCTTCCCATACCTTCTTCGTCAGTTTTTACGAAAGTATATCCGTCATTTTCCGCATCATTCTCTATTTCTATACCGCCGCTTGTTTTCACATCGACACGGACAGGTTCGTAGATCATCCTGTCATTTCCGGTCATTGCATCTGCCAGATTCTGCTGGGTTTCAAACGGATCTTCCGTGACTTTTATGTTCTTAATATCTTCCGTCACCGAGAAAGCCAGCGGTAATACATGATCATTTTCAAATAGCCCTTCCAGATATATCGATCCGTTATACTTCACCGAAAAGATCATATTGGTAAATTCGGTATTACCCAAATTGTTATACTGCTGTTCCCTGGCACGCAGACCCAGAAGCCTTAAGGCATTATTAAGCCTGGTATTATCAAAAGAACAGAAATATTCCATTCCATTATAATCACATGATAAAGAGGAATTCAACGAACGGGGTGCAAAAATACTGGTCCGGTAAAAATCATTATCACTTTTTTTAATGTCTGCGGTGAGTACATCAAGTTTTGCTTCCTCTTCCTTTATATCCTGCTGTACCCTTCCTTCAGCCTGGGTCTGCGGAAGCTGAAAATACACAGCAAAAGTCAGTTCCAAAACAGTCAGGGAATACAGCAGCATTTTCTTATTATCACCCAGAAAGTGGAGTAATACAAAGCCGATATTGAGCCAAAAGATATATGCCGGAATTATATCATTATATACAAGTTCATTGCGATGCAGGAAATATGCTACTCCGACGCACAGAATTACGATTATGAGCGATATGATCCGTGATCTGCTAAGCAGCTTCTTATCCATATGATCATACTGGTAAGCAGCTGTACATACGGATATAAATATCAGCAAAAAGGAAAAGCGCCAGGGAAAACTGTCCGGTTCATTAAACAAATGCATAAAAATATATGCCGGATGCCATAAACAGCAGATAAGCAGGAGTATTACAGGTATTGCAGCAAACAGCTTTGTACGTTTATCCGTTTTACCCGCAAAAAAGGAGATCAGCAGCAGCGTCACCGGCCACCCGCAATATGCTGCCGGCATGGAATCAAATATTCCCCATATTTTACGTCCGAACATCATAGAATTGGCTATATAAGAGATAGATTGAAGCGGTATAGCCGAAAAATCACTGCCATCCGGCATATGCTGTACCACGAACATCACTGCCGGTAATACTACCGGCATAGCAAGTAAGACAGAAGTAAATACGGCAAAACAATAATTTTTTATATTCCGTTTAAGTCTGTCGCCCCTTACATTAAAATACCATAGCATAAGAATATATATCAGAAAAGAAAAGAATCCGGCACAATATCCCACAAAAAAATTATTGATAAAGCTGAAGGTATAACATATGACAAGTCCGAAGGTCTTATTCTCTTTTACAAAGCTTACAAGGAAATGCATGAGAAGCGGCAATATATAAAGAATGTCCATAAAATGTATATTATTGTAATAGATAAGCATATATGAAGACAATGAATAAAAAAGCGAAAAGATAAAAGCAGTTTCTTTTCTGCTCTTCAGATCATATATAAGAAAAAATGCAAAGAAAGCGGCAGTTAAGGCCGTTTTCCCCATCCATGTAATATATGCGGCAAGTGTCACATCTTTTATCAGATAAGGTACAATACTGAATGGACTGAAAGCAAATATGGAATACATCGACAGCATCGGCGAACCCATACCCATTGAAAAACTGTATTCCGGACTCTGTCCATGTATTACCGCATCCCAAAAATGTCTGAAAAAAGGGAGATATTCACAGGTATAATCCCCGTAAACCAGCATCTTTTGTTGTCCCGGTAACATATTTCTCAAATAAAGCCCTATAGTAACCAGAATTACAGGGCTCAATGCTACTGCTCCCCAAAAAGAAAGCTCTTTTATTTTACTGTCAGCTTTCAAGGTTTTCTTTTCCTTCATCCTCACTCAAGTCGGTTACCGCATCATAGATCAGTTGATCCTGCTCTTTCTTCTTTCCATGGTCCTTTGATATACTCATCATCAACAACAGAAATCCGACTGCAAAGGCTGCCATTCCCATAGTAACCGAACTGTCCTTATATATATACTCTATCTCATGTTCCCCCGGAGTGATATCACAGGCCAGAAATGCTCCGTTGAAAACCGCATAAGTCTCATATTCTTTTCCGTCTATCTTTATACGCCAGTTTATATCATAAGGTATTGATGAAAACAATACAGTATGCTCCTCATCTGCTGTAACCCTGCCCTGAATCCTGTCATCTCTGAAACTGTCTATCTTTATCCCACCCGGTGCCAGTTCTTCATATATCCTTTCGACAGCATCTAGATTTATGCATTTAGCTATAGTAGTCTTAAAACTCACTTCCGTCCCGATATCTCCATACATTTTCAGAACGACTCCGGGTTTATCCTTATTATCTATTTTAAAAAAACTGTTTATGATCGGCATTGCTACCGGCTTTTCCGCTCTGACAGGATATCCGGACATTATATATTCGCGTTCGAAAACTCCGGCTGTACGTACTCCTGTTGAAACAAACATATATGCCGGCTGCTTTTCAATATCTTTTATATACCAGACCCCTAGGCCGCCATCGCCGGTCTTTCTGAATGTATATTCTTCGTTTTCATAATCAACATCAAGTTCCATCCCGTCAGTTGTTCCCATTTCAACCTCTATGGAATCATACAGTACACTATCCTCGAATGTCATTGCATCAGCCAGGGTCTGATGGTTCCTGAACGGATCATCAGAGAGCTCAATATCTTTTATATCATCTGTTACGGTAAAAGCCAGCGGCAGTGTCGGGGAATCTTCAACCAGTTTTCCTGCCACATTGGATCCGATATACTTCACATCAAAAATCATGTTAGTAAATTCCGTATGTCCGTAATAATCATATTGCTGTGGTCTGGCTTCAAAACCCAGGAGTTTTAATGCATCTATCAATCTGCCGTTGTCAAACGAGCAGAAAAAATTAAAGCCCGGATAATCACACATAAAGGCCTGATTTTGTGTCATTCCCGAAAACACACAGGTCCTGTGAAACTCAGACTCATCTTCTGCAATTATATCCAAAATCTTATCTATACTCTTAAACTCCTCTTTGATCTCATTCTGATCATTATCTGAATTCAAATATGGCAACTGAAAATACGTGGCACATACAAGCTCTGGAATTGCAATAAAATACAATATTATCCTCTTATTATCACCCAGGCAATGAAGCAAAACAAAGCCCATATTAATGATAAAAAGGAACATAGGCAAAGTATCAGTACCGATAAGTTCAGCACGGTTAAGATAATACGCTGTTCCCACTATGATCGCTACTATAAGCAAGGGTAAGAGATTTGCTTTTGAAAAAAGCTTTTTTTCCATATGATCGTACTGATAGGCTGCCGTACATACAAACATAAAGATCAAAAGAAAAGAAAAACGCCAGGGAAAACTGTCCGGCTCATTGCAGAGATGCATGAAATAATAGGCAGGATGCCAGAAACAGCAGACTATAAGAAGCATTATCGGAACTCCCGCCAGCATTTTTTTCTTTATATCATTCTTATCTACGAAAAAAGATACAGTCAGCAACATTGACGGCCAGCCGCAATAAACTGCCGGCATTGAATCAAATATGCTTCTGATCCTCCTGCCAAACAATAAGGAATTAAATGTATATATGGAAGCTCTGAGCGGTATGACCGAAAAATCACTACCGTCCGGCATATGCTGTATCACATACATTACAGCCGGCAGTATTACGGGCAGTGAAAACAGAACAGCTATCGTCACAGCCAGTATATATTTCTTTATGTTTTCCCTTAATCTGTTCCCGCGTATCCCCATATACCAGAGTAAAAGTATATATAAAACAAAGGAAAAAAAGCCGACACAGTATCCCTCAAAAAAATTATTGATAAAGCTGAAACTATAAAGTAGGATAAGCCCTAAATATTTCTGTTCCTTAACAAATTTAATGAGAAAATGAATAAGCAAGGGCAAAATATAAAACACATCCAAAAAATGAATATTAATATAATAAATCAGCACATAAGACGATAAAGAATAAAAAACAGAAAAGAGTAAACCCGTTTCCCTTCTGCACTTCAGATCATAAGTCAAAAAAAACATAAGCGCTAGTGAGGCAAGTGATAGTTTGCACATCAGGGAAATATATGCTGCCAGCGTAACATCCTTGATAATATACGGAATGATACTGAACGGACTGAAAGCAAAGATAGAATACATCCCCATTGTAGGCGATCCTATTCCAAGTGAAAAACTGTATTCCAGACTTTTGCCATGTAATAAAGCATCCCAGAAGTGTCTGAAAAAAGCCAGATATTCGTGAATATAATCGCCATATACAAGCTTATTCTCCTGTCCTGGAAGCATCTCTCTCAGATACAGACATAAGCTGGCTATTATAAGCGGTAAAACCGCAGCCGTCACAAAATACAGAGTTCGTTTAATGCGGGATTGAGTTTCTGTCATATCTGCTTCATCCTTTCAAGACCTGTTTAACTTTAGCACAAAACAGATCCTCTTGCAAGAAAAACCGCCGCATCCTTAAGATGCGGCGGCCTTGATAAATTTCTAACTTAGACTGTTTTTATTAGTCCTGTGCAGGAGTATGAACAGTACCGTTCTCTTCGATTGTGAAGCTGCCGTAGGAAACCTCAACCTTTGAAGTAGAACCGTTGATAGCTACGGTTACACCACCGATGCTGTCGCCCTTGATGTCCTTTGACTTGAATGAGCCGTTAGGATCAACAGTATTGTGAGCGATGTTACCAAGGATTGAACCAGAAAGGTTTGAATATGTACCTGTTCCGGGAAGAGCCTCGGTGCTGGTTGCGAACTCAGGATCGGAAGCTGCGTAAGTAACTGCGCTGCGGATGGAATCAAGTGTAGTTACGTCGCTGGATACGTTAGCCTTCTCGATGTATCTGATCAGCTGAGGAGCTATAACACCAACCAGGATTGCCATGATGGCGATAACGATGATGAGTTCTACGAGTGAAAAACCTTTGTTCTTTTTCATTTTTTGATCTCCTTTTCTTTTTGAGTTTTTATTTTATGCTTTGGTCTTTTCCGCCGCATCTGTTATTTGATGGTCTTATCTTACACCCCGTCAAATGCTTTTGCAAGTTTGGTGATTACATTTTTTTATTGATTCATGCAATTTGTTATTATTTGGACTCAACTCACATCATTTGCGGCATATAGGGCTCAAGATCTGCCTTTTTTTCGGCTTGCATTATATAATACCCATATCTGCTGGAGCTGTCCACAACTTCGTGGTCCCTGTCATTTGACACATCCGAGGCCACCAGATATTCAGGATGCTCTTTTATAACCCGTTTATAGCACTCAACATCCGAATCCTTTGTTATAAAATGTATAGCCGCACATTTTTCCTTCCGGGATCTATTCAAAACCGGCTCATTCCCCATAGCTATATCTATAACAGCTTTGACAAAATCCACCCCCGTTGAAATATGAACCAGCTCACTTCCTATAAAATCGCCACCCATTCTTGCCCCAATTTCAACAATCCTGATACTTCCATCATCAATCTTTAATTCCACATGTGAAGCACCATATTCTATTTCCAGGGCATCAAGTGCCCGGAATACAGTATTCCGCATATATTCAAGTTTTTCTTCACTGATCTCAGCCGGCTCCATATGCCCGGTTTCTATAAAATGCGGAGCCCCCGTCGTATACTTTTCAGTAACAGTAAGCAGGCTGTGTCTGCCCTTATATGATATACACTCAACACTGTACTCTTTACCCTCAAGATAGCTCTCTATAATGGCTTTCTTTTCGAATCCATAGCACGCAGCTCTTTCTACCGCTTCCTTCAATTCCTCTTTTTTATAAACTTTAGTGACCCCCCGACTTCCGGATCTGTCTTCGGGTTTAACTATTACCGGCATGTTAATATCTATATCTTCAGCCTTAAACCCTTCCGGTAATACCTCTGAAAAAGATGGACATGGGATACCATTCTTTACAAAAGCCTGTCTCATTTTGTACTTATTGGTTGAAATCTCCGTACTATGCAGGGTATTTCCGACAAGTCCCATGTGAAATGCAACATAATTCACCACCTGCACGGCCAGATCAGACGCAATGCTGCATATTCCGTTTATCCCGACAGCCTTACATTTTTCCAGGATTTCTTCTTTCTCCCGTATACTGATCGGGTAGAAATGATCTGCCTCTCTTTCTCCCGGATCGCCGCATTCCCAGGCAAAGACATGTGTCTCCAGTCCCATATCTTTTGCTTTTCTGATCAAAGGTACCTGCAGATATGATGCCCCTATTATCGCAATTTTTTTCAAGATATTATCACTCTCCCCATAATTCCTTAAAGCGTTTTTGGGTCATTTCCGTTTTATAATCTTCAAGATATCTTATATAATCATATTCCGGTTTATACCCAAGGTCTTTGGCTGCATTATCAATATCCATAACAAAACTCACAAACCCTGCTTTATCCGGACATTCTGTCACTTCAGCCTTTTCCCCTTCAGGATGAAATACCTTCAATATACCGTTTATCTGTTCCCGGAGTGTTGTCCTTATTCCTGTACCCGCATTATACGTACCGCCTTCAACCTTCGCAAATAACGCCTTATACATCATCTGGCACAGATCCTTAACATAAAGAATATCCTTGAAAGCTTCGGGTTTTCCCCACATTTCCAGCGTTTCTCCCCTTGAAGCCTTATCTATCATATATCTGTACGGTATTATCCTTTCCTTCCCATCCACATAATATGTCTTTTGCGGATGATAAAGATATACATTAGGCAGTCTGAATACAAAGTTTTTTATATTGAATTCCTGATGATAGAATTCCATAGTTTCGGCAACCATAGACTTTGTTATTGTATAAAAAGCGTGATCTCCCTTGTAACATATACTTTTTCCGAGTTTAGGAGATAATACTTCGTTCTTACCCCAAAATCCTGCCTGTTCTGCCCAGGTCTGCGTATATAACACCCTGTCTGCGCCTGATTTTCTTGCATATTCCAAAATTCTTAAAGATCCTTTTATATTAACATCTATATAAACCTGCGGATCATATTCCTTATAATAAGCCGGAAGTATCCCTGCCAAATGAACTACTGCATATATATCTTCTGTATCCAGCTCATCAAATCCTTTTTCATCACAGATATCTACACGTCTGTATTCTATTCCGGCATGTTCAAAAAAAGACGTCTGCTTCCGCCCGACCGCAATAAGCTTATATTGTTCCGGATCAAGATGCTCCTTACAATAATCTATAAAATATGCTCCAATATTCCCGGTAGCGCCGAATACTACTATCTTTTTCAATCTTCCTCACCCCCTGACAGATTTAGTTTTTCAGCAATTACATAAAGCGGTCTGTTTTTTACCTCAGAAAAAATATTACCGATATAGATTCCCGATATTCCTATTGCCCAGAGGATAAATCCTCCTACCAGATAAATAGAAGCAATTATAGTTGTCCAGCCTACCTGCAGGTCACCAACCAATATATATCTCAACAAGAGATATAATATATAAATTGCAGAACAAAAAACCATGAAGAAGCCCAAACGGATGGAAAACTGAAGCGGCTTAGTCGACTGTGTCGTGATAATGTCAGTGGCCATTCTCCACTTTTTTTTGAAATCATATGATGATTTTCCCTCATATCTTTTATCTGCTTCTATCTGAATCGAAGTCTGCCTGAATCCCAGCCACTTGATGAACATCCCATAAGCCCGGGTATGTTCTTTCATTCTACAATAGTTTTCTATGACTATGCGTTTGGAAATACTGAAATTGCAAATATTGGGGTCAAAATATCCCCCTGTAAAATAACTATATACTCTATAGAATGACTTTGATAATAACTTGGTTACGTTTTTGTCCTTTCTGTTCTTTCGACTCACAAATACTACATCGTAACCCTCCATAGCTTTTTTATATAATTCAGGAATAGCCTCAGGTCTGTCCTGAAGATCACAATCCATAACAACTATCCAGTCCCCTATACAATTGTCCAGGCCTGCCGCAATAGCACACATCTGTCCGAAATTGCGTGAAAAATGGATTCCCTTTACATGATCATCCGATTTACACACATCATATATTTCCTCCCATGATCCCTGAGGACAACTGTCATCAACAAGAATGATCTCATATTCTTTATTCATTCCTTTTAAAGTTTCAGAAAGCCTTCTGTGCAGTTCTTTTACAGCGGCCCGGCAGCCGTAAACCGGAATAACGACGGATATTTCTGTTTTTCCCATTTTGTTTCCCCCTTGTATCACCCGAATAAAGAATAAACAACTATTCCCGATAAAATAAGGATCAGCGCAATGATCTTTCTTTTTCCCACTTTCTCATGGAATATCTTAACCCCAAATACCGTAACATAAATATAACTGGTAGCTTCCAATACCGGTCCCATTGAAAGCGGGATCCCTTTATATGCCAGAACAGAAAGAAGCGTCGTTCCGACGAACATAGTATAGGCAATTATCACCCGTAGATTTAAGTATTCCTGTATTTTCCCTTTGTGTACGACCTGAGCCTCTTTTTTTAATAAAACCTGTGATACAGCACTGATAAATACGCCCACGAGCAGTATGCAGGCATACAGGATGGTATACTTATCCATGAACACGTTCCCCCCTATTATCGTCCAGAGCATATAAGGCCACACCGCATACGACAAGTAACGCCCCGATTATTTTACCAATGGTCAATTCTTCATTAAATACCATCAGCCCCCATACCATCCCCCATACAACTGTAACTGCTTTATTCGCAAATGCCGTGGTTAAAGGCAAATACTTGATGATCTGTTGCCAGACAAAAGCATACAACACCAATAATAATATCATCCCGCCATAATAAAGGCAAAAATGAAAACTGAGAAATTTCTCTGCAGACGCAAGCTTACTGAGTATCCCGCTCATCGAATATAGCATCAGTATCAGATGCAATATCAAATATATTACAAACTTCCTCTTTATCATGATCATCTTCCTCTTCCTGTATGGGAGTATTTAACAGCCTCCAACGCAAACCTATAGCAAAAGCACCATAAAAATATACAAAAAGAGGGGAATGAAACATTCCCCTCGGGTTTATAAACGATTACTAGTATTATGACAATGCCTCGTACAGCGTGAACATAGGCGAAAGTATTGCCACTGCCATGAAACCGACGATCACGGCCATTACGACTGTGATGGCAGGTTCCAGTATCGTTGTCATCTGTTCGGTAAGGTTCTGCACATCTTCCTCGTAGTAGTTGGCAACATTTTCAAGCATATCTTCGATATTACCTGTTTCCTCACCGATCGCAATCATATGCACCACCATGGGAGGAAACAATCCGCTGGTCTTAAGCGGTCTGGAAAGAGGTACGCCTCGCATTACCTGCTCCTTTGCTTCCCTGAGTGCTCTCTTATACAGCAGGTTTTCCATTGAACGACCGGTTATCTCTATGGCATCCACCATCGGCACACCTGCACCAAGAAGAGTCGTCAGAGTACGTCCGAGTCTTGCACAGGATGATTTCGAAACAAGAGTTTTAACCAGAGGTATCTTCAGAGTTATCGCAGAAGTGACTTCCTTACCGGAATCGGTCGAAGCATAAGCTTTCCAGCCCATTACCGCTGCAATGATAAGTATACCGACCAGCCACCACCATGCAACGAAGAAATCCGATATATGCACCAGCACCATTGTCATGGCAGGCATTTCCACATCCAGATCCGCAAACATATTCATGAATGTAGGTATGACTTTCAACATCATGATGGCGAGCACGCCGACCAGGATGACTACCAGAATGATAGGATAGGTAAAGGCCTTTTTAACAGCCTGTACCAGTGCTTCGTCTTTTTCAAACTGTGAGGCCATACGTTCAAAGGATACGTCCAGTGAACCGGAAGCTTCACCGGCGTCTACCATGTTGATGAGCATTTCAGGGAATACACCCTGCTGCTTTCTCATGGAGTTAGCCATCGTCTCACCTTTTGAGATATCAGTATGAACCTTACGGATAGCATCTTCCAGTGCCGGGTTTTCTGTCTGCTCAGCCAGCATGTCAAAAGCTTCTACCACGCTGACACCTGCGCCGTTTATGGATGCAAACTGGTGACAGAACAGGGCGAAATCTCGAGGTCTTATCTTCTTTCCCTTGCTTAAGAATGCAAGCGGTTTAGCCATGCCTGTCGCTTCCTCACAGCTGACCACCACATTCTTCTCGCCCTTTAAGAGAGCCATTGCCGATTCTCTGGATCCGGCCTCCAGGGTTCCTTTCTTTTCCTTTCCCGCTACTGTTATCACGCGGTAAGCAAATGTTGCCATAATCTATACCTGCCTCCTTGTTTTATTCTTCCTCTAATATCTGACTGCTGTCCGCAGCTGTCTGCGCATCCATATCGTAAGCCACACGAGCCATCTCCGCTATCGTTGTCACACCTTCAAGCACGTTTCTGGCACCTGACATACGTAAGGTATTCATTCCTTCCGATACAGCAGCTTCCTCTATCTTCTCTGCGGTAACTGTCTCGTGAAGTATACGTCTTATCCCCGCAGATATGGGCATTATCTCATATATAGCCTTTCGTCCTTTATAACCGTTACCGCACTTCTCGCAGCCCACCGGATCATATACTGTAACGGGCGTAGGGTCGTTCTCATCCATGCCCAGCAATATCTTCTCCTGCTTTGTAGCTTCATGTGGAGCCTTGCATTCAGGGCAGAGCCTTCTTACCAGTCGCTGTGCTATTATACCGACCACAGCATCACCTATCAGATACGGTTCCACACCCATATCTATCAAACGGGTTATAGAAGCGGATGTTGAGTTGGTATGCAGTGTGGATACCACAAGGTGACCGGTGATAGATGCCTGTACGGCTATCTGCGCAGTCTCTCCATCTCGGATCTCACCTATCATGATGATATCGGGATCCTGACGGAGAATTGATCGCAGTGCAGATGCAAAGGTAAGTCCGGCTTTTACATTAACCTGTACCTGGTTGATACCTGCGATATTTGCCTCGACAGGATCCTCAACCGTTATGATATTAACATCGGGTTTATTTAGTTCATTGAGCACGGTATAACAGGTCGTAGACTTACCGGAACCCGTAGGCCCCGTAACAAGGATTATCCCATGAGGATTGTTCATTATACCGTCAAGTTTCACTTCATCATCCGGATAGAGTCCGAGATAACTCTTAGGCTGTGTAAGTCCCTGCTTCTTGGTAAGTCGCATGACGGTCTTTTCGCCGTATACCGTCGGGAGTATGGAAACACGGACATCATATTCTATACCGTCAACCACATAGGTAAGACGACCGTCCTGGGGTTTTCTCTTCTCGGATATATCAAGTCCTGATATGATCTTGATACGGGCTGTCATAGCTGCCAGCATGTTCAGTGAATATACCGCATCCTCCTGAAGCATACCGTCGACACGGCTCCTCACACGCACCTGACGTTCCATGGGTTCTATATGGATATCGGAAGCGCCCTCACGAACGGACTGCTGTATCATCGCCCTTACGATCTTAACGATGGGAGCATCACCTACTGTATCCTCCTGCTCTTCATCGTCATCCCCGAATTCAGCCTTATGTTGCTCTTCAAATTCCTGGGCAGCTTCCATGGTGGAACGCTTGCCGAACAGCTTATCCAGCTCTATGGATATCCATGCCTGTGGCGCATAATAAGGCTCCACCTCCATGCCGGAAGCCATCTCTATATCATCGATGACCCCCAGATTATTAGGCTCGGCCATAGCCACCTTTATGGCATTGATATTATTCGGATCAAAAGCAAAAGGAAGTATCTGATGCTTTCTGACTATATCCTCCGTAACTATCTCTATCGCTCTGGGATCATGCTGGTGAAGTTCTTCCTGGGATACTGCTTCAAGTCCCATGGAACTACTGAAGAATTCAGCGAAGCTCTGCTGGGTCATAACACCCATAGACATCAGTGTCTCACCGAGACGCTGTTTATTTGCTTTCTGTTCCTCTAATGCATTTTTTAACTGTTCTTCGGTGATCATGCCGGCATCTACCAGCATGTCACCCAATCTCTTTTTTGCTCCGAAAAGTGCCATTATCCCGCCCCCGTATTATCTGAGTTTCTGTGCCATACCGTCGGGATCAACGGCAAACTGCACTGCTATATCTCTGGTGATCTTGCCTTCCTGGAAGAGCTGTGTTATCGACTCATCCATGGTGATCATACCGAGTTTTCTGTTGGTCTGCATAACTGATACCAGCTGATGGCTCTTACCGTCACGGATAAGGGCGCGCACTGCAGAGTTGGCCATCATGACTTCGAAAGCTGCCGCACGTCCGCTGCCGTCCTGCAGAGGAAGCAGCTGCTGTGATATAACGGCTTCAAGCACGTTAGCCAGCTGCACACGGATCTGCTGCTGCTGATGAGGCGGGAACACGTCGATGATACGGTCGACGGTTGACGCAGCACCTATGGTATGCAGGGTTGAAAGCACAAGGTGTCCGGTCTCGGCTGCGGTTACGGCAACCGATATAGTCTCAAAGTCACGCATCTCACCGACGAGGATAACATCGGGATCCTCACGGAGGGCAGCTCTCAGAGCATTTGCATAACTCATGGAGTCGAAACCGATCTCACGCTGATTGACCATTGAGGTCTTGTGCAGATGCAGGTACTCGATAGGGTCCTCCAGTGTGATTATATGCGCATCTCTGTGCTCGTTAACCTGATTGATTATTGATGCAAGTGATGTAGATTTACCTGAACCGGTAGGTCCTGTAACCAGTATAAGTCCACGCTTTCTGGTGTACAGTTCGACGAACGCTTCGGGAAGTCCCAGCTGTTCGGGGTTGGGAACCACGGTGTTGACAGTTCGAAGGGCCATGGCCACGGAACCTCTCTGACGGAATGCATTAACACGGTAACGTCCGATGGGGTCTACCGCAAATGACATATCCAGCTCACCCTTGCTGTTGAATATCTCTCTCTGATGGTCTGTGGTTATCGAAAGCAGTAACTCCAATGTATCGTCAGCAGTCAGTATCGCAAACTGCTCCATACGTATAAGGTGTCCGTTAACACGCATCATCGGGGGCAGAGCCACCGTAAGATGAATATCCGACGCCTTTGCCTGCTGCGCCACCAGAAGTATGTCACTGATTCTCATTGCCATGATAAATACCCTCTCTTTATCTTATCATTTATTTACGTTTTATCCCCTTTGTCGGGGCAAAAATCCACGACAAACACATTATACCAAAAACACCTCTGCCATGTAAAGTTTTTTTGTGATTTTTTTACAAAGCCTTACTTTATACCTGTTCTATCGTTCTTTTCTCTTATTGATCAACACAATGACTATCGACAAGGCTATCCCTGCAAGGCTGATGAATGCCCCTGCACTGATATATGCATTGTCATAATAAAGCTCTATCTCATGTTCTCCCGCCTCAAGTCTCGCTGCAAGAAAAGCTCCGTTCATCACCGCAAATGTATCGATTTCTTTTCCGTCTGCTTTTATATGCCAGCCTTTCTCGTACGGTATACTTGTAAATAAAACCTCTTTATCACTTTCGGTTTTTACCTTTCCCAGGATCCTGTCATCCCTGAATGAACTTATCTCCATACCCCCGGCCTTCAGTTCATCACAGACTTCATTAAGAACGCTTTCATCAAAATATGCGAAATGCAGTCCTTTTGTAACGGTATTATCAGCTGTCGTCTCACTGAAAGATATATACATCTCACTCTTATCTTGACTGTCCCCGAGGGGGAGTATGGACGGCATCATCACAAATACGGGAGAGACTATACCAATGTTTTCTCCCTGAACAGCCGATGACATGATCGGTGAACTCCAGTCCATGGCACTTACATCCGAAGAAAAATAGGCATAAGTCTGCTTTCCGTTTTCCGACGGTACCCGCAGCGTTATGCCGGCAGTCCCCGGCTCTTTTCTGCTCAACACGCACTCAGCTTCAGCCATGGAAATATCCGCATTTTCGCATTCTTTTTCAATATCTCTGGTATATGTTTCCCACAACTCTGTTTTATGTCCCAGCATTGCATCCGCAAGCCGCTGCTGGTTTTCAAAGGCATTGTCACTGGTAATATCTGCGGAAATGATATCTTCGGATACCATAAAAGCCAAAGGCAGACTGTTTTCGTTCTTCTCCACCATAACACTCCCCGGTTCATCAAGGCTTAAATCCGGCGAGGTCCTTACCCTGTATTTCTGTGCAAAGATCATTTCAGTAAACGGACTGCCGCCCCTCTCCACCACAACCCTTCCGGATGTGGAATATCCCAGGTTCTTTAAGGCAAGCCTGGTATCCGGCTGCTCCATGGAGCTGAAATAACTGAGTCCGTGAAAGCCGAAATACATAGAATCATTAGCCCACATGCCGTCACGGTAATTCACCCTGTAAAAATCATCTTCATTATCTTCAGACTCAATCTCACTTAATGCTTCATTGCCCTGCAGCTGCCACAGATCATAAGTATCCTTCCATCTTATAAGCGTCTGTTTATCGGGCGTAATGGCAAAATAGGCATTCATAAATAGTTCAAGAACAAGTACCGCTGATATCAATACATTTGTATACTTTGGCTTTTTTGTATATATAAAATAATATCCGATCAATAAAACAAATACCAGACCGGCTTTAAGTGTATCGATCACGGACAGATCCCCCGGTAACGTGAGTTTCCCCAGAAACATAACTAAGGGATACATTACGGCAGTAATTATAAGCGCCTTACTCTCAGGCATCATATCCCTGTCCTTAGCCTCTTTAGCTGCTATAGCTATCATATAGAAACTGTATAGATACGCAAATCTGAAGTGATAACCGTCCGGTGCATCAAAGCCGTGCATCATCAGATATGCAGGACTGATCAACGAACACAGGATAAGAAAGATAAGCGGAACAGCCGCGGTAAGCTTTTCTTTTTTCCCTTTCTTCCGGTCCGTAAAACAGGCTATACCGAAGATCAGAGCCGGCAGTCCCGCATATACCGACGGGATCACATTGTTTTCGCTTATTTTTCTGAGCGGATACATATCCGCTATGATATCCCAGATAAACAGCCTTAAGTTAACACCCTTATATGCATTACCCCCGTGTCCGCCCAGTATGGCCGCCGCTGTCGGCAGGGTCACCACAGCGCTTATCAGCACCGATACTGCCACCGAAATAGAATACTTTATCAGCAGCTTTTCTCTCTGCTTATCCCGCCGCCCCGATAACAGCATGCACAGGAAACATACAAAAGAAAATATGCCGATCATATAGCCGCCGTAATATGCCGAGATAAAACAATAAGCATAAGCTGCGGTAAGTCCTCCAGGCTTTCCCGTTCTGAAAAACCTGACCATCATCAGCATTACTATCGGCAGCATATATAGGTAATCTATCAGGACTATACAAAAATAGAAATTCATCACATATGCACACAGGGCATATGAAACTGAGAACAGAACGTTATAGCTTTCCTTAAGTGCAAAGACATATCTTAAGAACAGATGCATGCTTACCGCGATCGCAGCTACTTTTAACAGAAGCAGCACAAAAGCCGCAGTATCGGCATCTTTAATAAAAACAAAGACAAGATTAAAGGGCGAAAAACCATAGAAAGCATACTGCTCCCAGGTCGCCGCGCCCAGTCCCGTATCAAAAGAATAAAACAGCCCATTCCCGGATAACAGCTTCCTCCAGAACATCACTATGTAGTTCATAAACTGGACATAGTAATCTCCGACCATAAAGATATGCTTATCTCCGGGAGCTCTGCCTGCAGCCTTAAATGCCAGGATCATAAGTATTACAGCCACTATCGCAGACAGACATATCAGATTCTTCTCTTTTTTATACTTCTGTATCTTCTGCTCCACCGCCATTCTCCACTTCTTTCAAAGAATGCTTCTTTTCATATATTACCATGCCAAGCAATAACAGTATCCCCATAAAGCTTACTATCGCACCGGTCTTTATAAACTTATTATCATAATACATCCGTATCTCATGCTCCCCTACCGGAAGACGGCAGGCCAGAAAAGCGCCGTTCAACACCGGAAATGTTTCCGTCTCATTTCCGTCTGCCTGTATATGCCAGTTCTCATCATACGGAATGCTGGTGAATAACACTTCCTTATCCTTTTGAACCGTAATGTGCCCCCGGATATCATCATCCTTCATTTCCGAAATGATCAGTCCGCCGCTCTCCAGCTCATCATAAGCATTCCTGACTCCGCTCTCGTTATACTTGGCAAACAGTGCCTGCTCAAAGCTTCCTTCGTCATCCGCCTCATTTCTCAGTTTGATATACAGTTTAGCCCTGCCGGCTTCATTTCCGAGTTTTATGATCGCAGGGATATAGAGCGTAGCCGAACGGATCAGGCCCAGATCCACTCCTTCGGCATCAGAGTATACAACAGGAGAATTCAGCTCAAGATTGTTATATCCCGTTGACAAATAAGAATACCATTCATCCGACTCTCCCGCATCAACCGATAGTGTAAGTATACCCTCCCCATCAGTTTCTCTCCTTACTGTATATCCGCCGTTATATTCCGTAAGTGAAACATTATCACACTCGTTGCTGATAATCCCCGTATATCTGTCCCAGATAGTATTCCCATGTCCCAGCATGGCATCCGCAAGTCTCTGCTGGTTTTCGAATGCATCATTAACAAAGTTTATCTTTTCAGTATCATCAGAGACCATAAACGCGAGCGGTAAAACATATTCATTTCTTGTAACGTCAACTTTTTCACATCCTTCGTTCCTAATATCCGGATCAGTAACCACCCTATATTTTTGAGAAAAGATCATTTCGGTAAAGGGAGAGCCTCCCTTTTCAAAAACAACCCTGCCTGATGTCGAATATCCGATATCATGCAATAGCTGTCTTAAATCCCTCTGCTCCATAGAGCTGAAATAGCTCAGATCATGATAGCCGAAATACATGGCATCATTGGTCCATATGCCGTCTCTGTAATTGATCCTGTAAAATTGTCCGTCACCCTCCGCTTCTTCCAGACCGCCAATCTCATTAAGCGCTTCTGTCCCGTGCCTGTTCCACAGTTCATAAGTTTCTTTCCATCTGACCAGTTTATATGAATCCGGAGTGATTGCAAAATAAGCATTAAGAAACAGCTCAGATAAAAGCACCAGAAATACCGCCTCATATCTTAATTTCTTTACATTTTTAAATACCATATAGTATATAAGCATAAAGAACAGGACTATAGCGGTTTCCGTTATACCCGGATAATACTCTCCCATATCAGGAAATATATAACCCGTTATCATGATCATCACTTCTGCAAGCGTAACAACAACAAAAGGCAGTATCCTGATATTATCATCTTTCTTTTCCAGCCACCTCGCTCCTATAGTGGTCAGCCAAAAGCAAATAATAAATGCAAAGCGGAAAAAATATCCGTCAGGTTCATCAAAACCGTGCATCATCAGATATGCCGGCTTAAACAGAGTACAGATAAGCAGAAATACAAGAGGTATCATCACTGCTGCTTTTTCACGCTTTCTGATATCCTTATCAATACAGTATCCAATAAAACATACAAACGCGGGCAGACCGCAATAAATCGACGGTTGCAGTGTTGCCTCATTTATGTCTCTTAAGGGATAAAGATCAGCGATCACTTCCCATATCAGCATTTTAAACTGAACCGCAGTTCCCGATTCCCCGTTTCTTCCCGCAATTATTGCCATAGCAGTAGGCAGGGTCACGACTGAGCTTATGATAACAGCCAGGATCACAGCCAGGGTATACCGTACCAGCAGTTTCTTTTTTGAAAAACCATATTCTCCGAACAGAAGCATGACCATAAAACATACGAACGAATAAACGCCGGTCATATACCCGCCATAATATGAGACCAAAAAAGCAAAAGCATACGCCGCAGCCAGACCGCCTGCCTTTCCCGTTCTGAAAAGCCTTGACATCGCCAACATTACTATCGGCAGAAGATAAAGATAATCCAGAAGTATGATGCAGAAATGAAAATTAATAACATATGCGCATAACGCATAAGAAACAGAGAATAATACGGCTATACTCTCTCTTACCCGCAATGCATGCCTTAAAAAGAGATGCATGCATACAGCCGCAGCGCAGACCTTCAGCAAAAGGAGTACAAAAGCTGCCGTATCCGCATCCCCTATCAAAACGAAAATGAGGTTAAACGGAGAAAAACCGTAAAAGGAATAGTGTTCCCAGGTCGCCGCCCCCATTCCCAGATCAAAGGAATAGAAAAGACCGTTTCCCGAAAACAGCTTCCTCCAGAACATCACAATATATTCCATGAACTGGACCAGATAATCGCCATACATGAATATATGGTTGTCGCCGGGAAATCTGTGGGCTGCCTTAAATATCAGAGTTATCATCACAACGGATGTAGCTGCCGATACCCACAGTAAGCCTTTATTCTTATTTTCAACCGCCGTTTTTTTCAAGCTTATTCTCCGTTATACCAACGTTCTGAATCTCTCGTTT
>JAEEIK010000147.1 GCA_016281335.1 Lachnospiraceae bacterium | reverse complement strand
CAGAAATTTGGCTGGACAGAGATCACACCAGGTAACCGGAAACAACTGTTCCTTGATTTCTGCAGCGAAATGCAGATGTCATATTCATATAAGCCTGTGTTCCTGATATCTTTCCTTTCAAACATGAACGAACATGGAGAGGCTATGCTGTCTGATGTTGCAGAGTCTTTTGCGTGGTATTATGAGGACAGAATCAAGAAAGGGCTCCCTGCTGAAAAGAAGAATTGTATATTCACAAAGGGTGATTATACCCAGAAGGATGTCGAGAGGCTTATTTTGAGCATGCCTTTCAAGCGATTTGAAGGTATGGGATATATGAGACACTCAAAGTATCTTGGGGTAATCCAGATTGATAAAAGTATCATGAAAACACTCGATGATTACGATATCTCGACAATTCTGACATACTGCACGGATGCACTGGAACGATACTGGGGTTGATGCTATGCATTTACTATTCTTATGCAGCCAGAACAAAAGGCGCTCTCTGACCGCTGAAAAGCTGTTTGACGGCTACGAAGGGCATCAAGCGCGTTCTGCAGGAACAGAAAACAATGCAAGAGTAAAGGTAACACCCGGACTGCTCGGATGGGCGGATATGATCTTCTGCATGGAGAAGAAACACGTCAGAAGGATTAGGGAGAAGTATTCTGACATTATAACTGACAAGACTGTTATCTGCCTGAATATCCATGATGACTATAACTACATGGACGATGACTTGTGTGAATTATTAAACGCAATCGTGCCAGAACATCTATAATAAAGGAGATGCTGTAAATGTCTGAAGAAATCAAACATGGTTTTATACCAGTCAAAGAAATATTCACAAATAAATGGTATAAGATACCAGAATATCAGCGACCGTATGTTTGGGGAAAAGAACAGGTATGCGACCTGCTTGCTGATATTATGAATGAAGCTGAAAAAAATAAGGAACTCAAAAAAGGCAATCCTTCTGCAAACAGAGAGTATTTTCTCGGCTCTTTAGTATGGAAAACGACTGTCCGTAATGACGGTGTCTCGAACTATGAGGAATTTGAAGTGTTGGACGGACAGCAGCGTCTTACCACAATGCTATTAATTCATGCGGTAATTCGAGATCTTACCAACAATGACAAGCGTAAAAAGAACTGCGAAGAAGCCATTTTTCAGGAAGCAGACCCCGATGATGGCATCCCGGAAAGACTGCGTTTAATCTTTGGAATTCGTGGCGATGTTCAGAATTTCATAGACACTTATGTAAAAGCTGATGGCGGAACATTACAGTTTGAGCAGCTTGCAAAAGAACAAAAAGCAGATTCAGATGTGAACTGTGTACACATGGCAGAAGTAATCCTTGCAATCCATGAGTATTTCGCTGAAAACACACAAGAAAAGATCGAAATGTTCTTCGGATTCTTCCGTACCAATACAAAAATCATATATATTTCTTCAACTGAGCTTGAAGATGCATTTCATCTGTTTAATGTCATGAATAACAGAGGAATCAAACTGCGGAACAGTGATATTCTTAAAGCAAAGAACCTTGCACAAGTATCAGATGAAAAGAAGCGGTTGAAGTATGCTGAACAGTGGGAGCAGATAGAAAACTATTTTGGAGAAGACTTCGACCAATTCCTTGAGTTTATCCGTTTATGTGTAGTAAAGCGTAAAGCCGCTGTTTCCTTACTAAAGGAATTTGAAGATAACATATATCATCCAACAGAGTACGACAGAAACACAAAGGAAACAAAGCACCTGCCACCGCTTCTGACAGAAGGCACATCTACACTCGATTGTATTATTCGCTATTTTGAAGCATATCAGGCTGTTTTTGATAATAAGACCTACTCTGTTGCTATGTCGAATCTTGTAAAGGCAATGGATTATGGCATCGAGGCAAACTTTTGGAAAGCGCCTGTTTTGCATTACTATATTAAATTTGGTGATGATCATTTCGAGGAATTCCTATCAGCATTAAATAGAAAGTTCACTGCTGACTGGGTTGATGAGCTATACTTCACCAAGCGAATTGATAACACCTGCAAGATTATTGACACTATTGATCATACTGATAAAGCTGAAGATATAATCTGCAATGATGCCTTCGTTTATGATAAAGCACTTACAAAGAAACAACTTGATTCGCCGATTTATGGTAAAAAGTATTGTCGCTATCTGCTTTTATTGCTTAGTGTTATTCTAAGCGGAAATGAAACTCCGTTGTCTTTGCCGGATATCGTTTCAATTGAGCATATTCTTCCTCAAACGCCTAGCGCAGATAGTAAATGGGTTGTGGACTTCGATGAAAGTCAGCGTGAAGAGTGTACGAATAAGCTCGGAAACCTTATGCTTATTTCAAGAAGGAAAAACGCTTCACTCAGCAATTACGACTTTTCTGTTAAGAAAGAGCGTTATTTCAAATCAAATGTCGGTAGTTTCGCGTTGTCATTTAAGATTTACGGAACTTATCAAACATGGACATATGCAGAATTCACCAGTAATCACAATGATATTCTTGATATGCTCATAGACTATTTTAAACTATAAGTCAGAACGGAGGCCACTACACAATGCCAAAGCAAGGAGTAAAAACATGAGAACGATAAGAGTAACCGGTAAAGGGCAGATCAAGGTCAAGCCCGATATGACAAGAATCACTATCACCCTTGAGGGAATGTACCCGGATTACGCTGAAACACTCAAGCACTCGTCCGAGGATACGGACAGCCTGAAAGATGTCTTGGCAGCATTCGGCTTCGAGCGTACTGATCTGAAAACGCTCAGCTTCAATGTGGATACCGAGTATGAGAGCTACAAGGATCACGGGGCTTACAAGCAGCGCTTTATCGGATACCGCTTCAGGCACCTTCTCAAAGTAGAATTTGATTCTGACAACGAGCGTCTCGGTAAAATCCTGTTTGCCCTCGGAAACTGCGACCTGAATCCGGAGTTCCGTATCAGCTATACGGTGAAAGATCCGGAAGCGGCAAAGAACGAGCTACTCGGCAAGGCTGTCAAAGATGCGAAAGAAAAGGCAGTGGTAATCACAGCAGCAGCAGGCGTAACTCTGAAAGACATCCAGAGCATTGATTACTCTTGGGGTGAGATTGAGTTTGAAGTCAGCCCCATGAACCGTCTTATGAAGGCTTGCGCACCTGTGGTTGCTTGTGCTGATTCAAGCTATGATCTGGATATAGAACCGGACGACATTGAAATAGCTGACACTGTGACTGTTGTATGGGAGATTAGCTAAAGCGATACCGCACGGATTTCTTCCCTCCAACTACATAAGGTCGGGTGCTTTTAGTAAGTCAAAGCGCACTGTATCTCCGAGAGACACTGGACTTATTCCCAAGAACGGCGAAAATCCACTCCACGATAATCTCATCATTTTTACATAAGAGAAAAAGTGCCGAATTTTCGGCACTTTTCTTATGCTCTCTATTTTTTTCGTGACATCAAAACTACGCACTCAACGTGCCTCGAAATCCCCGAAATGATGTCATAACCGAAAAATCATCGGCTTATATGTTCTCGGAAAAAGGTCAAAGGCACTTTTGCGTTTTCGGAAACAAGTCCGTATACTCTGCCTCCTTTGCGTACTTTCAATAGTTTTAGTATACCACAATACCATAGAAAAAGCAAGAGAAGCACAGTATTATGTGCCTATGAAGCAGATACATACATGCCTAGCCATTTTTGATCTTTGTGACCGGACAGCGGTTCTGAAGTGATTTCCTCATGATATTACTGAGAGGACCAGTCCCTCTTGATGTGATCTGGTATCCGAGGTCATTCAGCTTATAGTTCCCTTTGAGGAAGTCTTGCGGTTCAAGATGCAGCATCTCAAGAACCCTATAAACAGTGCAAAACTGTCCGTTCAGGATCCTATCGGGGATATTTTCATAGTTTGCATAGACACAAAGCGGAAGCCCTACTGCTTTGGCTGCCTCTGCCTGTGTCATTCCCAGATAGAGCCGCATCGCCTTGACGACCTTATGTGCATTCGCTACCTTTTTTTGTCTCATAGAGACGCCTCCTTTACATTCAGTTGATGGTATCTTACCGTCTTTCTCTGAAAAAAGCAAGTAACTGATCCGCACAAAGTTTCAGATGGTATTTTCCTCATATATTATGATAATCGTCAGCTTCTTCGCTCTCTGCCTTCATGCAGGGAGCTTTTTTATCATATCTGAAACGTCTGTACAGGAATTAACACATGATCTTTGTCGGTTTCTGTGAATAGACTTTGCATTCAGCTGTTGGTATAATGTCTGATACAAACACATTCAAACGGAGGTAAATAGCAATGGATGATAGCACAAAGAGGCAGATGAAGATCATGAAGAAACGCAGAGCAGAGCTTGGATTCCGTCAGGAGGATGTTGCAGAGGAGGCCGGCATTTCCCTTCAGCAGTATCAGAACTTTGAAAACGGCCGCAGAAAGGTCGCCAACTGCTCTACGATCCTCGGCTTGCGTATCTGTGCAGCACTGGAACTTGACCCGTATGAACTGGTCTTTGAGAACGGCCGTGACTTTATCAAACGCATCCGGGATAGCATGAAATGACGCAGAAATGTACATTTTGTGCAGTCATTACAAATGTGAGAGCAAAATCAGCGTTCACATTTTGTTCCGAATACCATCAGCTGGAAGTCCAAAAATGAACTGAAATATGATAATATGGTATCGGGTTGAAAAGCCTGTAAATACATATCTGGGAGTGATGCGTATGTATAACGCAGAAAAAACGATACAGGAAGGAGGGAGACATGATGCTTCTGAATATTTGTCCGGAAGAACATGATATGCCTTTCATACTGGATCATGACAATGTGATCACCGCTGCGATCAGCTTCCACGCATACCGCCTGCAGGCTGAAACACGACTGAAGCAATACATCAAAGATAACGCAGATCAGCACAAAACGGTCGGTGTTTACTGCTTCATGGTGAAAGATAACAACACTGATGATGAGATTAGAGCGGATGCCGAACGTTACTGCAAGGAGTGTGCCGCCAAAATAGACGGCTGGGATTATGCAGGTGCATATATCGATACCGGTTATAAGCACGGCCGCAAATTTCCTGACCGCCCTGAATTCAGACGAATGCTGGATGATGCACGGAACGGTCGCCTTGACCTGATCTTTGTATATAACATGGAACGCTTTGCAGAAACGATTGATGATACGCTCTGTATTACTGAGGAACTGCGGCTTTTGCCGAAACCGGTGCTTGTGATGTTTCAGGAGGAGCATACGGATTCGGATACCCTGCATCAGTTTCTGCTGCAATACGGTCATCCAAGAAAACGAAAAAGGAGGTCACAGATTGGTTGAGTTATTACGGGGAGTTTTTCTCTCACAAACAAGACTGCGGCGCCGAGCTGCATTTTATCACAATCTCAGTCTACAGACTATGGATCAGACTGTATCGATAGAACTGATGAAGCACCGGGATAAGCACATCGCTGAGAATTACGGTGTGCAGCTGAGCGAGGTATATGTCGATCACGCATATAATGTGGAGACAGCACGCCCTGCTTTTGAAAAGATGCTGAAGGACGCAAAAAACGGCAGCTTTGACATGATCATCACCAAAAGCATATCGCAGTTTGCACCGACATCGGAGGATACAATTCAGGCTATCGAGGAACTGCTGTCACTGCCGAATCCGGTCACGGTCTTTTTTGAGAGCGATATGCTCGATTCAAATATCATTCATTCGGTTGTGCCGATACTCAGGGGGTGCTGCACTTGAAGGACGTCAAAAAAGCCGCCGAAAACCGAGCCGCGCACCCGAGCAAAACACCCGCTGGCAGCAGCTTTGAATCAGACCGAAAGCGCGCGAAAACGGCTCTTACGATGCAGATTGACTCGCTGGACGGCAGCCAGATAAGGAAGATTGCAGCCGTCAGTGACAGCGATGGAGCACCGCGTAAGCTTCGTGTGGCGGCATATTGCCGAGTCAGCACCGATGATATCGACCAAGCTATCTCAATTCACCTTCAGCAGACAGAATACAAAAAGATGATAAAGTCTAATCCCGACTGGGTGTTTGCAGGAACCTACGTTGATAACGGTTTTTCGGGCACGAATACTGCACATCGCCCCGGCTTTTTAAAGCTGATCGAGGACTGTCGCGCTGGAAAGATTGATATGGTCATCACGAAAGCAGTATCCCGATTCGCCCGAAACCTGATGGACTGCATCAAGTATGTTGAGGAACTGAAGAATCTGAATCCGCCTGTGAATGTGTATTTTGAGCAGGAGAAGCTGGATACCGGGCTTCAGACCAGCGGCGTTATTCTAATCGTTCTGGCGATGGTCGCTGAAGAAGAGAGCCACATGAAAAGCGAAGCGATGCTGCTGTCTCTGGAGTGGCGTTTCAGCCGCGGACGCTTCCTCACGCCTGCGCTTTTCGGATACGATAAAGTAGAGGTGCCGGACGGATTCGGCGGCAAGAAGAAAACGCTGATGATCAATCCTCAGCAGGCAAAGGTAGTGGAATGGATGTACGCGATGCTTGTAAACGGCAGTACCGCAGAGGAAATCGCAGGCGTTCTCACGGAACTTCAGATCCCGACAGGCGGCAGACGCAAGGACGGTTCACTGAATACGAACTGGACAGGCAGCGGTGTTGTTACCCTACTGCGAAACGAGCGATACTGCGGTGATGTATTATCCCGCAAAACATATACCCCGAACTTCAAAGATCATAAGTCTAAGAAAAACAGAGGAAAGAAAAATAAGTATTTTCAGGCAAATCATCATGAAGCAATCGTGCCGCGCCGTGTATGGAATGCTGCACAGCGGATACTGAACAGCAGACGGTACGGTCACGAAGGATCATATCTGCCTATGCATATCATTGACAGTGGCGTTCTCGCGGGATTCATCTCCATGAACCGTTCATGGGCAGGATTTGATGCGGAGGATTACTACCGTGCAGCACAAATTGCCATGGGGCTTCTGGATGAGGAGCTGGATGATGATCTGGACAATGAGTTTCTGCCGGACGGCGGTCACAGACTTGCCGGACTGATGGACGACCACGGTATTTCCCGTATCGCACGTGAACTGACAGAAGCGGAACAGCGCGTAAAGGACGAGCTGGACGGCATTGACCGCAGTAGACAGGAACTGGAAGAGCAGGCAGAGACCGTGAAAACCTTTCAGGTGGTCAGCGGCGAAATGTTCAGCCATATTCATGAGCCTGTTGTTCGTATCGGTCAGCGGGATATTTTGTTCAATACAAGCTGTGTTGCGAAGATGCGGGCGGAATATGCAGAGATTCTCTTCAATCCTGTGGAGCGCATGATCGTTGTCCGACCATGCGGCAAGAGTAATCTCAATGCCATCAAATGGGGCGGAAAGAACAGGGGCGCAAGCTATCTATGCAGAATACTGTATGAAAGCATGGGATGGGATACGGAGTACACCTACCGGATACCCTGTCAGCCGATCATGCTTACAGCACCGAATGATACTGTACAGCAGATTCTTCTGTTCGATCTTGACAACTATATCGGCAGAGCAGTCAATAAGCGTGAGGAGATCATTCAGGCACGACAGGAGCAGGAGCGAGAGGAAAAGCTGGCAGAGGAAGCAAAGAGCTATTACTTTCCGCCGGATGATGACGAAGAGCCGGAGGAGCTGGTGGAGATTGCGGAGCAGGTACAGAAGGCACTCGAACTCAACCAGAAGATCTTCGGAATACCCGCATTCAAGCATACATCCACATTCCGAAGCATAGACGGCAACGGAACATGGGAGGAATGGATGGCACCTGCAAGACCGCTGGACACCAATCATCGGTATGATGCCGATATCGTAGATGAGATGCTCCGCAAGATACAGGAGGATCCGCCGGAACTTCCGCCTGAGCCGGAATGCATGGCTGACAGTATCATTGAGGCAAGTATAACCGATGCCGGAGAGGAGGGAGAGTGATGTCAAGAGATCCTGCGAAAAGCAGACCGCTTTCGGAGAATATCAAGCGTATGATGTGGCTGGAACGTGCTGCACCGCGCAATGCCAATGTTATGAATGCAGAGCGTATCTGGACGGAAAATGACAGCATCTATTGTCACAAACAGGGCTTTCTGTTTATGGAAGCGGCTGCAATGGGCTTTCCTATGAGCAGCTTTGTTCCGCTGTATATGACAAGTCAGCTTGCAGGCGTGATCGACTATAACTTCTCGTCATCAAACGGTGTCGGCAGCGCACTGGAGGAGCTTCTTCAGATTCCTGCTCTGATGCAGAACCCGCGCTCACTCATAGAGTCTCTGTATTGGATCGAGGAGATTCTTGAAAATGCGGACGAGACCGAGAATAAGAGTATGCTTTTGGCTCACGCGTATGAAGCGGACAGAAAACACACGCCGAAGGCACTGCTTGCACTGCCGGAAACGGAGAACAGCAATATTGATGAGCTTTCCTATGCATACTGGCTCGGCTACATCTACCGCTGCGAGTGCATCATGCACGATGAATCCAGCAGAATGGTATACAGCGCGTTTACCGAGGAGGTAATGCGGAGCGCATATAAAGAAGTTGTTAACAGTCCGATGAACGATTTAGATTTAGCGGACTGTGCAAAGGATATCTGTGCGGATCTGGATAGACTGCTCGTTGAGAAGATCTGGCCGGAAAAGAAGCACAGGAAGTATATGTAAAGGAGGATGCATAATGGAAACTATACAGCCCTGGGCGAACGGCTTTAACCGCCCGAAGCCTCTGCCGACGCAGATGTCGATACAGCGTTCGCAGTCTTCACCGCTGAGCCGTGAAGAACAGATGGAAGCACGAAGGCTGGCAGAGGAGAGTAATTTCAGCTATGCAGGATATCAGGTGGTGCGGCGTGAATTCGTCTCTCACCGCTTTGATCCTGCGATGACTGTCCGAGTGGGCAGCATCACGTTCAACAATGCCTGCATCAAGGCACTTGAAAATGCGACCTATGTGCAGTTTCTGATCAATCCGACGGAAAAGAAGCTGATTGTGCGCCCCTGTGAGATCGGAGCACGAGATGCGATCCGCTGGTGTGTGGTAAAAGGCGCTGACAGAAAGAGCAGACAGATCACCTGCAAACCTTTTGCGGAGCGCCTTTTCGCCATGATGGACTGGGACACAGAGTTCCGCTACCGTTTTCAGGGAATGCGCATCAAATATTATCAGGACGAGATGTATTTGTTCGACCTGAGTGCGGATGAGCGTTTTGCCCCGATGAAAAAGGACGAGAACGGCAAGCGCATCGTGACCGCACCTGTACTGCCGGAACACTGGAGCGGCAGCTACGGAATGTCCGTTGAGGAACATGATATGTCTACAAAGGTGGATTTCCTTGACGGATTCCTGATGCCTTCGGATGTAACGGAAGAGGATGCCGCCGCAGAGCAGGAAGTAATTGAATAGAAAGGCTGGAACAAGTCAGATGATATTAACAATGGATATGAAGAACGATCTTTTCGTTCTTGATGAGGCTACGCTGGATGCACTCGGCAGACCGAAGCAGGTACAGCTTCTCATCAACACACAGCAGCGAAAACTTGTCCTCCGTGCGTGCAGCGCGGAGGATGATGAACCGATATTTCTGCCTGCGGCTCCTGTGATCTCAACGGAGATCAGCGGCAGAAAGCTGCTCCAGAACATCCGCACGAACATGCGCTGGACAGGCATGGAAAGCAGGGTCTGCCCCGGCACATACCTCCCGAGTCACAAAGCGGTCTGCTTTGATTTGAATCGGGTGAAACTCGCTTAACGGAGGACTGTCATGGATAAAGAGCGCCTTTTCAGATATCTTGATCGGAAATACAGCTCCAAAAGCGAGATTATTCCCAATATTCCGCTTGGCGAGGACGCAGATGCAATATGGGCTGATATCCTGCAGAGCAGACGCGAACGAAGCATCGAACTGCCGCTTACAAATGTAAACGGTGATCCTTATTGGTATATCCTTACAAGCAAAATGATCTCTGCAAGTGAAGTGATCGTGGATGAGCTGATGGAGCAGGAAAACACAGCGGAGCTGCATAAGAATTCGGTTGCGACGATCGAAGAGATATTCTATACCGGATTCATGGAGGGCGCTCAGATCTCCGTACAGGATGCGATGGATTTCCTGCAAAGCGGTGGGGAACCGGAAAGCGTAGAGGAGCTGATCCTGATAAACAGCAGACAGGCCGCGGGTTTTGCTGCGGAGAATATGTACCATGCGATTGACAGCAACTATCTGCATAATCTCGCATACTTTTTGACCGAAGGGCTTGACAACGGCAGCGGTGATTACAGGATCACAGATACTGTGGAGATTCCATCGCTGCAGGGAGAAGTAGTACAGCTGCCACCTGCGGCCATGATCCCGGAGCAGACAGAACGGTTCGCAGAGTTCCTTGCCGGTACTACAACACATCCGCTTATAAAGGCGGCTGCAGCACAGGCGTGGGTGCTTGCGTACCGTCCGTTTCCGGAGGGTAACGAGCGCCTTGCACGGCTGCTGTCCAACGTCATCCTGATTCGGGCGGGATATACCTTTTTCGGGAATATCAGCATATCATCTGTTCTTGCTCGAACTAGCTATGAGTATTTCCGGGCAATCGCAAATATTCTGCGGACAGAGAACGGTGCGGACCTGACCTATTTTCTCGAATACTATCTGGTTGCCCTTTCAGCTGCAGTCAATGATATGCGGGCAAGGCGGGAGCAAACGGAACAGGATGTGGTTGAAGCTGAACAGAAGCTGGCGGTTGTACCGCTGCAGGCAGTCCCGAAGAGCGAAGCTGAGACCAAAGCCCCCAAAACCGTCGGCAATCCTGCTAATCACACAAAGCATAATGAGAACAAGGCGAAAGTCGATGCCGCACTTGACACGCTTCGGGAGCGGGGCTACGAACAGTTTACGCTACATGATCTGGAAGCCATCACCGGCATCAACAGAAAATATATCAGCAAGTTGCTCCTGCCCTATGAAGCATCTGAACGCATCATTGCTGTAAGAAAATCCAGGGTAGGGAATATATACGCATTCAAACAGTCTGCTCCGCCTGAAGATGATACACTGGAGACGACTGAACAGGATGCACCAATAGACTATAGCTCCGGTTTCAGGGAGCATCTGATCACTGCGCTGGAAGAAAGGCAAAAGATCAGCACAAGCTCAGCGGGTGTTGTTGCGCGTGAGCTGCTTTACTTTATTCAAATAGGAAAGACACGCTTCACTTCATACGAGATTGCAGAAAGCCTGTGTATTCCGAATATCAGCGCACGAAATACACTGCGCTATTACGTTGAACATAATATGATTCGTACCGTTGGTAACCGCCAGCATTCGCAGTTATATGAATTCTGCTTTGACCTTGATAACGGTGAAAAAGAGGCTGATATCGAAAGCAGCTGTATGTTTGATGATGAAACGCAGAATACGGTCAGCATGGAATACTTGATTCATAAGCTAAGAGAAATCGCTGATGGCAACAACGAGAGAAAAAGCGCCGTTGCACAGATATTCATCAGATATCTCCAGGAAGGCAAAATGACCTTCAAGACCGAAGAAATCTCAGAAGAGACCGGATACGAGAACGAAAAGGTCCACAAAGCAATCCGCATCTTCCGTGAAAAGGGACTAATTGCAAATACAAGAACCGGTGCAGACGGAAAGCGCGGATATCATGTTTACTGTTTCAATGTTGAGCCTGAGCCGGTAATGGATGATCTCAGCTATTCCGATGAAGTCATGGATATGATCTCAATGCTTGAGCAATCGGAGAATTCACAGAAGGATCGCCGTATCGGCAGAATCATTCGCAGATGTCTTAGAAAAGGCATTGTCACAAGGCAGGATTACGAACTTGAAGGTGAACCGACCAAGATGAAAACGGATATGCGGTTTGCCGCACAGCTTGGGCTTGTAACCAAAGTCAGCAGCTATGAGTACAAGATATCTCAGAAATTAGGTGCTGCATTTGCAAATCTTGGAACTGCACAGAAATATACACTGTCTGCTTTATATGACCTCTTTGGAGACAGCATCTTTTCCGCAGAAATGGTTGTCGCAAATCTGGACTACAGCTCATCGCATGTGAGCGGTATCCTGCATCAGTTCACCATGCTGAAACTGCTCGACTGCACACCGAACGAGGACAACACATACAGCTATCAGCTGAACGTGAACCCCGCAGACAATCCGGAGTGCTTTGAAGATGTGGCGTAAAATGTAAACAGGACATCCGACGTGGGTGTCCTGTTGATTGTTATGTTCCATTATTTGGCTGACAGGGGCTGCTGCCGACAGGCGAAAAGCTGTATACATCGGTGATTGTCACGGGATTTTCGCCCTCAAAGATGCCTTTGCAGGCTACGATGACGACATTTCCGGGAACAAGCTTATCAGTATAGATGCCTGGATCATAGGCTTCCATGCTGAGTCTGTATCTGACATCTTTCCTGATCTGAGGGAAACGCTCGGGCTGCGTATCTGTTTTCACAATAACATAGCCGTCATCTGTGACATCATCGACTGTTGCCATGAACTGCATAACACCTTCTGGAATATAGCCGTTCTCAGCTTTT
>JAEEIK010000026.1 GCA_016281335.1 Lachnospiraceae bacterium | reverse complement strand
GGACTGTTCAGGGTACTAATGTATAAGAGCAGCTTGATCTTGCAAACGCTGATGGTCCTTTCAACATCGTGTTCACCGCAGGTGACCCCGGCGACAACAACGCAGGTTACTTCTTCAACGGTGCATATGATGTGCTTAAGCCTTACATCGAGAGCGGCAAGCTCAACGTAGTATCAGGCCAGAAGACCTTTGATGAAGTTGCAACAAAGACATGGGCAACAAGTGAGGCTCAGTCCAGAGCAGAGAACATCCTTTCATCCTACTATGCAGACGGAACCAACGTAGACGTATGGCTTTGCTCCAACGACTCAACAGCACTCGGTGTTGAGAACGCTCTTGCAACCAACTACAGCGGCAAGTATCCCATCATCACCGGTCAGGACTGCGATATAGAGAATACCAAGAACATGATCGCAGGCAAGCAGTCAATGTCAGTATTCAAGGATACCCGTACTCTTGCATCACAGGTTGTTAAGATGGTTGGCCAGATCTTAAGCGGATCTACAGTAGATGTTAACGATACTTCTACATATGACAACGGCGTTATCACGGTACCTTCATTCCTTTGCGAGCCCGTATTCGCTGATGCAAACAACTATCAGAAGATCCTCATCGAGTCCGGTTACTACACCGAGGATCAGTTAAAGTAAGTAAATACAAAAGAACAGATATTATTACAGGCGGGGCCGGTTCCCCGCCTGTTGTAAAGAAAAGGAGTAACCTGAGGGTTACAAAAAGAATGGAGGGAAATTTTGGGCAGGATATTACTTGAAATGAAGAATATAACCAAGACCTTCCCCGGAGTAAAGGCTCTCGATAACGTGAACTTCCAGGTAGAGGAAGGCGAGATCCATGCACTCGTGGGTGAGAACGGCGCCGGTAAATCCACGCTTATGAACGTACTCAGCGGTATATATCCCTTCGGAACATATGAGGGAGATATCATATATAACGGAGAAGTATGCCAGTTCCAGAAGATAACGGATTCGGAGAAGCGCGGTATAGTCATCATCCATCAGGAGCTCGCCCTGGTACCTCAGATGTCGATAGGCGAGAACATGTTCCTCGGAAACGAGCGGGGCAGCAAAGCCGCCATTAATTGGGATGAGACGTACAGCGAGGCCGATAAGTATCTTAAGATGGTAGGTTTATCGGAATCATCGCGCGTACTTATAAAAGATATAGGAACAGGAAAACAGCAGCTTGTGGAAATAGCCAAGGCTCTTGCAAAAAACGCAAAGCTCCTGATACTTGACGAGCCTACTTCGTCACTTAACGAGACGGATTCAAGAGCATTGCTTGATCTGATGCTTGAGTTCAAGAAGCAGGGCATGACCATGATCATCATCACCCACAAGCTTAACGAAGTCGTATACGTTGCGGACAAGATCACTGTCGTTCGTGACGGTTCAACTGTGGAGACCCTTGACTGTCATACCATGGAGATTGATGAAGACAGGATCATAAAGGGCATGGTCGGACGTGAGATCACCGACCGTTTCCCGAAGAGGGACAAATCCATAGTCGAGATCGGCGATATAAATATGGAAGTAAAGGATTGGACCGTATATCATCCGATCTATGCTGAGCGTAAGGTCGTTGACAATGTCAACATGACTGTTAAGAAGGGCGAAGTGGTAGGTATATACGGACTCATGGGAGCAGGAAGAACAGAGCTGGCCATGAGCATCTTCGGAAAATCCTACGGCAGCGATATCAGCGGCAAGCTCCTGATAAAAGGAAAGGAAGTTGATCTTAAGTCTCCGAGAGCAGCCATCAACGAGAAACTGGCATATGTTACCGAAGACCGTAAGGGAAACGGTCTGGTGCTTTCCAACTCAATACGTGTAAATACTTCACTGGCCAACATGGTCGGCGTGAGCAGCAAAGGCGTCATAGATATGGATAAAGAATATCAGGTGGCTGTGGAGTATAAGGACAAGCTGAAAACAAAAACGCCTTCTGTTGAGCAGAATGTCGGCAACTTATCCGGCGGTAACCAGCAGAAGGTGCTGCTTGCCAAGTGGATGTTCACGGATCCGGATATACTGATACTCGATGAACCTACAAGAGGTATCGATGTAGGTGCGAAATACGAGATCTACTGCATCATCAACGATCTGGTCAGAGAGGGTAAATCAGTGGTGATGATATCTTCGGAACTTCCCGAAGTCATCGGCATGAGTGACCGTATCTACATCATGAACGAAGGCAGGTTCGTGGGTGAGATGAAGGCAGAAGACGCAACCCAGGAGAATATCATGGCCTGCATATTACAGGCGGGGAGGGGCGAATAAGTATGAAACTGAAATTACTTGAAGTATTAAAAAAATATACGATGGTATTTGCCCTGATCGCAGTGATCATATTCTTCTATGCAAATACCGAAGGGAAGATACTCTATCCCCAGAACATCAACAACCTTATTTCACAGAACGCATACGTGTTCGTGCTGGCAGCCGGAATGCTGCTCTGTATCCTGACAGGAGGTAACATCGACCTTGCGGTAGGTTCGGTTGTCTGCTTCGTCGGCGGCATCGGCGCCGTGATGATGGATAAGGACATCAACGTATGGGTGGCAGTAGCCGTGATGCTGATCGGCGGCCTTTTGGTCGGCGCTTGGCAGGGCTTCTGGATAGCCTACGTGAAAGTTCCTCCTTTCATTGCTACCCTTGCCGGAATGTATGCTTTCAGAGGCCTCGCCAATGTGGTCATGAAAGGTTTCGCCATCGGCGTCAGGAACGAGACTTTCCTAAATGTATTCGGTGGCGGTTCCGACTGTTACGTACCGGATTTCTTCCACGGCGAAAACCTCAATATCACCTGTATGGCAGTCGGCGTGATATTTGCCATCATCTACATAGCATTCATTATCAGCAAGAGGATGAGCGCAAGGAAGAAAGGCTATGACATAGAGTCTTTGACATCGGTAGTTCCAAAGACTGTTGTTATCTGCGCCGCAGTCATCTGGATATTCTACAAACTGGCCCAGTACAACGGTATACCGGCAGGTCTTCTCTGGATCGCAGCAGTACTCATCGCTTACGGTTATATCACATCCAAGACTACGGTCGGACGATATCTGTATGCGGTAGGCGGTAACGAAAAAGCGACCAGGCTCTCCGGTATAGATTCAAGAAAGATCTACTTCTTCGCATATATCAATATGGGACTGATGGCAGGTCTTGCAGGTATACTTACCATAGCCCGTGCAGCAAACGCACAGCCCACCTTCGGTCAGGGCTACGAAATGGATGCCATAGCAGCCTGCTTCATCGGCGGCGCTTCGGCCTACGGCGGTGAAGGCGGCATCTTCGGTGTCATCATCGGTGCGGTGCTGATGGGTGTCATCAACCAGGGCATGAGTATCATGGGTATGTCAGCCAACTATCAGACCATAGTAAAAGGTCTGGTCGTGCTCGTGGCCATCATCTTTGATGTGCAGTCAAATAAGAAGAAAAAGTAAGGAGAGTGGATCATGGCAAAATATCTGGAAATATTAAAAAAGAATGCGATGCTGATCGTCCTTGTCCTGGTGTATGTTTTCTTTTGCATAAAGACAGGCGGCTCCATGTTCAGCCCCATGAACTTCAATGCATTGATCACACAGAATGCATACGTGTTCATACTGGCGACCGGTATGCTGATGTGTATGCTGACCGGCGGTAACATCGATCTTTCCTGCGGTTCCTTCGTATGTTTGGTCGGCGCTGTTGGCGGTATACTTATGGTAGTAAAAAATGTAAATCCCGGTGTATCCATACTGCTGATGCTGCTGGTAGGTGTTGTATACGGCTGTGTGCTTGGCTTCCTGGTGGCATATGTAAACATTCCGCCCTGGATCGCCACACTGGCAGGTTATCTTGCATTCAGAGGCTGGGGTACGGCACTGCTCTCGGCCAACAGCTCCACCGGAAGTATAGGACCTTTCCCCAAGAGTTTCCTGAAGATCTTCTCGGGCAAGCTTTTTGAAACAACGATAAAAGAATTTAATGTGATATGCTTTGCGGTAGGTATAGTGGCAGCAGTCATCGTTGTAGTAGTAAACTTTGTGACCAGAGCCGGCAAGGTAAAGAAGGGGTATGAAGCGGATTCTCTGATCGCAGTCATCGTTAAGTCCGCATTGTCCGCAGCAGTGATAATACTTTTTGCATACAAGCTGGCAAAGGCTGGCGGCATACCTACAGTGCTCGTATGGGTGGTAGCGATAGTGCTGATCTACAGCTTCATCACTTCCAAGACTACGCTGGGCAGATATTTCTACACCATAGGAGGTAACAAGGAAGCTACAAGGCTTTCGGGTGTGGATACCAGGAAGATAATGTTTTTCGCTTACCTTAACATGGCAGTGATCACTGTAATAACGACTTATGTGGTTATCGCCAGACTTCAGGCGGCCAATTCTACCGCAGGAACCAATTTTGAGATGGACGCCATCGCAGCCTGCGTGGTCGGCGGTGTATCCGCATACGGCGGATCCGGTACGGTCTTCGGAATGGTGATCGGAGCTACCCTGATCGGTGTCATCAACCTGGGCATGCAGCTTACCGGCGTTGATGCCGACTGGCAGAAGATAGTCAAGGGCATGGTGCTCTTAGGAGCAGTCGTATTTGACATCATGGCAGCAAAGAAGAACGCAACAAAGTAAGAAAAGCATAAAAGGGGTTTTAGAGGCAGAGAGTCAAATCTTTGCCTCTTTTTTTATCTGTTTTATTGACTTATGACAGGCGGGATATTAGAATATAAGAGGTAGATTTTTTCTTTTGAATGAGGAACAAAATGGGAGTTACGGCAGTCTGCGTAGGCAGTATTTTTGACAAGAACGATTACCTTCGCGGTGATTCGATCATAAATGATCTTTTGGCTAAGGGAGAGCACGTGCTCCTTATTCCTGCGGGCGTGGCCAGATATGCGGGAGAAGAGGGACACGAGGCTGACTTTTTGTATTTCCTCTGCGGCGGACTTGTGAGCAAAATGATCTTAGTCCGGGGCGGCGGTCTGGATGAGAAATTTGCCGAAGCCGTCAGAGTACGGATGAAAGAGTATGGCGTGACCCTTGAAGAGATCGCTGAGGATGACGAACTTCCCGATGCGCACGGAACACCCTGGACAGGGGATATCTTTGCCGATAACAGCGAACTGGCAAAAAGGTCTTTTGATTTTTCGAATAAACTGGTCAATGCTTCTACGATAGAAGAAGTATCTGAAGTCTTAAAGGATTATCTTTCCGAAGAAAGTTTCATATGCATAAGAGAGAGTTTTCTGCAGGATCTGTATAACGAAGCAGAGGGACTGCCAAGCAGCTCGGATCGTTTCTATATACTTGCGGATAACAGGAAGAAAGCAAGGCTTTGGGAGACTTTCGGACTGGGAGTTATGTTCCCCGGAGCCAGCAGCCTGTTTAACAAAGAGGGCATTACTACGATAATGCCGATACACAGCGGCAAGTCTTATTACGGATATTTGGTGCATTCTTCAAAGGAATGCGATTCTTCTCTCGGTTCCATGGAACTCTTAGGCGTGATCCTCGACCTGATGATAGGCAGGTATATCACCGAGAAGAAGCTTTTATTCGCCAGCCATGAACTCTTAAGCGCAAATGAGAGCGTGAGAAGGCTGAAAGAGACGGATGTGCTTACGGGACTTCTGAACAAGCAGGGCTTCATGGAAGATGCGAAGAAGCTGTATCTCAGAAGCAAGGTCACCGGACAGAGCATGATCACGGTCTGCGTTGATCTGGACCGTCTCGGGAATATCAATGACGTATACGGACATCACGAAGGTGATGTGGCTATACAGACTATATCAAAGCTGATACAGGAAACTCTGATAAGCGGTACCGTAGCCGGCAGGCTCGGAGCCGATGAGTTCATGATGATCAGCCTGGTGGCAAAGGGCGATGAAGAGAACATCGACATGTATTTCAGGACCCTTAAGACAAGGCTTGATAATTACAACCGCATTTCTGATAAGGAATATACCCTTGAGATAAACTTAAGTTCCATGCTGGTGGAAGCCGATACCACCATGGATCTTGAAGAGATAATAAATGAGGCTATGGCCAAGAAGCGCCATATCAAGGAGAGCAAGGGCAGCATCCGCAATATGAATCTCTATGAGGACGGGCATACCGATCCCAGAGAGCATGCCGTCGTCACGGATCTTATGGACAACAACGGCTTTATCTATGCTTTCCAGCCCATTGTGTCGGCAAAGACAGGTGATATAGTTGCATACGAAGCGCTGATGCGTACCAAGGACATGCATCTGTCACCGCTTACCATTCTTAAGTATGCCTCAATAGACAACAGACTTTATGATATAGAGAAGGCCACTTTCACGAATGTATTCAGGCAGCTGCAGCCTTTCGTGGATGAACTGGGTGAAAGGAAGCTCTTCGTTAACAGTATTCCGGGTTCGTATCTCAGCGAAAAGGATTATTCGGAGCTGAAGGAAGAATACGGTTTTATCTTCCCCAATCTTGTCGTGGAGATAACCGAGCAGACCGATTTTGAAAACGAGACCGTGGAACTCTTAAGGAAGAGGAGCGAGGTGGACGGCTTCGAGGTTGCTGTGGATGATTTCGGCACAGGTTTTTCCAACCTGTCCAATCTGCTGAAGTTCCTGCCCAACTATGTGAAGATAGACCGGGCTCTGATCGAGGATATACACGAGGATCTGAAGAAGCAGCATTTTGTTAATAATATAGTAGAGTTTGCTCACGACAACGGTTTCATGGCTCTGGCAGAAGGTGTGGAAAGTCCGCAGGAGCTGATGGCAGTGGTACGCATGGGCATCGATCTGATACAGGGCTACTATACCGCGAAGCCTGCCTATGTACTGGCTCCGGCGATCTCTACCAGCATAAGGGACGAGATAGTACGCGCCAACTTTGAGAAATCACATGAGCTGAAGAAGAAGGTATTCCTTGTGACCAGGGAGAAGGAGATCTTCCTTATGCATCTGGCCATGGAGAGATATACCAGCGTGATAATCTCCCAGTCGGAAGTGACGCTGCAGGGCAATCCCGACTTTATGGCGGGCATCACGATAAAGATAAAGGACAATACAGAGTGCAGACTTACTCTTCATAATGTAAGTCTCGGTGATATGGAAGAAAGACCGCTCATAGATGTGGGTAAGGGCGCAAAGCTTACACTTGTCATAGACGGTGACAATGAACTGGTGGGCAACGGCATACATGTGCCCGAGACTGCAGAACTGAGAATAGAGGGAGGCGGTACGCTGACCATAGCTCCGACACTTGCAAAGGCTTACGGCATAGGAAGTGATGCCGACAATATCTTCGGCAAGATCGTCTGCGCCATGAGCGGAGCGCTGGCCATCAGCGCAGAAGGAAACCGCTGCATAGCCATAGGCGGCGGCAGCTGCGCTGCAAAGGACGGTATACAGATATTGTCCGGAAGGATAGATGCGATGCTGGCCGGCACCAACTGCGTGGGCATAGGCAGTTATGTCGGTAACGTTCCCATAAAGATAGCATCCTGCGATCTGCGCATGGATGCTCGTATATCTTCGGGTATACTCATAGGCGCCCTTAACGGCGAACAGGATATAGATATACAGGATACTTCCATAGTACTGTCAGGTTCCGGCAGCACCATAGCCGGCATAGGTACCTCGGAAGAGGCCGGAGGCAATATAAGGATAAGGGCGGCCGGTCTGCACGTAAGCTTTAACGGAAAACGTATCTACATGCTCGGAACGGCAGGCGGAAATGTCAAGATAAGCCTGGAGAACATGAATGTGGACATGCATGCCGAAGGCAATATGGCTATGGCTATGGGAAGCTATGATTATAATGCCGAGATCAAACTGATAAAGACCAGCCTTTCGATACTGATACGCGCCGGTGAATATGTGGCTGTAGGCGCCGGGGATGATGATATCGAAATAGAGGGCGGCAGCAGAAAACTCTTTATTAATGAAGAAGAATCTACATTTTAAGTCCAGCCGCCGTCAAGGGTGATGACCTGCGCGGTAAGATAGGCAGGGGCCTGTGTTAAAAGAAAGATAAAATCTGCGGCTTCCGAAGGAAGGAGGGCGCGGTCAGCGGGGATCTCGGAGATCACCGCTTTTTTTTCTTCTTCATTTAAACGGGCATTCATTTCGGTATCCATGAAACCGAGGGCCACGGCATTGACCGGGATCCCTGAGGGAGCCAGTTCTCTGCCGAGGGCTTTGGTCAGACTGTTAAGGCCGCCCTTGGAAGCGCTGTAGGCAGTCTCCATTGATGCGCCCACGCTGCCCCATACCGAAGATACATTGATGATGCGTCCTCTTGTCTCGGAGGAGAGCATAAGGGGAATGGCTTTCTTTGAAAATAAGAAGGCAGCATCCAGGTTGACGCTCATGGTACGGCGCCAGTCGGACAGGCTCATATCCTGTAAAAGCCCGCTGTAAGATACAGCGGCATTGTTGATCAGGACATCCAGCCGCTGAAGACCGTCAAAGACCGAGTCGATATAAGCTTCATCGGAAATATCGCCGGAAAAACAGCGGATATTAACGCCGTATTGGCTTCGAAGCTCTTCTGCAAGGACGTTAAGCTGTTCTGTATTCTTATTGGCAAGCAGGACAAGGTCGTAAGAGCCTTTGGCAAATCTTCCGGCCAGTTCCCTTCCGAGACCGCCGCTTGCGCCTGTTATGAGTGCTGTCTTATTCATGAGATAAAGTATAGCAAAACTTTCCCTCCTGTCAAATAGGGAGGTTTACAGATGAGATTAAATTTTGGTTTAACTATATAAAAGATTGCCTATAATATGGCAGTTTTGAAGTTTACATACTATATCTTGTGGTTTTGTAATCATTATGTAAAATATTACGAAAATGTTACAAAAAAAGGTTGACAGGCCGTGTTATCACATGTTATATTCTTTTACAGGTTTACGAAAATATCAAAACCCGAGGGTTATATGAAGAAGATATACACACGTGCAATACTTATAACGACATCAGCTGTAATGCTTTCCTGTACGCTCTTTGGTACCGGAGCAAGAGCTAACGGCGCGATCGTTTCCGATATACTTCCCGCAGGCGGCGCGGCACTCGTGCTCGAGGACGGGATCACACTTGACGAGATCTATGTTGAGCCTGTTCAGGAAGAAGTGCTTCCTGATATCAATGATCTGACAGGAGGCGCAACAGCTACTCCTACTCTTTTTTCACCGGATACAGTTGTAATTGACGGAGAAGATGAAGGCAATGCGGATACTGAAGTCGCAGAGCCTCTTGATATGCTTTCACTTTCTGTAGGCGCAGAGCAGGTGATCTCCGATACGGAAGAATTGGAAGAGAGACTGGATGCGGCTGCAGAAGCTACCAGCGCAGTCAGCCTTGCATCACAGGCAGCCATAGAGATAAAGATGGCAGAGGAGCAGGCTCTTGAAGAGCAGCTGGCAAGAGATCCCGAGAACTTTGCAAATCTGGTTATCGCCCAGGTCAATGATTATGTTAATGTCCGTGCCGTTCCGGATCTGGAAGGCGAGATAGTCGGTAAACTCTACGACGATTCCGTAGGTACATTTTTGGAAGAAACAGACGGCTGGTATAAGATATCATCCGGTTCCACCACAGGTTACGTTAAGGCAGAATACTGCGTGACCGGCGAAGATGCGATAGAGCTTGCCAAGAAGGTGGGAACGCGACTTGCTTATGTTGATACCACAACTCTTAATGTTCGTAAAGAGCCCAGCATAGATGCGAAGATACTGACTCAGGTGCCCTACGATGACGACCTCGTGGTATTGGAAGAGATGGGTGACTGGGTGAAGGTTACTACCAATGAAGGTGACGGTTATGTATCATCCGAATTCGTGAAGCTGCATACCGAATTTGTAAAGGCTGAATCAAAGGCAGAAGAGGAAGCAAGACTTAAGAAAGAAGCCGAAGAGAGAAAGAAAGCCCAGGAAGCTGCAAGGAAAGCACAGCAGAAGCGTAACAGGACTGCAGCAGGCGGATCATCAAAGACTGTTACTACACCTGTAACGGTGGCAGGCAGCGGTCTCGGAGCACAGGTTGCAAATTACGGATGCCAGTTCGTAGGTAATCCTTACGTATACGGCGGATCCAGTCTGACCAACGGCACCGACTGCTCAGGATTCGTAATGAGCGTATATGCACACTTCGGTGTGGGACTGCCTCACTCTTCAAGAGCTGACCGTGGCGTAGGTTATGCGGTAGAGGGCGGTATCGCAAATGCAAGACCCGGCGATATCATCTGCTACTCCGGTCACGTGGCGATCTACATCGGCAACGGACAGATAGTGCATGCAAGCACATCCAAGACAGGAATCATAGTATCCAGCGCAGGATACAAGAACATACTGGCGGTGAGGAGAATCTTCTAAAAAGAGGCGAAAGCCTCTTTTTTAGTGTATAATAAATCTATGGCAAAAACAGTATTCATAGTTGAAGATGACAGAGAGATAAGAAAGCTCCTGGCGGATTATCTTAAGGCGAAAGACTTTGAGGTAAGCGAGGCAGGGGACGGACGCAGTGCACTCATTGCCATGAAGGATAAGCTGTATGATGTGATACTTATGGATATCATGCTGCCTTACAATTCCGGAACGGAACTGATCGCAGCACTTCGCGGAGCAAAGAAAGACAGCACCAGGGCGCATACTCCGGTGATTGTGATATCTGCGAAATCCGGCCTTGATACAAGGATTGAGACTCTTCAGCTCGGAGCCGATGATTATATAACAAAACCTTTTGATCTTGATGAAGTGTATGTAAGGATAGAAGCTTTGCTCAGGCGCAGTGCCGGCGGAGCATATACGAGGGAAGCAGGAGAGGAAAGTCTGTCTGCCTGCGGACTGTCATATGATCTTCAGAATAATACGGTATCTTATATGGGCGAGCCGATAAAACTCACGGCAAAAGAGCGCGGCCTGCTACTTCTTTTTCTTAAGAATCCCGGGAAGACCTTTACAAAGGCGAATCTCTATGAGTCTGTATGGGAAGATGAATACCTGTACGAAGACAATACTATCAATGTCCACATGAGCAATTTAAGGAATAAGCTTAAGAGCGTATCGGGCAGGGAACTGATAGAGACCGTATGGGGCATAGGCTACAAGCTTGCGCAGGGAGATGAGGACTGATGGGACTGATCAGTTATTTTCTGATAAAGAAAAATCTCAGGGAGATGGCTCGCGAGTTAAAGCTCACGCGTGAGGAAGGCTATGACCGTAATCTCCGCATAAATCTTGTCGATAAGGATCTGGAAGCCGTCGCTTCGGAATTCAATGAGAATATTGAATATCAGAAAAAAATGAAGCTTGAGGATGAGCGCAGCAGGAAAGTGCTGGAACAGTCCATCTCCGATATAGCGCATGACCTTCGTACACCGCTTACGGTTATCCGCGGAAACCTGCGTATGCTCAGCGAAGAAAATCTTTCCGAAAAAGGACGCGAGTATCTGGAAGCTGCAGACCGCCGGGCAGAAGTACTTAAAAACATGGTGGATGAGTTCTTTGAACTGTCGCTTATAGAGAGCGGTGATCTTACCATGGAAAAAGAAAAGATCGATCTGACCGCATTTCTTGCGGAATTCATAATAGACAACGAAAGCATGATACGGAGTAAAGATCTTGAGCCGGATATCAGGCTGCCGGAGAAGAGCATCATCATAAATGCGGATAAGGGAATGCTTACGCGCATTATGAGCAATCTCTTAAACAATATCTGCAAATATGCAAAGAAAAGCTTTATGCTTACTGTTTCGGAACAGGATGACGCGGCAGAGATCATTCTTGAAAATGAGATCACTGATGATGCGGAAATAGATACGGAGCATATCTTTGACAGAACATATCGTGCCGATAAGGCAAGGCGTGACGGCAGTGCGGGCCTGGGCCTCTATATAGTCAAGCTGCTGGTGGAAAAGATGGACGGAAGCATCGAAGCGCTTGCGGAAGGCGGAAGGCTGAAGTTCAGGATAATTCTTTAATTTTTTATTTCTTAAGATTTTCTTTAATATTTCCTTATATTATTAAAACCGTTCATGTGATTGTCAACAATCAACCGGGGAACCGTCCCCGTGATTGAATAGGAGGAAGAGTATGGCTGAGATAATCATGGAAGCAAAGGCGCTTACAAAACAGTACGGTAAGCAGAAGGCATTGGATAATGTGAATTTTAAAGTACGGGAAGGAAGCATAGTCGGACTCGTGGGACCTAACGGCGCGGGCAAGACGACAGCGATGAAGGTAATGGGCGGACTGGTATTTCCGACAGAAGGCAGCATATCCATATACGGAGAGACAAGTGAGAAGGGACTCTGTCATTCCAGGACACGCATGAGCTTTGTGATAGAGACACCATATGCGAAGGAGAACATGACCGCAAGGGAGAATCTTGAGAAGCAGCGTATTCAGAAGGGAATACCCGATAAAAAAAGGATAGACGAAGTGCTGGAGATCGTGAACCTTACGGATACGGGGAAAAAGCCGGTGAAGAATTTCTCCATGGGCATGAGGCAGAGACTGGGACTCGCAAATGCGCTGCTGGGCAAGCCGGAGTTCATGGTACTGGATGAACCCATAAACGGTCTGGATCCCGAGGGGATCGTAGAGATACGTGAACTCCTTAAGAAACTGAACAAAGAAGAAAAGACGACCATCATCATTTCATCACATATCTTAAGCGAGCTGTCGCTGCTCTGCACCGACTATATCTTCGTGGATCACGGACGTATCACCGGAGAGTTAAGCTCGGAAGAACTTGAGAGGGAGTGTTGCGAATATTTCCGTATCAATACCGTGAATAATGAGAAGGCCAGCGCGATACTTACACATGAATGCGGCATTACCGGGCTGGAAGCGACCGAGGACGGAAAGCTCAAGATATACGACGGACTGGATCGGATAGAAGAGATATCGACGGCTCTTTATAAAGGCGGAGCCACACCGATAGAGCTTTGCAGGAATGCAGTCAACCTTGAAGAGTATTACATGAGAAAGGTGCAGGGTGACAGGATATGATCAATGTCTTTCGTTCGTTAAATTATTATGTGCGTAAGGATCTGGCCATTGTCATTGCGCTTATAAGTATAGTGAGCATGCCGCTGTTAGCCATGTGGTTTATGCGGGCACTGGATGGCATGGAGCTGTCTGATATGACAGGAGCAAGTTATTTTACCGGCGTGAACGGAGATGTGGTAGTTATCTGTATGATCGCTGTGATGGTGATCGTGATCAGGCTGGTGGGCTCCGATATGTCAGATAAGTCAGTGAATTATGAGATACTCGGCGGAAACAGAAGGATAAAGGCGTATCTGGGAAGGATCGCAGCCGGACTGCTTTGGGGAACGGTGATCTGCTGGGCATTGATGTCCATGCCAATCGGATACTTAACTCTGATCAACGGCTGGGGAAACAACGTTGATATGAAGTGGGCCCTTATCCGTCAGTTTCTTATGTTTCTTCCGTTGCTGCGTATGGTGTCACTGTTTATCTTTCTTACTTTTCTTGTTGGAAGTGCAGGAAAGGGAATGGCACTGGCCTTTGTCATCATTGAAGCAGAAGCGATCTTTGACATGATCGCATACGAAGTTCTGGATATTGAGCTGAAGTATGCTTTTTTCACCAGCAGCATATCACAGATCATGAGGGTGGACAATGCGAAGAGTATCGTGGTTGACGGAAAGCAGGTCAGCTTTTACCTTGCAGAACTGCCGGCGGAGCAGATATGGAAAACTGCAGCAGTATCACTGATCGCTGCAACACTGTATCTGACAGGCGCCGCAGTATTATTCATAAGAAAGGACAGGAACTGAGATGAAGAGAGAGATACGTTTGTTTATATATAATATGCTCCACTCACGCTTTATGTTTGTGATATTTTTCCTGATGTGTCTGCTCACGGGCTTTCTCAGTCCTTTATGGATATCGCAGCTTGGAGGAGTATCAAATACTGCGTCGGGGCTGCTTGCGGTCGATTCGTCGGTAAGCTACAGCTTTACGCTTATGCTGATGTGTGTGCCTGTGGCGTATCTCTGCGCCGGTGACATGAAAGACAGGGTGATCAACTATGAAGTGATGTCAGGACATTCCAGGCTAAGCATCTATTTTTCGAGGACGATACTGACGGTACTGTTTACGACACTGCTTTCGCTTATCCTCTCATTTGTACCGGTCATCGTCGGCATTATCATATATGGCTGGGGCGATAATATGGAATTCGGCTATGCGATGATCAGACTGCTTTTCTGTGCCTTTCCCTATATGCGTATGGCGGCATTTATATGTTTTCTGGCTTTTCTGGTAAAGAAGGCTACAGGAGTGATGGTATGGGGATATATGGTATACGTGTTTGGTGCGTTCACCGAATCATTGGGGACGAAGATCCCGTATATGACTGCCTTTAAGAATGCAGTGGCACTGCTGGAATTTAAAACAAGGTCGGTATACAACATCAGCATGGATGGCGGGATCGTGAATTATGCGGTCTATCAGTCAAAGCCCGAAGCCGGACTGCTGCTGACGACCGCAGTGGTATCTCTTTTAATGACTGTAATATATCTTCTGATGGGTTACGGCCTGTTCAGACGCGATGACCTGAACTGAAGGAGGATGGGGATGGACAAGATATTTGCTTTAATCGAGTTGATATTGTCTGCAGGAATACTCCTGCTGATCAGGCTGGAGAAGAAGAGACCTTCGACGAGATGGCGTATACTCTATGCCGTGCCTTTTGTACTGGCAGCGGCAGTGGCCGGCTTTATACCCTGGGATAAATATTATATCGGAGTTTATGCGGGGGCGCTGCTCTTTACGTTTTGCCTGTTTACCGAAAACGATCGTATACGCATACCGATTGTCTGCTGTGGCGGACTTCTGATCGGAGGAACGCTGCTCTTCATTATGCTGAGTCCTCTATACGGCGCCGATGATTATCTGGCAGATTTTGAAAAAGGCTTCAGAGAGATGAAGGATTATTATGTGCTGGCCGAAGAAAAAGAGATCGACTGGGATGTACTGTATGCGAAATACCGTCCGCAGTTTGAGGAAGCAACAAAACAGAGAGATGAAGTAAGGAACATAAAGCTCTGGATGCAGTTTGCAAACGAGTTTTATGACGGGCATGTAGGCTATTCCTTCGGGGACTCCGCTGCGTTTGAAAATGCCTTATACAGGATATTCGGAAATGATTACGGTCTGGCGCTTATGAAAATGTCGGACGGCAGCTATGTCGCCGTAAATGTTGAGGGCTGCGGAGAGGCTTATGCAGTGACCGAGGGCATTGATGATTTTGACAAATTCAGGGATACGCTGGCTGATGATATCGAGAATAAGAGATATATCATAAAGAATGCCGGAATAAAAAACGGCACGATAATAACTTCCTGGGACGGGCTGAGTATTGAAGAACTGGTTTCAAAGGCAGACGTGATGATGGCCAATATGCCGGATGCTGAAAATGAGGCATTCTTCAGGACTATGTATGCGGCAGGCTACGGCGGTGAGGAAGTTGTCATCGGTTTTATCGATGAGGACGGAAGTGAGAAGACCGTGAAAGCACCGAGGCTGGGTGCGTATATCTGCAGACTGATGTCCACGATGAAGAAGATTGACGAGGGAGTCTTCATCAGCAATCTTGACTGGCAGAAGCTTGATGATAAAACAGCCCTCCTTCGCATCTATTCCATGGCCTATGATCTGAAGAGTTACAGCGGTTCGGATTACAGGGAGATGACAGATACGCTCAGGGAGCAGATACTAGCATACAAAGTAGAGGGTGTAAACGATATTATCATAGATCTGCGCAGGAATTCGGGCGGCAGTCCCTTCATGGTGATGGGCGTGGCGCAGCTCTTTGCACCTTTAGGAGAACATACGGACTGCTATAATGCCGTGATCAATAAAAAGCGTGCGGCTTATGAAAGAGGAGAGGACGGTAAATACATAAAGGGTGAGGCTATCACCTATATGGGTGAAGACCTGTGGGCCGACGGACGCATAGTCCTGCTGGTGAACGCCGAAACCGTAAGTGCCGGAGATGAAATGACTTATCTGATGTCTTCATTCCCGAATGTAACGATCATGGGATATACAAAGACCAACAGTTCCTGTCAGGCCGTGAGCCAGATAGAATTAAACAAAGGCAGTCTGTCCTATTCGGCCGTTCCCAGCCTCACTGAAGATGCAGAGCCACTGATAGATACGTACGCAGACCATAAGGGCAGGGTGCCCATCGACGTGGTGATACCCATAAACGAAGAAGTGATAGCAGCAGTCTTTGACAGAGGTGAGGATTACCAGCTCGACTATGTGAAGGAATGGCTGCAACCATAGTTATGTACAGCGTAAACGATCCGGCAGCGGATATAAGGAGCAGAGCTTTATCCAAAAAGTTTCGGCTATTGTCAACTTGTATACAGTTGTGGTATACTAATACTAACTATGCAGGTTAAAGAAGGTATTCTGCCGCAAAGGGGGATCTGATGAAGAAAAAGATTGCGGTATGCGCTAATGGCTGGAGCCCGGATGTTCTGGCCAAAGCCATGGAAGGTTTTGAAGCGTATGCCGATGAAAAGGATCTTGATATATACGTATTCTTAAGTTTCGCTTCTTACAGTGTGCATCGTCATACGATGCAGGGAGAACTGAACGTTTATAACCTGTGTGATCTTAATGACTATGACGGGATCATAGTTTTTTCCAATCTGCTCAATTCCAATGAAACAGCTGAAGAGATATGCATGGCCGCTAAGGAGAAGGGCGTTCCCCTTATCAGTATCGGTATGGAATTTGACGGAGTCACTTCCCTTTGTGTAAATAACGAAGAAGGCATGCGTGAGCTGGTGACTCACCTTATAGAAGAACACGGTGTGAAAGAAATCTTCTATATGGGCGGAACGGATACTCATGTGGACAGCAATGACAGACTGCGGATCACAAGGACGGTGCTTGAAGAACACGGCCTGGAATTAAAGGAAAAACAGATCGGTTACGGTAAGTGGTCCAACAGAAGAACTATAGCGGCTCTTAATATCCTGCTTGAGAACAATAAAAAGCTTCCTGATGCCATAGTCTGTGCCAATGACATTATGGCGCTGTCGGTATGCACCGAGCTTAACAAGAGAGGGATCAATATTCCGGAAGATGTCATAGTTACCGGCTTTGATGATATAGCGAGCGCGGATATCTTTTATCCTGCCATCACTACGGTGAAGCAGGATTATGCGTATGTTGCCCGCAAGGCCTGCGAACTGATATATGAAAACGAAAGCAAAGAAGACTTTGTCCAGATCAAAGTGCCTACAAGGGCAGTGATCGCAGAGAGCTGCGGTTGCAGACCGTCCGAATGCGAACACAGAAGACAGGACTATTGCAAGCATTCATACCAGAGAAACAGCGATAACAACCTGCTGGAGCAGAATGAGAGGGAACTGAGAAAAACTCTCTCTGAAGCTTCCGATTACAGTGAGCTGCGTGAGAGACTCCGGAATCATTATCTTGATAATCATCAGTTTGAAGGCTCGGCTTTCTATATCGTGTTTGATCCCGAATATCTGGAAAAGGTCAATGTCAATGAGGAAGACCTCTGCGCGGATAGCTTAAGCGGAGAGCTGGATGTACTGGTTGCACTGCGCGACGGTAAACTTGTGGACGTTGAGCATGTTGATGCGAAGAAACTGATACCTGCATATGAAAAGCAGCCGGGAGAGAGGCATATCTTCTATATTCTTCCTCTTCATTATTATCAGTATAATTACGGTTATGCGGTATTTACCGATAAGCCTTATGTGCTCAACGACGCGATGATGTTCCCTTATCTGGAGAAACTGCAGCAGTCGGTGAGGTTGCTTCGTGCCAACTTAAGACTGCAGCAGATATATGATAAGGACGCCCTGACCGGAGTATACAACCGCATGGGTTATGAGAATAAAGCCCTGCCTTTGTATCAGGCAAGCCTTGAAAACATGACTCCGATGACGGTTATGTTCATAGACATCAATTCAATGAAGAGCATTAATGATCAATACGGACATGATGAAGGTGACAACGCTATCAGGATGGTATCTGCATCCATAAGCGAAAGACTTGAGGAAGACTGGATAGCCGTGCGTTACGGCGGCGATGAATTCCTTGCCATAGTACCCGAATGCGATGAGAAGAAAGCAGCTCAGGTAACGGCAGATATTACGAACCGTCTTAAGGAAAGATGTGAGAAGCGCGGCCTTCCCTATGAACTCACTGCCAGCATAGGTTATGTCACGACAGATCCGGTGAACAGAAGAGAAGCTACCCTTGAAGAGTATGTAAGGGAAGCCGATGATCTGATGTATAAGATCAAAAAAGAAATGCACGAGGCTGATAAGTAATAAACTTCTGATGATTCCTAACTTCTAAGATGATCAGTACTCGATATGCCGTTTTTACTGCGGCTCTTTTTTTCTGAATAATATCATTCTTAACGCAAGTCTGTCTGCGAGACAGAAGATAACAGGAGGATATAAAAGTGAAAATTTCCGAAAGAACAAAGAAGAGACTTATGATGCGCTGGCTGTCTTTTATTATGATAGCCGTAATGCTGTTTACTTCCGAAGGAATGGGAGGTTTTGTTTTTGCGGAAAACAATGATGACAGGGAAGAGATCCGTATAGAAGAAAATGATATAAGTTTACAGGGTTCAGATTCCATAGGTGAACTCCTTGCGGCAGGTATAGATGAGAAGACGGCGGAAGCGAAAAAAAACGGCTGTGCCGTATATGCTGCGCAGGTAAGCGGTAATCAGGCAGAGCTGGATATAGATACG
>JAEEIK010000146.1 GCA_016281335.1 Lachnospiraceae bacterium | reverse complement strand
AGCTTAAATATCTCTTCCGCAAAATCAGCCCAGCTGCATATGCCTTCACAGGTACCGTGATACAGGCCGTAAGCCCCCGTAGGTATCAGTTTATATATTGCTCTTGCAAGTTCCATTGCAGAAGTCGGATTACCCAGCTGGTCATCCACTACGCTTACTCTGTCATGGTTTTCCGCGACCGCCAGCATGGTCTTAACGAAATTCTTTCCTTCGCCGTACAGCCATGCGGTACGTATGATGTAATACTTAGCGGCAAAAGCTCTGACAAATTCTTCACCTGCCAGCTTGGTCTTTCCGTATGCGCTCACCGGTCCGACACTGTCAAACTCATTTCGCGGGCTCTCTGCTGCCTCTCCGGAGAATACGTAATCCGTGGAGATATGCACCAGCTCCACGCCGTTTTTACTTGCCGCTATTGCAAGATTTCTCGGCCCTATGGCATTGATCCTGTAGGCAAGATCCGTATCTTTCTCACAGCCGTCCACATTGGTTGCGGCAGCGCAGTTGATTATCACATCCGGCTTTTCCTCTGCCACATATTTTGTGACAGCATCCAGATCCGTGATATCAAGTTCTCCTACATCGGTCCCGAGATAAGTATATCCGGGATCCGCATCATACAGTTTCTTTAACGCTTTTCCCAGCTGTCCGTTACAGCCGGTCACCATTACTTTTGTCATATCTACGCTCCGAGACCCAGTCTGTTTATTGCCGAGAATATGGCTCTTACGGATGCTCTTGTTATGTTGGAGCTGACTCCGACACCGTAAGTCACTTCACCTGTATCCTCGTTAAGCATATGGATATAAGCAGCTGCCTGGGAGTTGGCTCCGCTCTGCAGCGCATGCTCTTCATAATCGAGTATCTTTATGCGTACATCAAAGTTCTCTCTGATACCGCGCAGTACTGCATCAATGGGGCCGTTGCCCACAGCTTCAAAGTTCTTCTCGACATCATGATCGGTATATGTCACATGCACACCGGTATCGAACTCTGACTCTGTTTCTTCGGAGAGATCATCTACTTTGAGTTTTCTGAAATGGATGGGTTCATTCTTCTTAAGATATTCTTCCCTGAACTTCTCCATAACCGTATCGGGTGATACCTCTCCCCTTGATTCCGAAAGCGTCTGTATCACATCCGCAAACTCTCTCTGCATGGGCTTGGGCAGCTTGAAGCCGAAATAGGTCTCCATTACAAAGGCCACACCGCCCTTTCCTGACTGGGAATTGATACGGACGATAGGTTCGTATTCCCTGCCGATATCCGCAGGATCTATGGTCAGATAAGGCACCTGCCATATCTGTGAATTTCTCTCTTTCATTGCATGGACACCCTTGTTGATGGCATCCTGATGAGATCCGGAGAATGCGGTAAATACCAGCTTGCCGGCATAGGGATGTCTGGGATGTATGGGTATCTTACAGGTACGTTCATAGAGTTCGATGGCTTCGTTGATATTGGTAAGTTCAAGTCCGCAATCGATGCCCTGTGAAAACATATTGTAAGCCAGATTGATGATGTCCACGTTACCGGTCCTCTCTCCGTTTCCGAAAAGAGTTCCTTCTATACGGTCAGCGCCTGCAAGCAGGGAAAGCTCAGCCGTAGCCACACCCGTTCCCCTGTCATTGTGGGGATGAACGGAAATGATAACAGCTTCCCTGTTGTTAAGCTTGTTATTAAAGTATTCGATACGGTCCGCAAATACATTGGGCGTAGTCATCTCCACCGTTGACGGAAGATTGATGATCATCGGCTTTTCTTTAGTCGGTTTCCACTTGTCAATGACCGCATTACATACTTCCAGCGCATAATCAAGTTCTGTACCGGTAAAGCTTTCGGGCGAATACTCAAGAGTCACTTCACCATCATAGTCCTTCATATTGTCGATGACCATCTGGGTTCCTTTAAGAGCCAGTTCTTTAACTGTCTCCTTGTCCGCATTGAACACTACGTCTCTCTGAAGTGTGGATGTGGAATTATAAATATGCACTATTGCCTTTTTGATCCCCTGTATGGATTCAAAAGTCCTCTTTATCTGCTCTTCCCTGCACTGTGAGAGCACCTGTACTTTCACATCATCGGGGATCAGCTTTCTCTCTACCAGCTGGCGCAGGAAATCGTATTCTATCTGACTGGCTGCAGGAAAACCTATTTCAATTTCCTTGAATCCGAGTTTTACCAGATAATTGAAAAACTCGATCTTTTCAGATACCACCATGGGATCGATCAGTGCCTGATTGCCGTCTCTCAAGTCAACACTGCACCAGATCGGATGCTTCATTATTTCCTTGTCCGGCCATGTACGCTCCGGATAACGGTCTACCGGCACGCGCTGATAACGTTTGTAATTAAGCATTTTCCTCTTCTCCTTCTATTCTCCGAGTCCGCTTTCAACTGCGGCCACGAGTTGTTCAAGCGCTTCCTCTTCATCAGGTCCCTCGCAGTGTATCTCTATCTCATCACCGCATTTTACCAGCGAAGCAAGCACGCTGAGAACGCTTTTAGCATTATAAGTGTTCTCTTTAAACGTAAAATTTATGCTCGAGCCATACTTCATGGCTTCCTTGCAGAAATTACCCGCTGCCCTTAAGTGCAGCCCCGTAGCATTCTTTACCGTAACTTTTTTACTTATCATATCGTAACCCCATTTTTCACTTCGTACAATAAATCCGTATTATACCATTTTTAAGCCCTGTTTACAAGTTTGCGCCTTACTTGTTCTTCCAGACCTTAACCCTTACTTTCTCGGCTTCTATAAAGACAACTTCTACCGGAAGGTAAGAACCGTCCAAGCTTGCGGTCACCTCAAACTCATCCTTAAGCTTCATGCTTCCGATAGCGTCGGACAGAAGCACGCTTCCCACAAGCTGATTGACATCCAGCCCGTCCAGCTCAGACTTGAGTCCTGCGATCTTGACTTTTACCGTGCCCTCTTCCTTACCCTTTTCATCCACTATATGAGCCTTATATCCTTCGGGAATATGCTGATAATCAAAGCTGTCAAAAGGCACTTCGAAGGTCCTTGTCTGATATTCTTCTATCTCCACCGTAACCGTGGCGGTTGTGTTACCGAAAGGATCCGCCATCCTCACTCCGTCGGGAAGATAGTTTGTCAGATCGATCTTGGCGCTGACGCTCTCAGTCCTTCCGTCAATGTTAACATCTTTATATCCCGCGCGGATATAACTGATACCGTTAAGTACCTTGGAACGTCCAGCTATCACTATCTCGCTCACATCACCTGTAGGTGTTCCCACCACCACATAATTATCAGCCTGGATGCCGCTGATCTCATAAAGCACGGGTACTGTCTTGGTAGGCAGTATGGCAACGCTTACGTTGATCGTTGAAATATTCTTTCTGACGTTTGCATGATCAACCTTTTCATAATTATCGTCATACAGATTTATATCCAAACTGGAAGAAATATCCGAAACTCTTCCGTCCACACTTATCGAACACTGTGCAAAAGAGATCATATCTATGACCGACTCAGGCCCGGACACACGCACCGTGTTGGTTCCGTATGTCACATCGCCGATCACATATCCCTCTGCCGGGGTTCCGAGCATCTCCATGGTTATCGGCAGGCTTATCTCCTTTAAGTTTTCCACCAAAAGTTCCAGCATCGGAGTGTCCGTTTTAATGGACTCTATCATGGAATTATTCTTATTTGTAGACAGCTTGATAGGCACGGTATTCATAACCGACAGACTGGAAACATCTGCTTCGGCTATTATGTTTTCCGCGCTTAAGGAATCAAGTATTGTTCTCTTTGCGGTGATGGTCACATCTATGCTGCTTATATCATTTTTAACTTCAAATACCTTTCCCTTCTCCCTGAGCACATCGGAGTTCTGTATCCTGACGGGAATATCGGAAAAGCTTGCAGTCTTTACGGGATCATCATAATTGACCACCATCAGCCATACTCCGAAAGAAATAATGACTGCAAGGATCTTGAGACCAAGATTATTTGTCAGAATCTTTTTCATTACGGTCTCCTCCTTTCAGTCTGTCTCTTAATCTTTTTTTGCTCTCCGGAGCAGGCTTGTCCTGTATGAGTTCAAGCTTTTCTCTTAAACCCTCCTGGGTAAGTCCGCTGAAAAGCTCTCCGCCGAAAGCCACGCTCACTTTTCCGTTTTCCTCCGAAACGATCACTGTAAGCGAATCAGTGTTTTCCGAAATACCTACCGCTGCCCTGTGTCTGGTACCCAGAGCCTTGGAAAGTGATCTGTTGTCCGAAAGCGGGAGATAACAGGTGGCCGCTACTATACGATCATTGCGGAACAGCACCGCGCCGTCATGAAGCGGTGTATTATGCTCGAATATATTGATGAGCAGCTGGCTGGTGACCTGGGCATCTATGGGGATGCCGGTCTTTTCATATTCCATCAGCGTCTCGTTTCTCTCAAACACCATTAGGGCTCCGGTCTTGGCCCTGCCCATTGCGAAAGAAGCCTTGACTATCTCATCTATCGTATGATCGGAGTATCTTCCTGAACGCGCATTATCATAATTCAGGAAAGAAAAGACTATATTCTTCTGCCCCAGCTGTTCAAGCGCGCGCCTCAGTTCCGGCTGAAGTATGACCACAAAAGCAATGACCATGGTCGGCAGGATATTCCTGACTATCCACAAAATAGTGGTCATCTCGAACATGATCGCAATAAGTAAAAAGACCAGGATGACTATGATGCCCTTAAATAAAGACCATGCCTTAGTATTCCTGACCCATACCATCAGATGATATATGACAAAAGAGAGAATAAGTATCTCTATCACATCAGTGATACTGATAGTGGGCATATGGAGACTGGATACATATTCTTCTATAAATCCGCTTACTCTGTCCAGCATTTCCTTTTAGTCTTCTCTCTTTCTCTTCTTTGGCGGCGCAGGTCTCCTGTTCCTTGTTGCCGCCGTTTTCCTTATCTCGTTAAGTTCAGCCATAGCCTTGTCACGGGTGGCTGTCGATCTTCTTACTCTGTATTCCGGCGCGTCCTTCTTATCCTCTGCGGGCTGAGGGTTCTCTTCTTCTGCCGGTTCTTTTGCCGGAAGTATCTTCTTCTCCTGGCCTTTGATCTTCTTTACCTTAGGATCCGAAAGCGACACCGTATTCTTAGGCACTGCCTTCACATAATAGTAATATTCATCATCTTCGAACTGGACCTTTTCGGTCCTGCTGTAATCAACGTTAAAAATGAAGAACTGCAATATCTCCGCCACCACTAAGGCTACCAGGCTTCCGAACACCAGTGAACCTACGGATATTCTCGTATCAAACCTGAGATCACCCATCAGTATCACCATGACATCCACCAGCATTCCGGTTATGATGGCCACGGTCCAGGCATGGTCAACGGACAGTCTTCTTATCACATATACCACGATGATAGTGATCCCGAATGCCGCGCAGCATACCATCATCTCCCTGTTATCAAGTATGGCATCCGCAAGGAACCTCAGCTTCTCAAGCAGGGACTCCTCTTCCATATTGAGCAATGTCTGCCTGTTTACCGTGATCACTTTCAGCATATAATAGATCACTACGCCGCAGCCTGTGGAAACCACCGATGAAGGCGCAGCCACGAGGCCTGCGCACAGGGGGATCACATAGGGAACTCCCAGTATAAAGCAAAGCGGTGTGAGCATGATCAATACTGTATCTTTTGCCGCGAACCTGAAATACAGAAGCATCATTATCAGCATGATCACTCCCGCTATTATCACACTTTCCAGTGAAAGCGCATAAAGCTGCAGAAGCACGATCAGCGCGGAAACGGTAACGATGAAATTCAGCGGCAGGAAAGAACACATCAGCGCTATGATCAGGGACACTGCCCCACTCTTTAAAGCCTGCGAATATCCGAGCTTTGAATTGATCATCATCATTGAGATCAGCGCCAGCAGAAACTTCAGCGCCGGTCTGCAGAAATTCTCGTAGCGGGAATAAATATTCTTCAACCATTCCCTTGCCGTAAGTAACTGTACCATAAAGCCAAAACTATCCTTATTCCTTTTTATACATTGCATTCAGACGCCTCAGGTTATTGTAATACATCCTGAGAGAATGCCTTGCTTTTTTATATCTTATCAGATATACGATATAGGTTATGAACGCATAACCGCCCGTAAAGAGCAGATAGCGTATCAGCAGCGTCTTTCCCAGCTGCAGCAGATCCATATCATATATGTCCTTCATGAATTTTTCAAAGTCATAAACGACATATGCGGCTATCACTATACCATATACGATAGTCGCAAATACAATAGACTTCATAACCTCTTTGGCTATGTAGTCCCCTTTAAAATATGTGCCGATGGCCATACTCTTCTTACCCTCGCCACTCTCATAGGCCGCCAGTCTGGTCATCAGTTTTATCCTGGATTCGTTTATCATCCGTCAATTCCTGAAGGTGTACATTCTGGAACCCGAACCCTTTCCGGGATCAGAAGTACCTTCGGATCCTTCATCCTTTCTTCCCGCAGCGGAAAAGCTGCTGGCATTGTCTTTCTTGCACTGCTCGCAGAAACGTCCGGTGGTAATGTATTTGCCGCATTTTTCACAATAGAGCTTAATGGGGGATTCATCCGAGAACACCAGCCTCTCCTCCCTTACCCACTGCTCTATCTGCTTACGTTCCACTCCGCAATCTTCGGATATCTGGTTCATGCTCGCCGCCTTGTGCTCTCGAACATATTCCTTTACTTCATGGAACTTCTTCTCTATCTTCTCCCTGCAGACAGGACAGATAGGCGGTCCCATAATATAATTAAACATCTTGCCGCATTTCCGGCAGTTCTTAACACTTGCGCTCATAGACTGACTCCTTATGCAAACACTAAATCCCCGTTCCTATAGCCAGTGTAAGAGTATACACTTCCAAAACCCCTTTTTCCAAAAGGAGCCCGGCAACACTGTCCATAGTAGTACCTGTCGTATAGATATCATCGACCAGCACTACTCTTTTCAATTTTACAACATCTTGTGGAATAATAAAAGCCTTTTTCAGATTATTTTGACGTTCTTTTACATTTAATTCTTTCATTGGCCTGGTTTTCTGCCTTCTGAATACGATCCGGTCAAAAACCGGGATATCGCAATATCTTCCTATGGCCCTGGCCAGCTTTTCTGCCTGGTTATACCCCCTCAGCCTCTCCTTCGCCGCATGGAGCGGTATGGGGATCAGGCCGTCGGGCTTCCACTTTTTCAGCTGTTCTTTAAGCTTCTCGGCCATCTCCCTGCCGTAAAACTCACCGTATTCCGCACGACCCGAGTACTTGAAGCGGTATATCGAAGTCCTGACCGAAGAATACTCATAAAGCGCCCTTCCGGCCGTGAACAGATGTTTCCTCACCATGCAGGAAGGGCAATAACTGTCCTCACTGTTAACGACCGGCGCCCCGCACTTAAGGCACCAGGGTTCCGATATGTATTTGAGTTTAGGTCTGCATTCCTCACAGCAGCCCTTCTCTTCAGGCGAGATCACCTCGTCACAGAGGACACAGCGGGGAGGAAACAGAAGATCAAGCAGGCGTTTCAATTTCCTTTATCCTTTCCGCAAGAGATGTATAGCGTCTTGCAGCATTATCCGTTCCCACCATCCTGCGCACCGTGGCCGCGCTGCCCAGTATGATGACGCACTGTTTGGCCCTCGTCACTGCCGTATACAGAATATTCCTGTGAAAGAGCATCTGCGGCCCGGAGAGCAGCGGGAGTATCACCACCGGATACTCGCTTCCCTGGGATTTGTGCACGGTCACCGCATAGGCCAGCTCCAGTTCATCCAGACGGCTGAATTCGTAGTAGACCACCCTGCCGTCATCAAAGATCACCTTCATGATCTTTAAATAGGCATTGATCTCATCCACTACACCGGTGTCCCCGTTAAAAACACCCTTTCCTTTTTCAATCGCGATATTTCCCGCATATATATCCCATTCCAGCTCGTAATCATTCCTGATCTGCATCACTCTGTCCCCTTCACGGAACAGGCTGCTGCCGTAGCTGTATTCCATCTTGTCATCCGAGGGCGGATTGCATTTCTCCTGCATGAAGCTATTCAGCTGTTCCACTCCCAGATTTCCCTTTTTCATCGGCGTCAGCAGCTGGATATCAGCGCCTTTAAGATTCAGCTTCCTCGGGAGCACATCCGTCACAAGCTGATAGATATATGACTGGATCAGCTCCGCGCTGTCCTTTTCCAGCAGGAAGAAATCCGGATATTTTACCGAAAGATCCGGCATCTGCCCGTTATTGATCATATGGGCATAGGAAACTATATGGCTGTTCTCGGCCTGTCTGAACACCTGTTTCAAACGGATGCAGGCAAAAGCCCCGCTGTCCATTATGTCCTTGAGTACCTGCCCGGGACCTACGCTCGGCAGCTGATCCACATCTCCCACAAGTATCAGCTGGGTACCGTTAACAAGGGCATTCATCAGCGTTCTTAACAGGTGTATGTCCACCATGCTCACTTCATCCACGATAAGGGTATCAGTCTCCAGAGGTTCCCTGTCGTCCCTGTAGGACCTGTCCCTTCCGTCTTCGTCCATGCCTATCTCTAAAAGCCTGTGCAGTGTCTGGGCCTCATAACCGGTAGTCTCCTTCATGCGTCTTGCTGCTCTTCCCGTAGGCGCAGCCAGGGCAAAGTCCCTGCCCTCTTTCTCCAGCCATTTTATTATCGCATGGATCGTGGTAGTCTTGCCCGTGCCCGGTCCGCCCGATAGGATAAAGACTCCGCTGCTCATGCAATCCAGAAGTGCCTGTCTCTGCAGGCTTTCCAGCTCCATCGACATCTCGCTCTCTATCCTGCGTACCAGTTCAAGCCTGTCGTCTTCGTCCATCAGAGGCGGACTGAAGCTGTCCCTCAGTTCCGTCAGGCGCTTTGCGGAAAAAAGCTCCGCCTGATAATAGGATTTCAGATAAACTCTGAGGCCTTCGCTTCCTTCCTTCAGGCTGATCCTTCCGTCTATAGCCATATCCTTAAGTTCAGGCTCTATATCCTCCGGCCTTAAACCCAGGAGCTCCGCTGCGCCCTCGCAGAGCATGTCTGCCGGGCTGTAGCAGTGTCCGTCTGCTGCCAGCCTTTCAAGCTCATAAGCCACACCGCAATGTATCCTGTATACCGAATCTTCTTCTATGCCCAGTTTTCTCGCTATGGCATCCGCAGTCTTAAAACCTACGGCGGGCACTTCATCGGAGAGCCTGTAGGGATTGGTCTTCAGCACATTGTATATCTCCATGCCGTAAAATTCATAGAGTTTGGATGCAAGGTTAAGACCTATGCCATATTCCTGCATAAAGATGACGGCATTTCTGGCATCCCTCTTTTCCACCAGTCTGTCAGTGATCTCCATGGCTTTCTTTATGCTTATCCCTTTTATCTCCGCAAGACGCTCCGGCTCTTCTTCAAGTATACGGAAGGTATCATCCCCGAACCGCTCTACGATCTTTTCGGCCAGCTTCGGTCCCACGCCTTTTACGGCGCCGGAACTCAAGTAACGCAGCACGCTTATCCTGTCTTCCGGAGCGACAGCCCTTAAGGAAGAAAACTTAAACTGGAGGCCGTATACGGGATGCTCCACATACTCGCCCTCCATTTCCACCGTTTCTCCAACAGAAAAATCACGGGCACATCCCACGCAGGTAATATCCCCGTCTTCTGCGGTCAGGTTCATGACCGTGTATCCGTTTTCTTCATTCTGAAAACTAATATGTTCGATGTAGCCTTTTAAAGAAGTGATTAAAGATCATCCCCCTGTGAATCTGACATTAATTTTTCCATAAGTTCTTCAGCGCTGATGCCCTGATTACGCTTCATCTGTTCAAACATCTGCATAGCCAGACTGTTCGGCCCCAGATTCTGATCCGTCAGCTTCCCGGCAATATCAGTAATGGCCGTATCCATAAAGTAATCCACCTGCTGTGAACTGCTGTCTTCTTCTCCCGAAAAGAGCTTGGTGCTGTCCTTCATGGATTTCACCACCTGCTCCCAGAGATAGGTCTCGAATTCCTTGCAGGCTTCCATCATTTCTTCATCGGTCTTGGCTGCCTTCGCATTTGAACCAAGCTTGCCGGCATTCTGCGCCTTTGCAAGAGATGAAGCATATTCGGTCATCGCTTTTGTATTAGCTATATCCATTTATCCGTCCTTTACTGTTTCAACTGGTTGGCCTGCTGCATCATGGTATCCGTAGTGGTGATCACCCTGGAGTTAGCTTCATAAGCGCGCTGGGCTACGATCAGGTTCACCATCTCATCTGCCAGCTGCACATTGGAGCCTTCAATATATCCCTGTGCTATTGTTGATTTCTGAAGTCCCTTCGCCGTAGCTTCATTCTGTGCAGGGCCACTGGCTCCGGTCACCAGATAAAGAGAACCGTCAAGTTTCTCAAGGCCTGCGGGATTATTGAACTGCCACAGTCCTATGGTCATGCCGAGAGACTTGGGCTGGAAATTCTCATCCGGATATGAAAGCTCGCCGTCGGCACTGATGCTCACCTGGCTGGCCGTATAGTTGCCTTTGAGTTCAATTGGTTTACCCTTGGTATCAAGAACCTTATTACCGTCAGAATCGGTAAGAGCCAGTCCCGTAGATGTAACAGCCAGATTGAAATTACCGTTCCTAGTATAGCCTGTGCTGCCGTCCCTTCTCTGTACCGCAAAGAAACCGTCACCGTTAATGGCAAGAGCGGTATTGCTTGCGGATTCAAGAAATGCGCCCTGTCTGAATATCGTGGTGATAGATGAACTCCTGACACCCAGGCCCACCTGAGAATCTATAGGCTTCTTCTCGCCGTTTGCCGTAGTGGTCTTGGTCTGCAGTTCCTGATAAAGCAGTGATTTAAACTCATTCTGGCTTACCTTAAAACCTGCGGTATTAACGTTGGAAATATTATTTGATATAGTATCTACCTGTGTCTGCTGCGCCAGCATTCCTGTTGCGCCCGCCCATAATGAACGTACCATAGCCTACCTCCCGGCTTAACCGCCTAACTTACCCAGCTGGGTAGCTGTCTGTAATGATGTGTCATATGTCTGTATTACTTTCTGGTTTGCTTCGTACTGTCTGGATACGGTGATCATCTCCACCATCTCCGAGACCACCTGTACATTAGATGTTTCAAGATATCCCTGGAATACCTGGCATTTAGCGTTTCTCATGGTCGCGCCGTCTACCGGGTAGAAATAGTTCTCTCCGAAATGTTCAAGATAGTTGTAATCGTCAAAGTCAGTTATCTGAAGTTTTGCCACATTCTTTCCGTCCTGGATGATATAGCCTTCCTGGTCTACCACGAAGTCCTTGGTCATATCAACGACTATGGGCTTATTATTGGTATCCAGCACCGGATCCGCATCGGTGGTGACCAGATGCCCGTCCTCTGTCAGCTGGAAATTGCCGTCCCTGGTATACATAGTGGAAGTCTCACCGTTTTTATTGGTGTACTGAACCGTAAAGAAACCCTTGCCGCCAAGAGCAAGATCATATGGTACATCCGTGACCTGAAATGAGCCTTCCGAAAAGTCTACATAGCTCTCGCCGATCTTGACGCCCGGGTTCGCCTGCCCGATGCGTCTGGCGAAGAAATGTTCCGAATCGTCTCTTATCTTATCCACGAGCACCGCATCAAAGGACTGAGACGTAAGTCCCTCTTTCTTGAAACCCGTGGTATCAGCATTCGCAAGGTTATTCGCAAGATTATCCATGCGCTGCTGTTCCTGTATCATTCCCGTATAAGCGGTATAAAGACCTTTAAGCATATTACACCCTCCGAATTATTTATCGGGCATCCATGCCAAAATCTTAACACCTGCTTTTCAGGCTTTATATCCCCTCGTTATACCCTGCAAGGAATTCTATATACCTTCCTGTTCCTATGGCCACGCAGGTCATGGGCTCGTCAGCGGTCATGGTGTTGATGTTGGTGCGCTCCTCTATGAGTTCCTCAAGTCCTCTTAACATCGCTCCGCCGCCGGTCAGTACTATACCTCTGTCCACGATATCGCCTGCCAGCTCGGGAGGCGTCTTCTCAAGTACCGCGCAAATGGTATCGAGTATCTTGGATGTGGTCTCCTTCAGGGCTTCCTGAGTCTCATCGGAAGATACCCTGACCGTTTCGGGAAGACCGGTCACCAGATTCCTTCCCTTAACATCCATATAGTCCACTTCGGTGCGCTTGAAAGCCGTACCGATATTTATCTTTATATCCTCGGCCGTACGGTCACCAACGAGAAGATTGTATTTCTTTCTCATATATCTGACTATGGCCTCGTCGAAATCATCGCCTGCAACCTTGATGGATTCACTCTCAACGGTACCGCCCAGCGATATGACTGCCACATCGGTGGTACCACCGCCTATATCGACTATCATATTTCCCTGGGGCTTGGAAATATCAATGCCTGCGCCGATAGCTGCCGCTATGGGTTCCTCTATGATAGCCACTTCCCTGGCTCCTGCCTGGTAGGTTGCATCTTCAACGGCTTTTTTCTCGACTTCTGTAACACCGCTGGGAACACAGACGGCTATCCTGGGCTTTCTGAATGCTTTCTTGCCGAGCGCCTTGCTGATGAAATACTTCATCATCTGCTCCGTAACGGTATAATCGGAAATGACACCCTGTCTCAGCGGCCTTACCGCCACTATATTGCCGGGTGTACGTCCTATCATAAGCCTGGCATCCTCGCCTATGGCCTTTATCTTATTTGTATCTCTGTCAAATGCAACGACCGAGGGCTCTTTCAGCACCACGCCGCGTCCCTTTATGTATACAAGTATGGACGCTGTCCCCAGATCTATACCGATATCCGAATTATTCATCTTATTTTCCTCAAAATCTTTCTACTTTCGCATCATATTAGCCATACTATTATAAATATTTGAGGAAGATTTTGCAATATCCCACATCTTGTGGTCGGTCTACCATCCCTTAACAAGAGTAAGTTGATTTTTACCGTCTACATATTCGTAGGTCATCTCGTCCATGGTCTCTTTGACCAGGTATATGCCAAGGCCTCCTATCTGCCGCTCACTGGCCGGCAGCGTTATATCCGGATCCGGCTTTTTAAGCGGATCGAAGGGAGTGCCGCTGTCCTCAAAGATAAGAGTCAGCTTCATGCCGTCTTCCGACAGCCAGGCTTTCATGACCACATCCCCGATATCGGGAGTATAGGCATAGTCGGCTATATTTACAAATATCTCCTCTATAGCAAGGTCTATCTCAAATTTTACGTTTTTCGGACAGCCGTGACTGACCAGGAGCTCATCCACAAAGGCCTGGGCCATTTCAAAATTAGACGCTATCCCTTCAAATTTCTTTTCTATCATGATCCTCTACCTCCGTGACTGAAGTTACATCATCTTAAAGCAAAGCATCGTAGTATCATCAAACTGTTCCGCATCACCGACATATTCCGCTATGGCCTCTTTTACATGTTCAATGCAGTCTTTAGGCGTTCCGGTTTTACCCTTGTTAAGAGCTTTAAGCATTCTGTCGGTATCAAACATCTGCCTTTTTTTATTCATCGCTTCGGGAACGCCGTCAGTATAAACGAACAGCATGTCTCCTTTATCCAGGCAGAATTCTCTTTCCTCGAATTCCATGTCTTCAATAACACATACCGCAGGTGAATGTGAATATTCAACAAGCTCGAATTCACCGTTCTTCCTGCAGATAGCCGGATGTTCGTGACCGGCATTGACCGAAACACCCTTGCCGCTTGATATCTCCAGTTTGGCCATCCATACGGTAACGAACATGCCATGATCCGAAGTGCCGTTCAGCAGCTGGTTGTTGATCTTATAAAGAGCTTCTGCCGGCGAATCTCCGCCCTGCATTCGGTTCTTTATAAGAGCCTTTGTTATCATCATGAAAAGCGCAGCGGGAACTCCCTTTCCCGAAACATCCGCAATTACCAGAACTATATGATCTTCGTCCGTAAAGAAGAAGTCATAGTAATCACCGCCGACTTCTTTTGCCGGATCCATATATGCATAAATATCAAATTCCTTTCTGTCCGGGAACGGAGGAAAGATGCGGGGCATCATCCCGTTCTGTATAGCTGACGCCACCTGCATGTCTCTTTCGTTTGCGGCCTGCGCCCTGCCCTGGCTCACATTGATTATGCAGTACATCAGCAACATGATGCACATAGTCACCGCATATCCGATGGAAAGTCCGTATACCGCCGTAGTAAATAGACTGACCGCTATCGGAAGCAGCGCATATATTGTCAGAGTTACGATCTTGTATTTTTCAAGCTGCTTTCTCTCCCGGTTTATCAATATCATGGCTGCCACCATGGTAGCATATCCGTATATATTGCAGATGTGGGAAAAGGCTTCCCTTCGATATACGCCGTCTTCTCCCACTGTAAAGAGATAACCGAAAGGTATATTGAAAAGTATGACAACAACCGTGATCACAAGACCTGCCCTTAATATCTTGCGCATGGTATACAGTGTCTTTTCTCCGAGCTTAAGCTGGGTAGTAATGAACAGATAGAAGAAGGCCGCTGCTATGGGCGTGCATAGATAGTAAAGCGTATTGTCAATGATGTTCAGCGGACGAAGCGAAGGGATCCCGTCCATAAGCCAGGCTCCTGCATCGGTAAAGAGTCCCAGGAAGACCACGTTTAGCAGATACATATATACCTTGTAATTCACCCGCGTCTTCGCGACATCGATAAGACAGGTCATGAAGATCACACAGCCCGTTATCATACCGAAGATGTCAACGGAGATGTTGATCACACTTGTAACCGGCAGCGTGTGTATATCCCTCAGATCAAACATCACCATCGTAAGCAGTGTCAGAAACATATAGGATATGGCTGCCGTCATGAAAACTCTTTTCGTTCTTTTATCGAATCTTTTCATTCTTTATTCTATCCTGAAAAGTTTTGTAAAACCGGTAACCTCAAATACCTTATTAACAGCAGGACCTGTCTTCCTTATCACCATATGTCCGCCGTTTTTCTCGATCTCTCTCTGGGTGGAAAGCAGAGCCCTCAAGCCTACGGAAGATATGTATACCGTATCAGACATATCTATCTCAAGTTCGTACTGTCCTTTTTCCAGTATGGCTTTCAGATCCTCTGAGAATTTTTCAACTGTTCTCGTATCGATCCTCTCCTCTGTTTTATATGTATATGCCTCGCTCATTTGATCCTCCTTAATCAGCTTTATTAAAATGTTTTATGATCGTCAGTTCCACCGTATCTCCCCTGACGCCTACTTTCACATCATCCGCAATATTTGCCACTATTGATTTTTCCAGCTCGTCCCAGGCGCCTAAAGATCTTTCTTTTTCTTTTTCCTTTTCTACCATGCTGCGATACTGCAGCAGAGACCATTCAAAACCTGTTGCATCCAGATCATCAACGCCTCTCATTCCGAGAGAACCGTACATCACCGTGCCGTCATCATATTCATTCTGCAGATTCTCTATATCCTCGTATTTTTCCAGACCGCCCAGCAGCACGCTCTTTATCATATCCATGATGCCCACCGTGCTCTCATTCTTTCCGCTGGGAGACAGAGCTATCAGCTTCTTTTTCTTTTCCTTATCCATATAGGTATCGGCTCTGAGCTTCAGCCTGTATTCATCGCCCTCTTTCTCGAGCCAGAAATCACCTTCGAAGTTGCCTGTTATTCCCTTGACCATGCCCAGCATCTCTTCCGCAAGCAATGTCAGATAAAGGCTCTCCTCATCTCCAAGGTCATTATATTTTGCAAAACGCCCCGCCTCATTCATAGCCTTTTCCGTACCGGCGCCGTTGCTGTATACCATTATCTTGTCAGTAGTCATCCTCTTCCTCCTAAGGTATCTTGTCCGTGTAACAAATAACAGTGTATCATATCCGGGGGTAATTTACCACTATTATCATCTCTTGTTAGCGCTGCCCGTCTGTGTTATATTTTATTAGATAAGGAGATTTACCTATGAAAAAGAAAATTCTGATTATAGGAATAATATTGATCATAACAGCTCTGCTCTGCTTTGCTTTCAGTTACTTTAACTATTGGCTGGGCGGCGCTGTCAAGGATGCCTCAAATGACTTTTACCACAAAGTCAGCATCCGTTCTTCCCTGTTTCTGAAACTCGGTATAGGAACAGCAATCCTCGGAATCATAGCTCTGATAAGCGGTATTTTTGCCTTTAAAGAATATCCCTGATCTTTTTCCAGTCCAGCTGTTTTTCCTGAGTATATCTGTTTACGAGTTCATTGTATTTCTCTTCCGTTATCTTTTCGCAGTCTCTTGTAACAAACTCATCCGTCAGAGGTTCTTCCAGCATGTAATATTCGGTCTCTCCCGGCACTTCGGCCCAGTCATCCCACATCTTTGCGAAATACACCAGAGTCCTTCCATGCTGATTCTGATTAAGCTCCGATACCCAGTACTGCTCACGGCCGGCATGAGTCACATCCCCGCTCACGAACTGATCTTCACTGTTTATGAAACTTACTCCCGAACTTCCGACACTCGAAACATATGCATAATTTATTTTTCCGTCAAGGAATACCATCACATCAGGTATCCAGGTACCATACATGCGTATAAGCAATTCCTTCTGCCCGTCGCCGTTCAGATCAGTGATCACATATTCGGCATCTTCATCTTCCGTAGAAAAATAACCGTAAGGATCCTCTTCCTCCCCCCTTAAGTATGCCATAAAATGTTCTTCTGCCTCATCCGTCTTTTCCTCCACAGGTTCCTGCTCTTCTGCCTTTTCTTCCACAGGTTCCTGCTCATCAGCTTTTTCTTCCGCAACTTCCGGCTCATCTGCCGGAGTCGGTGTGGGGCTGTATT
>JAEEIK010000145.1 GCA_016281335.1 Lachnospiraceae bacterium | reverse complement strand
GCCGGTGGAAAAGGCCCTGCCTGTCGGCACGGTACTTACCATAGCGGCAGCGGGAAGCGAAGGCAGCGGTGACTCGGTCATCACCAAAGAAGAAGGGATGATGAAGAGAGGTACCGGCAGCAATGCGCTGAGACCTAAGTTCAGTATCTTAAATCCTGCTCTGACCCAGACTCTGCCGCCTTATCAGACGGCTGCAGGCATATCGGATATAATGGCGCATCTTTATGAGAGATATCTGACCAATACCAAAGAGGTAGAGGTGACAGACAGGATGATAGAGGCGCTGCTTCTCACACTCAAGCATGAAGGACCCAGGGTCATCGCAGATCCTAACAACTATGAGGCAAGAGCAAATATAATGTGGGCAGGCATGATGGCTCATAATAATTCCTGCGGAGTGGGCAGGAGCCAGGACTGGAGCAGCCATAACATAGAACACGAACTGTCGGCTTTATATGACTGTGCCCACGGAGCAGGACTTGCAGTGACCATGCCGGCTGTTTTTAAGTATGTGATGAACCATGATGTGATGCGTTTTGCAAAAGTCGCAGTCAGGGTATGGGGCTGCCAGATGGATTTCGATCATCCGGAAGTGACGGCGCTTGAAGGTATAGAAGCTTTCAGGTCTTTCCTGATATCACTGGGAATGCCGAAGAATTTCGAAGAGCTTGGCGCAAAGGAAGAGGATATACCGAAGCTCGTGGATATGCTCTGTCACGTAAACAGTTCTGACGGCTGTGTTCACGGCTTCACTACGCTGAATGAAGAAGATTGCGCAAACATATATAAGATGATGCTTTAAGGGGGGCAGCTATGGAAAACGACAGACTCAATTCGGACCGGATAACAAGAGATTATTTTGATTCACTGCTTATAGCGATGCGGCATATCGACAGTCAGATCCCGGATACGGGGATAAGACTGTTTGGTAAGAAATTTTCCATGCCGATCACGACAGCAGCCCTGTCACACCTTAATAATACCACTGAAGACGGCATGAAAAAAATGGCTGAGGGAGCGTTCATGGCTGATGCCGTCTGCTTCTCGGGTATGGGAGAGGCTGCGGAGCTTAAAAGCATGTGCGATACCGGAGCCAGGGTGATTAAAATAGTAAAGCCCCATGAGAAGAATGATAAAGTGTATGCCAAGATACTTGAAGCAGAGGAAGCAGGCTGCTTTGCAGTAGGCATGGATATCGATCATGCATTTTCGGGAAACGGTGAATATGACAATGTGATGGGACTTCCCATGCGGCCAAAGAGTCTGGAAGAATTAAAGAGCTTTGTGGAGAGCACCAATCTGCCCTTTATAGTAAAAGGCGTGCTGAGTGTTGCGGATGCGAAGAAATGCATGGAAGCAGGGGCGGCAGGCATAGTCGTTTCACATCATCACGGCATAATGTCAGGCTGTGTGCCGCCGCTTATGGTACTGCCTGAGATCAAGAAAGCCGTGGGCAGCAGGATGAGCATATTCGTTGACTGTGGTATAGAGAGCGGCATGGATGCGTATAAGGCGCTTGCCCTCGGAGCAGATGCGGTATGCGTAGGCAGGGCGATAATGGGCCCGCTTAAGGAAAACGGCGCCGAAGGTGTAAGGGACAAGCTTCTTTCCATGAAAGCCGAGCTTATGTCCGTGATGGAAAGAACGGCCTGCGTGAAACTGAATAAGATAGATGACAGTGTGATCTATCACAGGAATTTTTAAGGAGCAGCGTGTATGCGTATAGGCGGAGCGATAGAAAAAAACTATAAGGACCCGGAAGAATGGGTGAGCTATGCAAAGGATCTGCGTTACAGCGCGGTGTTGTCACCGGTGGATTCTTCGGCAAGCGGGACTGTAAGACAGGAATACCTCAAGGCAGCCAAAGAGGCAGATCTTAAGATAGCCGAGGTAGGTGTGTGGAGAAACTGTATGTCTGCAGATGAGAATGAGCGGAAACAGGCCATGGATTATGCCAAGGCTCAGCTTGCCCTTGCGGAAGAACTGGGAGCCGCCTGCTGTGTGAATATCATCGGGAGCAGAAGCAGGACTGCCTGGGACGGCTTTGATGCCGGGAATTATACAGATGAGTTCTATGCGCTGGCTGTGGACAGTGTAAGGGAGATCATAGATGCAGTGAAGCCGGAAAACACGTACTATACGATTGAAACCATGCCCTGGGTGCTGCCGGATTCTCCGGAGAAATATCTGCAGCTAATAAAGGATGTGGACAGAAAGGCCTTTGCGGTCCATCTTGATTTTGTGAACATGATAAACTGCCCGGAGAGATATTGCAGAAGCACAGAATTCGTGGGGCACTGCTTTGAACTTCTGGGGCCTTATATAAAGAGCATCCACGCCAAAGACGTGTTCATGGAACAGGCATATACTACTCTTATACACGAGGTGATACCCGGGAAGGGAACTCTGGATTATCCGGCTATCATGAAGATGGCGGATAAACTGGGGCCGGACATACCGGTATTCGTGGAACATATGTCAGGCTACGAGACCTACCGTGAAGCAGCGGCCTATGTAAGGGCCAGAGCTGAAGAAGCGGGGGTCATCGTAAAGGGCTGAGCCCCTCATCAGTCATGCTTCGCATGACAGCTTCCCCCCAAGGGGGGAAGCCTTTTTTTTGCGCAGCATTTTTATTGCTGAAAATCCAAGGGTGTATTATAATCATAAGGTCTGTGAAAATCACGCGGAGAGAGATTTATGACCGGTAAGATAGAGATAAAACACATAGATTTTTCCTACAGGAAGAACCGGGTGCTTAAGGATGTTTCTTTTGATATCCCGGCGGGAGAGTGTGTGGCCATACTCGGAGCCAACGGGAGCGGTAAATCCACGCTTTTATCCATATTGTCGGGAGCCAGGAAATGCAGGGGAGCATCGATGATGTTTAACGGTCACGACCTGCTGAAAGAAGGGACTTTAAGGAATGACTGCTTAGGCTATGTGCCCCAGACCGATCCGCTGATCCCGGAGCTGTCGGTGTTTGATAATCTGCTGCTCTGGTATAAGGGGAGAAGAACGGATTTCGGAGGGGCGATACTGACACCGTCCATAGCCATGCTGGGAATAGAGAGTTTTCTAAAGAAGCCAGTCAAAGCGCTTTCGGGAGGCATGAGAAAGAGGGTGAGCATAGCGACTGCTCTTATCAATGAACCCGAAATACTCATACTGGATGAGCCGGCTTCGGCCCTGGATCTTTGCTATAAGGCAGATATAAGAGGCTATCTTAAGGAATACCAGGCTGCCGGCCACACGGTGATAATGAGTACTCACGATGCCGAAGACCTGGATATCTGCGACAGACTGTATCTCCTGAAGGACGGGGAGATAAACGAAACGGATAAAGATATACGTGGCGCTGAACTGCTTGCGCTTTTGAGATGAGGGAGAATAAGGAATGAATAAGAAGAGGATAATAACCATAGTAGCCGCCCTGCTTCTTATAGCGGCGACAGCCGGGATCGTTATTGCCGTGACGGCTTCAAAGGATCCGAAGACAAGAGTCGTAAATGCTTTGGGGAAACTGGGCAGTCAGATGGCAAGCAAATATTACAGAACGGATAAGAAATACAGGACTAAGGCGGAGAAAGCGTTAAACAGCCGTTTTGCCTATATGGGCTCGGTCAAGCTTCAGAGTCTTGATGTCGATATACCCCAGCTGTCTGAAGTATCTTCATATATCAGCGGTATAAGATTTCACAGTGAAGGCATCGTGGACAGGGAAGAAGACAGGATACATACGGAAAGCGGGATATCTTATGCGATCATTTCACTTCCGTATCTGACGCTGGATATAAGCGGGAGTGAAGTGGCCTTAAGCGCGGATGATCTTTTTGACGGGGCGCTTGTAGTCGATACCGAAGGTATGGGAACAGCCTTTAATGCTTCCGAACTGTCAAGGATCTTCGGCATCAAGTTAAGCGATGAAAAAGTTGAGCTGCTGGATCAGGGACTGCCGACAAGCAGTGATGCATCCGATCCGGATATAAAGAAGGATGCCAAAGTAATAAAGGCACTGACGGAGTTATATAATGCGATAGACGTCGCTGAAGAAACGGAGAAACGCGAGATATTCATAGACGGCAGTGTTCTTAAATGCGATGTATATCAGATAACGGCGCAGGAAGAGGATATAAATACGCTCATATCGGCTCTGGGACTTAAGGACGCAAATGCGCAGGGCGGCTGTGTTATGGAAGCAGCGCTTACACCCAAGGGCAATCTTGCATATTTTGAGGCAGAATACGGAGATTATGTATTTGATATGGAGATACGTTCCGAGGAATGCGCCCGCAACGATATGAACCTGATGTTCGGAAAAAGGAACGGGCCCACACTGGAACTGACATGCAGCGGCAGGGAAAGCAAGAATACAAGACATGATGATATCGATGTAAATTTAACGCTGGGCAAAAATAAATTGAATCTAAAGACGGCCTTTGACACTGTCATGTCGGCGGAAGGAATAGAGGCAGAGATTTCCGACATCAGCCTGGAGGCCGGTGGCAGCGGGGTATATCTTTCAGGAGATTTCGATCTGGTATTTGATACCGAAGAGCCGGAGCCCGTTCCGGAGCCTACCCGGGAACTGTTAAAGATGAGCGAGGAGGATTTTGATAAACTGGGTGTTGAGATATATGATCATCTTATGCAGAACGATATGATAGCCATGGTGCTCTCGCAGTTCGGAGGCGAACCGGTGGTAAGTGATCTGCTGGATCTGATGAACAGCGGAAGATAAGAATTCGGGAATGAAAAAAAGACTCTTTGTTCTGGAAATAAAAAAGAACCTTAAAGCGCTTCCGGTCTTTTTTGCAGCTATGATGCTCATGGGACTGGTGATCTTTCTGCTGGTGTTTGCAGGCAGCCGTATGCTCTACAATAATGAGAGTCCGCTGGCAGCAACCATAGCCGTGGTGAGTTATGAAGAGGATTCTTCTTATATTAACCGGCTGGCTTCATATCTTGGTGAACTCTCCAGTGCTTCCAAAGGGCTTTCCTTTAAGATAATGGATGAAGAAAAAGCAAGGAGCAGCCTGGAAAAAGGGAAGGTATTTGCGATAATGCTGATACCCGACGGCATGATGGAAGGAATACTCTGGGGCAGCAATATCCCGGCAACAGTCATACTGCCGGATGATCCCGATCTTTCCTCGATGATATTTGCCGAACTGACAAGAGCCGGAGCTGATATGCTCTCTGCGGCACAGGCCGGAACTTATACGGCTTCATATCTTTTCTCCGAAGCAAATGAAGGGAGCAGGCTGGGAAATGCTTATGATCAGATCGATCTGATCAATTTCGGCTATGTGCTGGAAAGAGAGGAGCTCTTTAAGAAAGCCGTGATACTGCCGGGCAGTGATGAGATCGCTGACAGGGCGGGAAATGACGAACCTGTGCTTGTCTATTATGTCTGCAGCGGCATCCTGCTGTTTGCTTTCTTTTCAACAGTGGCTTTTTCGGCGGCGCTTAAGAGGGAGGATCCCGGTTTCTACGGCGCTTTTGAGTCCAGGGGAGGGAACATACCCTTTTGCATACTTATAAAATATCTTGCGCATTTTGCGGTGCTTACCGCAGTGTTGACTCTGGTTTATCTTGCGATGTTTGCGGTTCAGGCTGTAATAGGCAGAGATATTATGCCCTTTTCGGGAGCTTTCTTTGCTTACATCATACTGCTCGGTGCATTGCTCTCAGCCTTTGATCTGTTCTGGCATATGCTGGCGCAGAAGAGTCCGGGGGCTGTGCTTCTGCAATTGATATTCTCACTGTTTATGCTTTTCGCCGGTGGTGCCATATTGCCCAAAGCCTTTCTTCCGGACGGCCTGACTGCAGTAGGGGAACTGCTTCCTGCCTCCGGGCTTCACCATGGCCTTCTGAATATTCTTAACGGAGCAGCGCCGGGCGGCCTGCCTGTTTTATGTATTCATACGCTTATTTTTCTGCTGCTGGCAATAGCGGCAGCTTTCCTCAGAAAGCGGGGTGATAAGCTGTGAATATGTTAAGATTTGCCCTGATGCAGTTTAAGCTCATATTTAAGAACCCGCTTAAGATACTGATACTTGCGGCAATACCGCTGGCAGGGCTTTTGCTTAAGCAAAATGATGAGAGCAGGGAGAGCGCGCTGATACGGGTAGCATATATGGTCGAAGGTGGCGGTGAGGAACATGACATAATACGCAGGCTTCTGGATAAGGATGAGGGAATGTTCTCCTTTATGGAACAGGAGAGCGCGGAGGCACTGACCAAAGCCGTTGCAGGCGAGAAGGCGGAGTGCGGCTTCGTGATACCGGCCACTCTGTTTGAAGATATGCGGAAAGGAGAGACAAAAGCGCTGATAACACTGGTCACTTCGCCGGGCAGCACAATGAGCCTTGTAGCTGCGGAAACTCTGTTTGCAAGGCTGTATCCCGAGGTGGCGAAAAGGCGTATGGGTGATTATTTCACTAAAGAAAGCGCCATAAAGGAATATGCTCCGGAACTCTTTGATGTGAAGGACGTGTACAGCATATATGAAAGCATTTATACGGGCGGTGGGACGTTCTCCTTTGATTATGAAGGCGGGAAGGAATATGTACCGCCCACGAAAACGGGTATGGCATTGTCTCCGGTAAGAGGACTGTTAGCGGTTCTGGTGATGTTGTCTGGACTTACCGGACTGATGACGTATTACCGTTATGCCGAGAATCCGGTATATGAGAAAACCGGCGTCAGGCTGGTGCTGTGTCTCATACCAATGCTGACCGCGGCACTGGCATCCATACTGACCTTTACTTTCGTGGACGGTATACCCGGAGTGGAAAGAACAGCCGCGGGACTGCTTGCGGAACTTGCGCATATGATGGTGTATGTGATAATATGCCTTTTGTTTATGACCATATTCGGCGGCTTTAACACTGTCGGAAAGATACTGCCTGCATTTATACCGGTATATGTGCTCTGCTGTCTGGTGTTCTCGCCGGTGTTCATAGATGCGGGAGCAATATCGCCGTTATTGAGGAAAGTATCGTACCTGATGCTGCCGACGTATTATTTATTATAAGGCTAAGAGCAAATAGGGCATACGATCTTTGATCGTATGGTTATGATGCACAACAAATCGTCTCGGCAAGCTTGCTTGCCGGAGCGATTTTTGGGCATCATATACAAGCAGCAGAGCTGCTTGACCCTATTTGCATTAACAACACCTCCCAAGGAGAAACATAATGAAAACGGATGCACTTATCCTGGATGTGGACGGAACACTGTGGGATACAACCGAGCTGGTAAAGGATGCCTGGATGCTGGCGGCTGCGGATGAAGGCGTCAGCGTGGAGATAAGCGCTGATGATCTTAAGAACTATTTCGGAAAGCCTATGGATGAGATAGCAAGGCTGGTGTTCCCTGAAGAGAGTGAAGAGGCGAGGGAACGTATAATGGAGCGGGGTGAAAGATACGAGGAGGAGGTACTGGAAAGCAGTACCCGTGACGTGTCTTATCCCGGAGTTGTTAAGACCATAAAGGAACTGTCGGAATATATAGACATATGCGTGGTCAGCAATTGTCAGGCGGGGTATATTGAGCTTGCCTGTAAAAAGCTGGGGATAACGGATGTGATACATGACCACGAGTGTTACGGAGACCACGGAAAATATAAAGCCGAGAACATCAGACTGGTAGCTGAGCGTAACGGATATAAGGCTCCGGTATATATCGGGGACATACAGGGAGACTGTGATGCAGCCCATGAAGCAGGGATAAAGTTCATACATGCGGCCTACGGTTTCGGTAAGGTAAATGATGCGGACGCTGTGATAAACAGTTTTGAAGAATTAAAGGAGCTGCTTGAATATGAATGAAAAAGAGCTTTTTGATCTGGCAACGGAGGCAAGGAAGTCGGCCTATGCGCCCTATTCCTCATATCAGGTAGGAGCGGCGCTGGTGACCGAAGACGGCAGCGTATATACCGGCTGCAATATCGAGAATGCTTCCTACGGAGCAACCAACTGCGCCGAGCGCACAGCCATATTCAAGGCGGTCAGCGAGGGGCACAGAAAGATAAAGATGATAGCCATTGCCGGCGGGAGCGGGGATAAGACAAACTTTGCATTTCCCTGCGGTATCTGCAGACAGGTGATGAGGGAGTTCTCCGAACCCGGAGAACTGAAAATAGTGGTCGGAGACGGCAGAGGGGAATTAAGGATACATACGCTGGAAGAATTACTGCCGGAAAGTTTCGGACCGGAAAAGCTGGAGTGAGAAAATGGATATACTTATAATATTATCGATAATAGTTGCAGTGCTGGCTGTGATAGTGCTGATGGGACTGGCGGAAAAGAAAAGGTTCCTTGCATTTATGCAGAGGCAGATAAAGCGGGAATACGGTCATTTTAACGAAAAGGGCATCCCTGTACTCCGCATGGAATGTATCCCCGCATACTATAAAAGACATGGCAAAGATACAGGCATAGACGATATCACCTGGTCGGATCTGGAGATGGACAGGCTCTTTGCGCTCATGGATACCACCTATTCCTCGGCAGGTGAGGAGTATCTTTATCATGTGCTCAGAACACCGCTTACAAATGACGCCGAGCTGCAAAAACGTGATGAAGAGATAAGCTATTTCAGAAAAGAAAAAGAGATAAGGCTCAAACTGCAGCTGCAGTTTGCTTCGATGGGTAAGAATGAACGGTATTCTCTTTATGATTATCTGGAATTTGCGGATACTTTAAAAAAGATACCCTCACTTCCGTATCATTTTGTGGCGCCCATACTTGTGGCTGCAGCGGTAGCGCTGATATTTATCATGCCCTCGGTGGGTATAATGGCGGCGGTAGCGGTGATAGCCGTTAACATGACCTGGTATTTCAAAACCAAGAATGTGATACAGCCTTATATGACCAGCCTGAAATACATACTCAAGGATATGAAAGCGGCAGAGAAGATACTTGCCATGAAGATCCCGGTATGTGACAGTCGTCAGGAAAATATGAAAAATGCTCTTTCGGGGCTTAAGACATTTAAGAAAAAAGCGGGGATGGCATTTGCCGACAGCGCGGGAGACGGAAATCCCCTTACGGTACTGGCGGATTATACCAATATGCTGCTGCATACGGATATCATGGCCTTCTATTCCATGTATGCCCAGATGCAGAAACATAAGGATGATATAGATACGGTTCACGGAACCCTGGGATATCTGGAAATGCTGATAGCTGCCGGCTCTTTTATAGAAGCTCTGGAAGCAAAGTGCGTGCCGGTATTTGACGGCGGGATAAAGGCAGAGGAAATATATCATCCGCTGCTTACCGAACCGGTTAAGAATTCTTTTGAAGAGAAGGGAGCCGTGCTGCTCACCGGCTCAAATGCTTCGGGTAAATCCACTTTTCTGAAAACCGTGGCGGTGAACATGCTTCTGGCACAGAGTTTTAATGTGGCCTGCGCAGATGAATTCCACACGGATTACTTCAGGCTTTATACATCAATGGCCCTCAGGGATGACATGGAGCAGGGAGACAGTTATTTTATCGTGGAGATAAAGGCTTTAAGGCGTATACTTGAGGCGGGAAAAGAAGAAGGCGGGCGCATAGCCTGCTTTGTGGATGAGGTGCTTCGCGGTACCAATACAGTGGAGAGGATAGCGGCTTCCACACAGATACTTAAGTTCATGGAAGAAAAGGGAATGCTTGTATTTGCGGCTACCCATGATATAGAACTGACGGAGCTGTTAAAGGAGAGTTACGCCAACTATCATTTTGAAGAAGAGATAGCTGACGGAGATGTCATATTCAATTACAGACTGATGGAAGGAAAAGCAACCACCAGGAATGCGATAAAGCTGCTTTCGGTGATGGGCTATGATGAAGCAGTGATAAAGGAAGCCGAGGATATGGCTGAGCGCTTTATAAAGGAAGGTGTCTGGAAGAATGGCTAAGGTGATCATATATACCGACGGATCGGCAAGAGGCAATCCAAACGGCCCCGGAGGTTACGGAGTGGTAATGCGTTTTACGGATTCCAAGGGCGTGCTTCATGAGCAGGAACTGTCCGCCGGTTATAAAAAAACCACCAACAACCGTATGGAACTGATGGGAGTGATAGCAGGGCTGGAAGCTCTGAACCGCCCCTGCGAAGTGGAGATACACTCGGATTCCAAGTATATCGTGGATGCTTTTAACCAGCACTGGATAGACTCATGGCTTAAGAAAGGCTGGAAGCGGAGCGGCAACGAGAAGGTCAAGAATGTGGATCTCTGGAAGCGGCTGTTAATAGCAAAAGAACCTCACAGAGTAAGTTTCATCTGGGTCAAGGGACACGATGGCGAAGAACTCAATGAGCGCTGCGATACTCTGGCCACGAATGCAGCCGACAACAATGCGGTCCTTGACGATGTGGGGGAGTTAGAGTAGAATAGAGAGAGTTCGGAGGTAAATGGTGATGGATAAGTTTTCTTTGTTTATGGATGGATTTTTGAGTTATCTCGTTAATTATATTGTTTTCATAGTTGCTATAGTGGCGGCTTTTCTTATCGGCTTTGCATTAAGAAAGAATAAGAATGCGAAGGAAGCTGTTAATGAGGCTGAGAACAGTGCAGAGACAGCAGAGGCACCCGAAAAAACAGCCTGAGAAAGAGGCAGGATTCTGAATATTATCTGGGGAATATGTGCCCCTCATCAGTCGCCTGCGGCGACAGCTTCTCCCCGGAGGGGAGAAGCCTTTTTTTGATATTGACAAGAGTTTTTAATCAGCTTATAATCTTAAGGTGGCACAAGATGTTGTGGTGCGCATATAAAGCAAATACTAAGACTTGTTCTGGGAGGGGTTTATGTCGGAGATCAATTTCGGAGAAGAGTATAAGCCGAAAAGGGCGGTAAAGGTTGTCAAAAAGGACAATACGCTGGAGGAATTCAACGTACAGAAGGTGATCGATGCCGTAGGAAAGAGCGCGTACAGGGCGCTGACGGAGTTTACCGAGGAAGAAAAAAGGCGTATCTGCCAGTATGTAATAGAGAAAGTTGATGAGATGGATGTGGATGAGATCCCCATTCCGATCATGCATAATGTGGTGGAGAGCGCATTAGAGCAGGTGAAGCCCATAGTTGCAAAGAGCTACAGGGATTACCGTAATTACAAGCAGGACTTCGTGCGCATGCTGGATGACGTATACAAGAAGAGCCAGTCCATCATGTATATAGGCGATAAGGAGAACGCAAATACCGACTCTGCTCTCGTATCCACCAAGAGGAGTCTTATCTTCAACCAGCTGAATAAGGAACTGTATCAGAAGTTCTTCCTTACAACCGAGGAACTGCAGGCCTGCCGTGACGGGTATATCTATGTGCATGACATGTCGGCAAGAAGGGATACGATGAACTGCTGTCTCTTTGACGTGCAGAATGTTTTAAGCGGCGGCTTCGAGATGGGTAATATCTGGTACAACGAGCCCAAGACCCTGGATGTGGCTTTTGACGTTATAGGCGATATAGTCTTAAGCGCTGCATCCCAGCAGTACGGCGGCTTCACGGTACCTGAGGTGGATAAGATACTGGAGCCTTATGCGGAGAAGTCCTATGCAAAGTATACGAAGAAATATGAAGCCATGGGAGTTGATAAGGCTACCGCAGAAGCGGAAGCTTACAAGGATGTGGCAAGGGATT
>JAEEIK010000144.1 GCA_016281335.1 Lachnospiraceae bacterium | reverse complement strand
CTCTTCCGTTAATCTTTCATTTTTTCCTGAAACGCCTCAACGCTTATCCCTAATTTAGATGCCGCTTTTTCCATTGCATATTTACCATTCTTTACCATATCTACGATTATTGCTATTGCCGCATCTCTTTCCGTCACAGCCGTGTCCCTTTCCGTATTTGCCTGATCTATCTCTTCCTGCCTGGATTCTTTGCCTATCCTTATAAGTCTCTCCGATTCTGTTTCCACTATTGAGCCGCCCATGATCTTCGTAACCTCACTTTCTATTCTGTTTCCATCGGTTATGTGAGTGACAATCCGGCTGCCTCCAGCTTGCCCCGTAATACTGCATTCTCATTCTTCAGATTATCAAGCTCAGCGTCTTTTCGTTCAAGCTCAACCCCCTTTTTCTCAAGCTCAGCTTCTTTCTTCTCCAATTCAGCCTCTTTCTGTTCTATTTCTGCATCTTTACGTTCTATTTCTGCATCTTTACGTTCTATTTCGGCATCTTTACGTTCTATTTCGGCATCCATCTGAGCCATTCTTTCCTGTCTGCGCTGCTCCAATTTCATCTTGGTACGTTCGATCCTGTAGTACTCCTCTCTGGCTTCAATCTGCTCCCGGATGCGATCCTGCTCTGTAAGGACCTGAATCTTGCTTACAGCTTCATCTATGGCTGGATTTACTTCTGCTAACATACGCAATTCCTCCCATGTTTTTGCTTTGAACATCTTTGCCCATTGATCCAGTTTACTGTTTTTATCTTCTTCCGTGGCAAGCTTTATCTGGCTCAAGTTTACCACAGACAAAGTAAACTTGTCTGTATACTTTTCCTGATTTTTGATATTTAGCAAACGATATGTTGAATAAAATTCAGGTTCACCCTGAACAGGTGAAAAGTCGGTAAAACCTATCTGGTAAGCAGGCTTAATATCCGCATAATCATCGCCTCTATTCAGCTGATCGAACATCCGACACAGATAGCAAAGTGAACGTTCCGGCCAATTTCTTTCATCTATTATCTGCATCTCAAGATTCATTATGATACTGTTGTTTAGCATCACTCTTACGTCCAACACATAATATTTTGCTTCCAACGATTCACCCAGAATTATCGGATTCTGTATCTCGGCTGAAATAATATCATCTGTATTCCATCGTAATAAGCTGGCTATAAGTTCTTTTAAAACAGCATTGTCAAATTGCAGTAATGCTCTGAACAGGTAATCATTATTTATTCTGAAAGACAGTTTACCTGCGAAATTATGCCAATCTGTCTGAGGAGTTTTAAATAAATATTTATCGTTCATAGTTTTCCCTTTCTTTATACTATTTTTTCCACGAAAACATGTTCCAGGGTAGCGGGAACAACGGCGGAAGAACACCGCCCAAACCTTTCTCAGACAATTAAAATGTAACATAGGCTCTTTGTTTTGTAAATAGATAATCTTGTCTTTTCCTCCGCCATAAGTTAGAATTGTTTTGTTCATTTGTCACTTCCGGAGGAAGACATGTTTTCAGTGTTGTATGATCTTATTATACGCCCGTTGGAGGAGCTCATAGAGCTGGTCTTTTATTATCTTCTGAAGAATTCCGACATGAACATCTTCTATTCGCTTGTGGGACTCAGCCTCATCATCAATCTGATCTCCCTTCCCCTTTATCTGAAAGCTGAACGCCTGCAGGAAGAAGAGAGGCTCCTGCAGAAAAAGCTCAGACCCATGCTGGATCATATAGCAGCATCCTTTAAAGGCGATGAACGCTTTATGATGCGGACTGCATATTACCGTATATATCACTATTCTCCGCTCTCGGTCTTTAAAGCGGCTTTGCCTCTGTTGCTGCAGATTCCTTTCTTTACTGCGGCCTATCATTATCTGAGCAGGCTTGAGCTGCTTAGCGGCAGCAGCTTCGCTTTTATCACGGATCTGGGAGCCCCCGACCGTCTGCTATGTGCGGGCGGTCTTTATATAAATATCCTGCCTGTTATAATGACGCTGATAAATATCATTTCCGGCATCATCTATACCAAAGGCTTTCCGCTTAAGGATAAACTGCAGGTCTACGGCCTGGCCCTCGTATTTCTTGTCTTACTCTACAACAGCCCTTCCGGCCTGGTCATTTACTGGCTTTGTAACAACCTCTTCTCTCTTTTGCGGAATATCATCACCCGCTTCGTCCCTGCTCCGGACCTGGTCGCAGTGTTCATTTACGCAGCTTCAGGCCTGCTGCTTAAGAATCTGCTGAGCATCTTCTTCCTTATACCTGCAGCCGTTTATGTATTTCGTATGTCAAAGAAAAGCAATGCTGTATCTGAGGCTGTTTCCTCAGACTCTATGCTCTTTCTGTTATGCAGCGCATATATGACTCTGCTGCTTGGAGCCTGGATACCTTTAAGCGTGCTCTCCGCATCCTGCGGTGATTTTGTGAACATACATGCATATGTCCCGCCCCTTCATTATCTGCAGACCACTTTCTGCGTATATGCAGGGCTCTTCCTTCTCTGGGGCAGCGTGATATATTTCTTTTCTTCCGGGCGTGCCCGCAGCATCTTAAGCCTGCTGCTGTTCATACTCTGCATCTCCTCCACCCTGGATTTTCTGGTATTTAATAAGACCGGCGGCAGCCTCTCAAATATGCTGCTCTACGCTCATGCAGCTTTTCCCGGTCTTAAGCATATCCTGGCTGCCCTCATCAGTCTGCCGCTTATCTGCATATCCGCATATTTCCTTGTCTTTAAGAAGCGTAAATATGCAGTCTTTCTCTGTTCAGTGATGTGCATCTCTGCCGGCCTTATCAGCCTTAAGGGCTGTTTTGAAGTATATTCCGGACTGGAAGAGGTTGGTCTGACAGCCGTCGTTAACTACGATGATAATT
>JAEEIK010000143.1 GCA_016281335.1 Lachnospiraceae bacterium | reverse complement strand
TTAGGGCTGCCGTAGCCTGCATTTCCTGTCCATATAAGAACGAAACCATAGAGCAGCCCGGCTGCTCCGGCCCCGATCAGTCCTCCTATACAGCCTTCCCAGGATTTCTTCGGAGAAAGCTTCGGAAATGCCTTGTGTTTTCCGATGGCAACTCCTACAAAATACGCAAAGGTATCCGAAGCCCAGGCGCAGATCAGGATCATCCATGCCAGGAAAAAGCCGTAGATGAGAAAGCCTTTATCATCCGGCGCTGCTATGCATCTGGTCAGCGGAACGAAGGAAAGAAACAGGCCGCCATAGACATACGAAACTATGGTTTTCATCACTTCTTCAATATCATGTTTGGGATAATCCAGGATGGATACGAACATCATAAGCATAAAGAAGCCTATGGCCGAAAACAATACGTAGAAATGTGATATACCGGATGCTGCCATCACAATGAACAGATAATGGATGATAAGAGCGCAATCGCCGACCAGCTGGTAGAAATTAAGTCTGTTATCCCCTTTCTTTCTGAGCCTGAACACATCCATCAGTTCATGGAATGCCACCATTGAAATGAAAAAGAAACCGACAGCGCAGACTATGCCGCCTGCCCATACCAGTCCTATCATAACCAGCGCAAAAATGATGCCGCTGATGATACGCGTCATCATATTTGATATTTTCTTCTCATTAGAGCCCATGTCAAACCCCGCCATAGCGGCGCTCGCGTCTGCCGTATTCCTCTATGGCTTTCTCCAGTTCCTTCTTGTCAAAATCAGGCCAGTTGACTTTAGTAAAGTAAAATTCCGAATATGCGCACTGCCACAGCAGAAAATTGGATATCCTCTGCTCCCCGCTGGTACGAACCAGCAGATCGGGATCGGGATAACCCGCCGTATCCAGTTCTTCGGATATCATATCCTGGGTGATATCAGCCGCCTTCAGCTCACCCTTTTCAATCTTTTCACCGAGTTTCTTAACCGCTCTGTTGATCTCGTCACGGCTGCCGTAATTAAGGGCTATGGTGAACTTAAGCCCCGTATTGCTGAAACTTGCTTTTTCCAGCTCAGCTATACTCTGTTGAATATCCGCATCAAGCCTGGTCTTATCTCCTATGACTCTGACCTTCATGTTGTTCTTTGACGCTCTTTTGATGCAGTTCTTCATATAATCCCTGAGTATCTTCATAAGCGCCGATACTTCGGCATCGGGTCTGGACCAGTTTTCAGTAGAAAAGGCATAGACCGTAAAATATTCTATGCCTGCATTCCACACCAGTTCGCACATCTCCTCGATGCGCTTGGCGCCCTCGACATGCCCCATATTACCGGGCAGTCCCTTTTCCTTTGCCCAGCGCCTGTTTCCGTCAAGTATGACTGCAAGATGCCTCGGTACCTCACTCATACTTTCAGTATCTCCTGGGATTTTTCTTCTATGGCCTTATCAATATCCTTGCCGAACTTGTCGGTAAGTTTCTGCAATTCGTCTTCCAGATCCTTTATCTCATCCTCGGAGATCTCGGTCTTGGCAAGCTTCTTGAAGGCTTCGTTTCCGTCTCTTCTGATGTTACGGATCGCAACCTTGCCTTCTTCGCCTTTCTTCTTTACATCCTTGACCAGTTCTTTTCTGCGTTCCTCGGTAAGTTCCGGGAAAACGAGACGTATTACGGCCCCGTCATTTGTAGGAGTGATCCCCACATCGGAAGCAAGGATGGCTTTCTCTATATCCTTTATCAGCTTCTTCTCCCAGGGAGCTATCTGGAGCATTCTGGGTTCGGGAACCGTGATATTTCCTACCTGCTGAAGCGGAGTGGGTGTTCCGTAATAATCCACCCTTATCTTGTCCAGCACATGGGGGTTAGCTCTTCCCGCACGTATCGTCGAGAGATCGGAAAGAAGAAAATCATATGCCTTCTGCATCTTTTCCTCATAAACCTTGATCCTGTCATCCATCTTTGCCCTTCCTCCTTTAAACTGTTATTGTGGTACCGTTAAAATCTTTGCTCATAGCCTTTATTATACTGTCCTTTTCCGTCAGGTCAAATACCTTCATCGGCATTTTGTTATCTCTTGCAAGTATCGATGCCGTCATATCAACGACCTGAAGGTTTTTATCTATAACTTCCTGTATGCTTATCTCTTTATATTTCTTCGCATTCTTATCCTTGGCAGGATCAGCGCTGTATACACCGTCTATGGACTTGGCAAGATATATGGCCTCAGCCTCTACTTCAACAGCCCTGAGTACCACGCCGGTATCCGTCGAGAAATAGGGATGTCCTGTACCGCCGGCAAAGAACACCACCCTGTTTTTCTTCATGTTCCTAATGGCCTTGTCTTTGGAAAAAAGCTCGGTGAAAGATGAGCAGGCAAAGGGAGTCATGATGCGGGTATCTATCCCTTCGGTCCTGAATATCTCGGAAACATAGATGCAGTTCATTACCGTGGCAAGCATGCCTATCTGATCGGCCTTGGTCCTGTCTATGTTCTTGCTGCTGCGGCCTCTCCAGTAATTGCCGCCGCCAATAACTATTCCTATTTCATCACCGTTCTTTAAAAGCTTTTTGACCTGTTCGGCGATCCCGGTGATCACCTCATCGTCATAATGCCTTTCTTTATCGGCAAGTGCCTCTCCGCTCAGTTTAAGTAATATCCTGCTCACCGGTTTGCCTCCTTGGTTTATTTATCCTATTTTTGCTTCTTTAGATGCCTTTTTATACTCCTCAAAAAATGACGCAGGACTTACTTCCGCATAAACCTGCGAACACATGCCTTCCACTACTGCGCCGTTGCTTATCTGCACTGACTGTGAACGTATATTTCCGAGTACTACAGCAGCGGAATCCAGTATCACCGGTCCCTTCACGTCTATATCGCCCTTTACTGCCCCGGCGATCACTGCGCTTGTCGCAAATACATCACCGATGATGACCGTTGACTGTCCTACCTTTACGGAACCGAAGCTTCTGATATCTCCGTTGATCTCAGCACCGTCGGCATATACTTCACTCGCAAGACAGTCTCCGTTAAGCACGCCCGCGATATTCAGCTTACCGGCTATATCTACATTTCCTTCTATCACACCGTATACGTCCATATTTCCGTCCGCATAGATGTCGCCCTTTATTGTCATGCCTTCGGAGAGCATTGCCGTTTCATCACTCACTGCTCTCTGGCTTAAGCCTTCCATGCCCTTCTTTGCCTTAGGCGCTGCTACGGCATCCTTAAGGCTTAACTGTTCGATGCCCTCATCGGCTTTCTTCTGTGAAGCCACCCTGCTCCTTGCAGGAGCGCGGCGCTTCTTAACAGGCGCAGCCACGGGCTCCGGCTCAGCAGGCTTTTCTTCCGCTGCCTTTGCTTCAGCTTCCACTGAAGCTATTGCTGCCGCTTCTGCCTCGGCAACAAGATCCTTGGCTTCCGTGATCTCTTCTTTAACTTCCGTCTCTGCTTCTGCAGTTTCCTGTACTGCTTCTGTCTGTTCGGGTTCTGCAGCAGCTTCGGTCTCTATAACATCTTCAGCTTCTGCAACGATATCTTCACTGACTGCCGGTTCTTCAGCCGCCGTTTCAACTTCACTGATATCCTGCATCTCAGGTTCCGCAGCCTGCTCTTCCGCACTCTCAGGCTCTGCCTTGGCTTCTTCTTTCACGGCAGTTCCCATCATGGCCGCCATCTCGGCTTCCTGCTGCTGTATATCCCTGAGCATCTCTTCTATGCTCTTCTGTACCGGTGCCTTAGGCGCTGTCTTAGCCTCAGTTTCCGCCTTGGGCTCCGGAAGCGGTTCATCCAGTACTTTCAGCAGCTCGTCTGCCTCGGCCTCCGCATCTTCCTCAGCCTCTGTATCTTCCGCTTCTGCTTCCGTTATTTCCGCACTTTCTTCAGCAGCTTCCGCTTCTTCCGTGACGGTATCAGCTTTCTCCTCTTCAGCTTCTTCGGTATCCGTATTCATATCCAGTGAAGCCATCTCTTTCATAAGAGCTGCCATCACCGCTTCTTCCGCCTCATCCACCGATGAGGGCGCCGGCTTCTTTTCTTCTTCCTTTACAGTATCCTCAACAAAGCCGCCCATTTCTTCTTCGATGTTCTTAAGCATCTCATTGATATCTATATCATTAGGAAGCCCGTCATCCGGCTCCATATCTTTTTTCTCTGCCGCAGCGTTTTCTTCTTCCATCAGCTCGTTCACGGCCTCTGAAAGATCATCCTTTAAACTCTGAAAAAAACCCATTTCTTCCTCCCTATTCGGAAACGCTGATATGATGTATCGCGTCTGTATCATCAGTTATGGGCAATATGACAGTATTGTCCATTGCCTTTATCTTTTCTATTATCATAGGCAGCGCCTCTACGGTCGTACTCTTCCCGGAAGCATCATGGAAAAGCACCACTATCGTATCGGCATCAAGAGCCTTGATCTGGCTCATCACATTTAAAACTATGGTATCTGCGCTCTTGTATCCGCCGCTTGCATCCCCGGATGATACATTCCAGTCAAAATACCTTATCTCCTTGGCATTCAGATACTGTATGCATCTTGCCATATCCACCCTGGATGCATTATTGGAACTGCCGCCGGGAAATCTGTATAGCTTGGAATCAACGCCGGTCAGTTCGTACAGATAAGTGTGCAGCTGATACAGATCATCCGCAAAACTGTCAAGATCCGCATAAACCTTTGAATAGTCATGGCTGTAGGAATGCATACCGAGAGTATGTCCCTCTGCCACTATCCTTCTGTACTGCTCGTCATAGCCTTCCTTACCGTTCACAAAGAACGTGGCTTTAACATCGTACTTGTCCAATATATCCAGAATATCATCCGTATATATGCTTGGACCGTCATCAAAAGTAAGGCATATCTTTGTCATGCCATCATATTCACCGGCAGAAGCCTTAGCCCCTGACATATTGATGTCCTGCTCCACTTCCACTACATCAGCGCTGTCTGCATACTGTTCAGGCTCCAGGGTCCCATCTGCATTCATACGTATCACTTCTTCCGCAGACTTGTCCCCGGGATCGATCCTGTTCATGGCAAGCAGCATGTTCTCCATAAAAGTCATCCTGTTTTCCATGTGTTTCATATTCTGGAGCTGCAACAGCGAACAGAACACCGAAAGCACACAGATACAGCCGACGCAGATCATTACCGCTATTAACTTTTTGTACTTATCATCCTGCATCAGTATACCATTTCCTCTTGTGCCGGTCAATTTATTATCTGCTTTCCTTTCGGCAATTCAACCGGCTTTTAAGGCTTCTCCCCACCGGGGAGAAGCTGTCGCCGCAGGCGACTGATGAGGGGCATGTTTCCCCCAATCCTAGTGTAGTTTATACATTATTTTCAGCTATTTCAAGGCTTTGTGAAACACTGAAGTGTTCTTCAAGACTCACTTATGTAACCATATTTTACATAATATATTCCCTCACATTAAAAAAATGCCAAGCTCTCGTTTTTTTGAGGTTGACATTTTTTTATTTATACGGTTTACACTATGCCGGAAAAAATATTTTTATATATTTTCAGCTTATACAAGCTGGTCCAGGATATAAGGATCTTTGATCTTCTGATCTTCGGCAAAGAATATGATCTTTGAAAGTACTTCGGCGGTCTTCGGATCATCATCCACAAAGGGCAGGAATATGCGCCCGCGGTGTTGCGAATGTACCGGAAGCACGTTGATCATCGGTCCCCCTTCCTGATGTATCACTCCGCTGCCGAGGTGCACACTGTAGTTCCCCCGTTCTCCCTTGATCAGTGCATGGGAATCCGTAAATGTCACATTCTTCAGTTTGAACATGGGGATCACAAACTCCGCTATGGCCTTCCTCATCTCTATGGTCGAATGTGACATCTCCGGGTCTATCTCTCCGGCATGGGCTACGCTGACTGCCATATCCACATCACGCATGACCTCTGAGAATATTATATCCGGTATCTCACTTATGGGTTTCTCCTTAAAACTCTTCCTGTCATAGAAAGCAACCCATTCCAGAGTCGGTGCTTCGATATCACTGGGCGAGAACCAGTCTGCCAGGGCATAGATCGTAGCGATCAGGTTCTCTTTATAATATACCTTCTGCAGACCTTCTTCCGCATCCGCTATCCATCTGCGGCTCCTTAAGGCTCCGACTGTGATCTTCGGATTGATCTGGTTGCCTGCATAGCGTTCGCTCCTTAGCTGCTGCATCTCATCATCAGTCTTTATATACAGCTCACGGAATATCTGCTTAAAGGGCTGTCTGATCTCCTTCTCGAAACAGAGCTTCTGGAACTCATGCCATCTTCCTGCTTTAAACAGCTGATACGGATGCGCAACCAGAAAGCGCTCATCCGCTTTAAAGCCTGCCTCTTTGATATCCGCTGCAAAGCCGAAGAAATCTCCGTCAGCCTGTTTATACAGCAGCTTACCCGCTATCGATCCCGAAACAGGATCACCGCTCATATCCAGGATTTCTTCCGCCAGATACTGCGTCTCGTTCTCCATAGCCTCTTCCAGCATCTGCTTTGTCCTGCGGTATTGCTCGGTAAAAGTCTTCTTCGCTTCCTGTATATCAAGGACATACTCATCCTTCTTTATTGCTGCGGGAAGGGATTTCAACGCCTTCCCCGCCTTCTCAGCAACCAGGCTTAGCTTTCCTTCCCCGTCGGCTTCAAGATACAGACTGTATTCCCCGACGGCATGAGGCTTAAAGAAGCCAAGCAGTTCCGAAGAAATCTCCCGCTCCATTTTGAGAATGAACCTGGTATCATCTTCATAACCTGATGATTTGGCCAGATTCTTAACCGCCATTTCCGACGCAGCTTTTTCACTGGCCCTTCTCTGCGCCCCGAACTGTTTGGAGCCTTTCAGGAATTTCTGTATAAAGGCGTATCGGTCCTTGATCTCCTTACTCTTTGCCGGTATCAGCGCATATGCCATCAGCAGATCCTTATTACGCTTATCTTCAATCTGTTTCTCCGTTTCTTTAGCGTCCATCTTTCCGCAGGCGGCATCGGAATACTTTCTCGCCCTCGTGTGCTTTGCGCCGTCGGAGATATATTTTGCCGCCTTATATATCTCGTTAAAACGTTTATCACCGAGCAGCTTATATACCTCCTTAAACCAGTCTATATCAAAGGCACCGATATTCAGCTCATCTTCCGTAAGCGGCGTGTATTTTGCGATCATAGCCGCCCTCTTGTTGTCGAATTTTTCATTCATATGCGCCATGAAATAATAGCAGCCCGATATAAAGCCTTCCCAGCCCAGGTACTCATTGATCACCGGCAGCCATTCCGGCGAATACAGTCCTGCTTCGATCAGACGCGCCTCTTTGATATCCGTTCCCTTTATCAGCTTCTTAAGCTCATGAGCCTGTTCCTTCTCATCCCCCTCCTTAGGATCGGGAATACACACTGACAACAAATGTGACAGACTCTCTTTTTTTGATATCACCCTGTTTCCGTAACTGTAATAATAGTAATATACGGACCTGTCCAGCGTATCATTTCCCAGTGCCAGCAATATCCTCACAAAATACTTCAGGCCATATATCCTTTTCATTGAACATAATGCTTTTGAATACTCTGTTTCGCTATCCCCGCGTACCAGTTCACGATCAAGAACAAGCGGTGTGATATTTTCATAACATTCCCCCGCAAGTTCAAGCTTTTTTCTGTCTGTCTCAGAGAGCGTGTTCAAATCGATCTCGTCATATTTCTTCTTAAATAAGTTCTCAAGCGCAGAACGCTGCTTGTATGCGGTATTTGAGTATCGCTGTCTCGTAGAGATGCTGCGGTCTGCCTCACGCACACAGCAGATCAGCGAGGATATCTTATCAAGGGTATCATCCAGCAGCGCCCCATCCAGTATCTTTTTATACATAAAATCTTTTGAAATATATCCTGCCACTACAGCTCCGATATAATCTCCCAGCAGCGGTGTATAGAAAAGCCTCTTATCCCTTGCATAGTATGCGGGTTCGCCGGTCTGCAGGCCCAGGATCTTTTTATATACTTTCTCACTGAATTCGTACATGATCGGGAAATTTCTCACATCCTTGGAAAGCCCGACCAATAGGCTGCTTGTAAAAGGCAGCTCGGTAAATGCTTTCGAATACAGCTTATCCTTGTCCATATTTCTTCTGGTCCAGTCCTGTGTTTCCTTATCCGCCTTATATTCATATACCAGACTGTCCTTACAGTTACAGACATAATAAGCAAAGCAGGCTGCGATCTTCGGTCTGAGCTCACTCTTAGCTTTATACGCTTTTCCGGCACAATGAGACAGTATCTTACGGATATGTTCCGGATATCTTAGCTTCAGTCCGCGGTATTTAGGATCAGCTCCCCCAAGTACATTGGAAATAAAAGGCTGAAAATGTTCCGCCAGTCCCGTGATCGTAGACTTATACAGATAATAAGAAGAATACCTCAGGTCTATACGTATCGCCTGTTCGGGAGTCATATTTTTCTCATAAAAATCCTCCCACAGTTCTTTAAATGCCAGTTCTCCTATCTTTCCGTCTGTCCACTCGTTGCCAAGCACGTTTCTTAATAGAACCGGTCCGTTGTAATTGTTATATTCCCGATCCTTATTTGCCTCAATGAGCTCGTCCAGTTTGTTAAGCACCTCCACATCCTGCTTTTCCGTGGCATTTCCCGCCACGGCTTTTTTTATTTTGGCGGCAGCAGCCTTCAATCCTTTGGGTGCCTGAGGCAGTACGTCTCCCACTTTAGCTTCCGGAAATACCTGCATATATGCTTCGGCGCACTCCGCAAGATACGCTTCGTCGATCACCGGCTCATATTCCGCTTTTTCGTCATAAAAATCTTTTGCTTCCGTCCTTGCCTCTGCTGCAGTCCCGCTTATCTCATTGATAAGTACCTTCTCTTTGGAAGTCGGATCCTTAACAAGCGGCAGCAATTCTTTAGCCTGCTCAAACAGCGGATCTTTACTGTCCCGAAGATACAGCATGATATCCAGCGCCGCTGTCACCTTCTCTTCTTTACTGTCGGATAAAAGTCGCTTAAGCATCTCAAACATTGCTTCGGCTTCTCTGGTCTTTAAGAAGCTTATGACATTATTGCGAAGATCCTCTTTCTTAAGGCGGAGCATCGCTTCCAGCCGCTCATAACATCTCTCCGGTAGCCTTCCCGCAAGCGCAGCTATCTCCGGACTTAACATGCTCCTGTCTGAATCCAGTTCCTGTTTTAACAGCTGATAGGCGGCATTTCTCGTATAGGTCTCCGCATCGGCAATTGATTCAGTCAGCGCATCCAGCAGTTCCGGGGTATCCGGTTCTCTAAGCAGCAGTTCCATGGAGTTCTCTCTGTCACTGCCATAACCGGCAACTGATATATCCTTAAGCATTGCGGCAGCATCAGCCATAAGCTTTTTATCCCTTAAGGCACTGGCGCAGTATACTATCCTGCTTACTATTGCAGAGCGGTTTAGTGACTCCGTATTCCAGGGGAAAACGCAGGGATTGAACTCAAGGCCCTTTTTCGGCACTTCCTCATAGAGTTCCATAAGAAGCTCATGATACTCCCTGCACTCCTCTTCGCTTGTAAAGAAATCATTCCAAGGAACAAAGCCTCTCTTTTTATACTCCTCATTTTGTCTGTAACGTGAGACCTGCCCCTCAAATATTGCCTTTCTTATTCTGTCGCGGTAACCGCGCATAAAGATATGCATCAGCAGCGCAAGTATCTCTTTATCATCCCTGTATTCTTTCAGCATGCGGTTTACGAGCACGTTTTTATCCGCATAGGGTACATTCGTATATGCCAGGAAAAAACAGGCCGTAAGTCTCTGATGACTGCTTCCTTCATTGCACAGTTTCTCTGCTCTCTCCAGGGCGGGATCTATATCGTAAAGTCCTATAGCCCAGAGTCCCAGATAGATCTGCATGCTGTCCTCAGTCTTAAGCATTTCTTCTGTCTTTGCCTTATCGGACAGAGCCTGACGTATCAGTTCCAGATGCTTAGCGCTGATCCTGTCCATATCCTTAACATCCGCATAACCCAGGCCGGTAAATACATAAAATGCGCGCTTTACGGAAGAGAAGCGGATCAGATCGTTCTCTGTTACGATATTTAACATATAACGGAAAGCTTCTTCGGTTCCGTAATCCATATTCTCACATATGGCTTGTCTGAGTCCCTCGGAAAGCCTGGCTGCGATCAAAGTCTTACCCAGCAGCTCATACATCTTTTCGTTATGGCTCATCATGATGGCACGGATGTATTCCGTCCTCATCCTGCCCTCATCACGGTAAAAGATGCCTTCCAGTATATCCTCGAGCTTTGCATCGCCTTCATCCAGCTTTGCCGCAATATAGTACATTCCCTCAAAGGCGCGGTACTCTCTGTCCAGATAAGCGCGCATACGTTCATCCGCGGCTTCATAAGTGATCAGCGAGTAAGCATCAAGCTTGTAATTGCTGATTTTCCGGTAATCCAGCAGTATCTCTCCTATCCTGTCAAGTCCTCGAAGAAGGTTACTCCTGCTGCGATAGGATCTTCTGGCATAACTGTTATAGTCAGACTGCCACAGCGGTATACTGTCTATGCTTTTATAAAAATACGGAATTAATTCCTTTGAAATAAAATCCTTGAATTTACTGATATGTTTTTGGAAATATCCGGACGGACTTTTCTTGTCCTTCAGATGACTGATCAGTCCTGTCCGGAACTGATTCTTGCTCATATCCAGATCAGGATATGCTTTGTAATAATTCTTGTAATCATCACAATAATGAATATAATCCCTGATATCCGGATCCAGCGACTTTACCAGTGCTTCATCTGCGGCTTTGAATTCCCTGTCGATCTCCGTAATGACCCTGCTTCGTTCCTGCTCGTCCATACATACCCCCTTTACATTTTGATCTACCTAAAACATCCTTCCCGCCAGCATTGCCAGACGTACAAAAGTGATCTCATCTTTGTCTTTTAATTCAAGCTTTGCGTCTGCCTCCGTATACTCCGCTTCCTGCCCGTTCACAAACACACGTACAATCCCGTCAGCATAAGCCTGCAAAGCAATAGCTATCGCTTTCTCTTCATCCGGTTCTTTTTCGTTCCAGATATCTCCGAAAGCAATCTTTCCTATTTCTGCCATGGCTGTGATCTTTTCTTCCGACAGACTCTCCGGCAGCTTTCCTTCCTTCACGGCTTTTAGCTTTTCGACAAAACCCGATACCATTAGCTTTACTGTCTCTTCGATCAGCTCTCTCACCGTTTCCGGACATTTGTTATAATGAAGAAGCAGAGGCATTATATGCCTCCCCTTCTTCCCTAACTGTTTTACCTGAATACTCAGATCCATATCTTCCTCTTCAGATCATTTTTCGGCCGTTACCGTAATACTGCCGGTAAAGTTGGTATTACCCGTGATCTTTACCCTGCACTTCGCGGCATCAGTCACCTTATAACTGTATCCTGTCTTTGCGCTGATCTTCTGAGCCTTTTTATCATCTGCCTTAAATTTGACCTTAATGTTCTTAAAGCCCTTAATAGTCTCCTTAGCAGTAAGCTTCAGGCTTCCGTCCTTCTGTATCTTCGTATGAAGCTTTACTTCCGAAAGATCAAGCATTGACGCTTTGTTGATGGTGTAGCTTATCTTGCTATTCTTAAGTTCCTTGTTCTCTGCTTTAAGGATGGCTTTCAGGTTCTTCTCCTGATCCTTGGTCAGCTTGAACTTCTTCTTTGCATTCTTCACAAGAGAAATCTTTGCATAGAAGCTTGCGGTATCCTTTCCTGCCTTCTTATTGTTCTTGCTCTTGTAGCTGACTTTGAAGATTTCATTTTGCGCTACTTTGGAAACCCCTGCCTTATCAAGTATATCCTGAAGTTCGAATTCGACGCCGAGATCCTTCACCGGATCTATGGCTTTACCCGTGTAAGTTACGGCGTTCATATAGTTTACGGATACGCTTACCTTTACTTCAGTCCCGTCTTTAAGCTTTGCACTTACAGGCTTGGGTGTGGCCGGCTTATGCTCCTGCTTCTCAGGCACCACATAGCTGTCCATATCTTCGGGCGATATCTTTACATTCTCTTCATTGTCTGTATCAAAGGCCTTGAGTACCGTAACATCGCAGACTGCGCTCTTGCCGTTAGCCGTAGTCACCGTCACCTTTGCGTTTCCAAACCAAACGCCTTTTATATTGCCGTCCTTATCGACCGTAACTATTTTATCGTTGCTGCTGATCCAGCTAAGCGTTGTCTCCTTTGCGTCATCAGGTTCAATGATCGCAAGCAGTTTCTTGCTTTCGCCGATCTTTAACTCGACTTTGTTCTCGCTGAGAGTAACCGCGTTTGCTTCCGGTGCCTCGGGATCTTCGGGATTTTCATTAGTCTTATTCTTTGCAGGTATTACTACACTATCTGCTGTTATCATATTCTTACCTGCTGCATCGGAATAGAACTTTCCACAGACATCGCATACATAATATGCTATATTTCCGTCTTCCGTTTCCGTAGCCTCCTTTGCGGGAACAAAGGTAAGCTTATGCACATGAACCTTTATCGGGATAGCCCGTGTCTCCACATGGGATGGATCATTTTTGCAGACTCTCTGCTCCACTCCTTCTTCGGACTCGGTGGAAACTTTAGTCTTGACCCATTCTCCCCATTTATGACCAAGCCTGGGGATCACGATATTCTCGACCCTGTCATCGACCTGCTGGCCGCATCCGGCACAGGTGAACTTTCTCACAAGTGTATATGATCCGTCATTCTCGCAGTCAGGCTCTACCCTGTCTTCCTCTTTGAGCCCGTTGGCATCATCACATAAGTGTTCCGCTTTAACAGGGATATAGAATACCAGTTTCTCATCCTCTTCAGTGCCGGTATACTCCTTCCCGAAACATATCAGTTTTGTATCCTTGCAGATATAGCTGCCAAAGGTTGCATCGCTTCCGTTAATATTTATGCTCAGCTTAAGGGTATATTCCGTTCCTTCCTCGAATTCCGTTTCGTTGCCGTCATTTATCCATTTTGTGTGATCTGTGGAATTTACCCAGCAGCAAGCTGTACTGAAACCGCTTCCGACAAATATCTTATAACCATCTGCCTCTCCGATAGCCGGAGTATTCTGCTGCTTATCGGCTACAATCTGTGTTTTATATCCGCATTTAGGTACGGGAAGTTTTTGAACCACAATGCTTTCGATCTTTTTCTCCCACATAAGATAGAGTGTCAGATCCGTATCCACAGTATAATTTCGTAATACAATGCTATCCTGATAGTATTCATCCGCATCGTGGTATGACGCTTTCATCCCCACTTTGGTTCTGGAGCTGAAGCCGCCACATTCCTCACTTACAAACGGATGATCACTCCAAAACTTCGCCTTGTTTGCATACTCCTGATTCAGTTTTTGATAATCATTGAAGCTAAGGTCTTTCTTTTCCAGAAGAAGCGCAAGTCCCATATTAAGGGCTCCTTCAATATAAGTACCGCCGGGGATACCGCTTATGGTATAAGATTCTTCCTTCCCGTCAGGACGGTTCATATCAAGTGTGACGCTGTATTCTTTCTTTACAGGGGTAAACTTATACACAAAGCAGTATATGCTTATCTTTTCACCAAGGATATTGTAATAAGCTGTTTCGGATACCTGCACCGGCTCATCGTTCACAACGAAGGTCGGAAGATGCTCCGGATCTATATGATATCCTGACGCCGGATTCACAGCGATATCCATCTTTGCATAATATGTGACATTTGCTTCTAACTTACTGCCATATTCAACCCGATGCTTTGAATCCATTTTCTCATCGGTATATATCGCGTATCCGTAAGGATCCTGTTTTTCAAGCGACCAGCTTACATCCGCATTACTGCCTTCCAGATAGTTATACAGATTATTGTTTACGGTAGTATCGGGAAGGGGTCTCTTAATGCTGATCACGGAACTATCCAGTCGTTTATCCAAAACCCAGGCTGCATGCAGCGTAACATTTCCTGTCGCTTTATTTAAGGGATATCCTGCAATGCTGTCAAGCCTGTCTTCATCATCCATAACGGTCCCTGCATACCAGACAGCCTTATATGTTTTACCGTCCGAAGTATCTGTATAAGTAAGCTTATCCAGCTTATCTATTTCGTCTTCCGACAACAGTGAAGCTATGGTCTGACCGTACTTAAAGCTATACTTGCTTTCTATGCCTTCCGGCAGCGCCCCTTTTCCGCCCAGGTCAAAGCTCAACTCATACTCAGGTACTGTTCCAAGGGTAAAGGGATTGAAGGCATACACTATGTAACTCAAGCCATGTCCCTGTTCTTCCCATCTTCCGATCCACGGAACGACGGAATTATTGATCTTAACAACGGATGATGTGGGATCCAGTATATATCCACTACTCAAACTCACCTTGTATAAAACATAGTAAACGGAATCATTCTCAAAATAATCTCCGTTATACGCTGCATTATATACTCTGCCGATTTTGTTGGTGTAATCTGCATCCACGGCAGTCAAAATTGCCTGAAGCTCAATCATCCCTATATCATTGGGCGTTACAGCAGCTCCGCTTTCCCACGCAATATTTCCTATGTCATTGACCGAATCTCCCGCGTGTACCATCTCTGCAGGTTTAAAAGCAGTACTTATTGTCAGTTCTTCCCTGATTTCTCTGTATCTGGCAATAAAATGCATGCCATTCTCTACAAAAAAGTCTCCTCCGCCAAAAATACTATATTCATAATCACTATCGGCAGCGGCATGCTCTACAAACCAGCCTTCAAAAACATACCCCTCCTTATGTGCTTCAGGAAGTATCAGTTTAGAATACCCGGGCGCGGTGTATTTTCCGGAAGGCGGCATCAAAACCATCCCTTCAGGCATATTAATACTACCGCCATCTGCATCAAAATATATCTCTTTATTATCGGCGGGTCTCCATGCAAGGTATATATCTTTAATATCCTCAGGCACTGACAGATAAAGGGTTGGCAGCGAATTCTTATCACTATCGCTTATTGCCCCATCATGTGTAAGATAAGAGAGTTGATATTCATTACTCCGGTATACCTGACCATAGCGGAAAGCCCATCCTGATCTTTCGCAAGCTTCCGTAACATAATAGTTTAAAGTATTCCAGCTGCAATCCGGATCGGTCACCAAAGTTATGCTTTCAGATCCGCGGTCGTAGACCATCTCCTGCCATGAAACATTAACATAATTATAATCATTGACTATCGCGTTAAAAAGATCGATATCTTCCTTATTCAGAAAACGTCCGCCGTTCATATGAAGCGTAAACTGTCTTCCTTCTGTAACCTCCACATACATCTTGGATATGAGCAGATTTCTTCCCGCAAGTTCGGAAGCGTTTATCGCGCCTTCTTTATATGCCTGATAGCTGCTGATGCGGAATGCACATACTATTGCCTTTCCGGTCTTTAGCGGTGTCATGATCAGATTATCACATTCTCCACCCGGCCCATTCGGATCTACCGTTTTTTGAAAATCAAAGAAATCCTCCGTCGGCCCCTCAGCCATAGCTGCAACTATGGTAGCCGTCTCAAAATCTTCCACCTCATATGCCAGGAAGATCACATCTTCTTTTTCCGAATTATTAGGGAAATAATATAAATACTCTGATGATGTCTTTCCCTTTATCATCTGGCACGGGTCTTCCGCATCATACCAAACATCAGGGCCGGGGCGCCAAAACTCCACTTCTTCAACTTCTCCGGGATCTTTCTCGTCATTCACTCCTTCTTCGCTGACTTCCACAAATACCCTGGAAGTCAGGATATTCTTTGCATACAGCTGCTCTCCGGTAATTCCGTCATTATTCAGATAGTCATTTAAATCCTTGATATTGTAAGCCGCAAGAAAAGCTTTTCCCGTATCCAGTCCCGATATTTTCAGTCCTGTGTCCATATCATAAGGACCAACCTGACCGATATTTTTATCGAACCCGAGCACCGTGGTATCCGGTCCTTTACTTCTGGCATCCAGTATAGCCTCGGGAGTGAAATCATCTACCTTATACGCAACAAAAACAATACTGTTTGTAAAGTCTTTCTTGTCTTTCCATGAATACTCAAATCCGCTTGTTTCACCTTTACCAATACGCAGCGGATGCTCTCCGCCATGGAATACTCTGCCGTCGCCCATGGATTTTTCAAACATAACCGAAGTGAAACCGTTCTCAATAAAGCTCTTTTCCGATTTGACCTTCTTTGCTGCTCCGGTATTTGTTTCAAGAGCTTCGTTCGCATAGGTTATTGTTCCGCTCAGTGAACCTGCTCCGCTTATCCCGTATGCTTCTGCCGTATCTTCAGATTCTGCATATACTTTATCTATCTCTACTTTACCCGGATTGACAATAGACATACCGCTGCCGGTATAGATAGCGTGATTGCTTGCAAGACCTTTTTTTGCATATACATTTTTGCTTTGGTCTATCTGTAAATCAATACCTTCGACGGTTATTCCGCCATCTGCATATATACCGTATCCGTTAACCGCTGTTTTTTTATTTATCTCTGAGGAACTGACGCTGCCTCCCGACAGAACAATATCCACATCATCATAATGAGCGAGGTCTTGGAGCAAAAGTCTTCCTCCGCAATATATCGCAGCAGACTCTTTAGTAGCAGAAATACCGCCTTTTTGTCCTATTGATAAACCGCTTGCAGCATATTTATTTATAATAGTGAGATTACCGGTAACGTAAATACCGTAACTGTATTCAGGAAGAGCCTCCTGTTTCTCATCCAGATATATAAGCAGCTCTTCATCCAGCTCTATCGTCAGATCACCCTCCGCATATATGCATGCATGCTTTTCCCCGGATTTTCCAAAGGAATATGCTGTCATTTCATTAATATTGGAGTGAAGCAGTACACTATCCAGGACCAATACACCTTCATTGTAAGATGCATAATCGTCAGTCCCGGCGACATTCTTTACTGTCTCGCCTTCATTCAGTTCAGTTACCCCTTTTACCAAACGATCTCCGAATATACCGCCGCTTAAGTATACTTTTGGAGCCGCAGCTCCCTGTTTCTCCTCGAAAACATTTTCATCATCAACTACGGTCTCTTCCACTGCCGCCTCTTCCTCGTCAGCTGCCACAGTATCATCTTCCAATACAGCTTCCGTTTCGGTTTCTGTATCGGTCCCGGACGCATACACCGGCAGATTGACGTTTGACAGCATCATGATGATCATCATCAGGAATGCTATTCCCCTGCTCAGTCTCTTCTTCATTATCTTTCTCCTCCTGCTCGTTTTTCCTTCTTTCCGTACTTTTTTATATAAAAAAGCTCATGGCACATCAGTGTATATTGTACCACAAGCTTTTATATTATTCATCATATAAATGGGGGATTCTTATAAATCAATATCCGTTCATCTTGGCACGTATGCGGCGTTCCTCTTCAAAGATGAAGCTGATGATCTCTTCGCGTTCGCCGTTCTCGATATAGATGAACTGTCCACGGTATTCCTTGTTACCTGCATTGTTGGGAACCGGAGTCACGGAAAGGATACGCATTACCAGATTATGCGTCTTGTTGATGCCCTTGGTCTGGAGTACAAAGATGCAGTTGACCAGCTTTCCGGGTTCGTAATCCTCGGCAGACACGAAACGCACTCCTCCGCCGCTGATATCGACTATGACGCTCTTTTCCTTGCATTCGGCGAGAACATCCAGCCTGTTATGTTCCATGAAATCTTTCTCTTCCCAGTCCGGAAGCTGTCTCGTGGTCATGCCGACCACGCAGGTATAGCGGTAGTATTCACGTCTCTGGTGTTTCTTAAGCTCCGTCAGCGTTTCCACAACGGCAACCGGGATATTGTTATCGTCTTTGAGGCGGCCGACTACCCTGCCGCGACATGCGTAGATGCCTTTTCCTGCATAAAAATACAGATCATACTCCTCTCCTTCGGAAAGTACTACGAGTTTGGTCTTGTCAAGAGGCATCACAAGAGAAACGGTGCCGTCATCATTAACATCGTATACCTTGGTGATGTAGTACTTCTTCTCACCCTCTATATCTTTTGCGAATTTGTCAGGTATGGTCTCGAAATCACAGCGGTCGCCGGGCCTTACCACATCTTCTATATCGATCATACTGTCTTCTTATTGGCCACGATGTGCGAGAAAAATGCGGCCATCCCCCTTTTCTTTATCTTTCCTTCGGTTTCCATGTTCATGAGTTTCATGGCTATCTCCTGATAAGCCATGGCGCTCTTTGCATTCGGATGCTCAAGGGAAACCGGCTTCTGCTGCATTACCGCCTGGGCCAGATATTTATCCTGAGGCACGGCCCCCATATATTCCAGCGGTAAGCCGAGAAAACGTCCTACCACCGCGTTCAGCTTATTATACAGGCTCCTGCCTTCTTCGGGATTCTCTACTCTGTTGGCGATCACCTTGATCTGTGAGTTTTCTCTCGAAAATCTCGGATGTCTGTTAAGCGCTTTTAAGAGTGAATAGGAATCAGTGATCGATGTGGGTTCCGGCGTAGTGATCAGCAATATCTCTCCGCTTGCCACCAGGAACTCCAGTACCGCATCGGCTATGCCTGCTCCGGTATCAATGATGATCACATCGGCTATGGCATCCAGCTGTGCAAGATTCTGAATTATATAAGTGAGATATTCACGTCCGAGATTGGAAAGGCCTGCAATACCCGAACCTCCTGAGATGAAGCCCACATCTCCCGGCCCCCAGGTGATGATCTCGGTGATGGATTTACCCTGGTATATAAGGTCGGACAGATTATGCTTCGGAACTGTGCCGAACATTATCTCGATATTGGCAAGCCCGAAATCCGCATCCAGTATTATCACGCGCTTGCCCAGTTTCTTGAAATGCAGGGCAAGATTAATGGCCGTGTTTGACTTACCCACGCCGCCTTTGCCTGAGGTCACTGTCATAACACGGGCCAGCGGTCTGGAAGTCTTACCACCGGTCTTTATGCGGTTTCTTAACTGTTCAGCCTGATCCAATTACTCACCCTCCCAGCAGACGCTTTACGGCATTCTGCGGATTGAAAACTTCTATATCGTCAGGTACGTTCTGTCCGTTGGTTACATAGCTCATGGGTGCCATGGTATGCATGCGCACGTTTAAGAGGTTACCGTGGCATTCGGTCTCATCAAGCTTGGTAAAGATAAGCCTGTATCCCGTCATCTCTCTGTATACGTCACAGATCTTCAGCAGATCTTTATACTTCGTGGTAGCGCTGAGCACCAGATAATTCTCGGTCTGGGCCACACCTTCGAGCACATGGATGAACTTCTCCATATCCTCTTTCTGCTCGGTATTATGCGGCGAATGTCCTGCGGTATCTATAAGGATATAGTCATAATCCTTATACCTCTCATACTCTTCCACCAGTTCCTCCGGCGTATATATCACGTGGAAAGGCACTCCCATGATATTCGCATAGGTCTTTAACTGGTCCGTTGCGGATATCCTGTAGGTATCCGTTGTAAACAAGGCTATACGTTTATTATCGGTCAATTTGAAGCGGCTCGCCAGTTTTGCCAGCGTAGTTGTTTTTCCGACACCGGTGGGTCCTATGAAGAACACCGCCTTGGCATTCCGCTCTGCAGGCTCGATGGTCTCGGGCTTACCGAATTTCAGTATCACTTTCTGATAGATGTGTGAAAGTATATGTTCAACATTCACATTGCTGCCGAAATTCTGCTCTACTTCGCCTATCAGCTCGTTGGCAAATTTCTCATCAACCTCATTATCGATCAGCGTGTTATACAGAAGTTTCGTAAAGTCCATAAGTTCTTTGGTCTTTAAGTCATCCGCTTCCTGCTTTACATTCTTTTCGGGCTCGGCCTTCTTTTCTTTTTCCTGTACCGAAAGTTTTTGTTCCAGAAGATTCTGTATATTGTCGAGTCTGGCTTCCACTGCGCGCTTTTCCGCATCGGCTGAAGCATTAACTTCGTTTTTCGCTTTCTCCGGCTTCGGCGCTGCAGATTTTACGGTCGCTGCCTTTTCCTCTGCAGCCGCTCTTGCGGCATCGATGGCTGCCACACCTTCTTTGATATTATCCTTCTCGCTCTTAACATTTTCTTCGTCTTTTGCAACGGTGATCTCCACCAGCATCTTCTTAAAAAACGAAAAGAAACCCTTGGGCTTGACATTCCTGGAATGTATTACGGTAATGTCATCTCCAAGTTCCTTCTTTGCAAGAACTATCGCCTCTGCTTCGGTTTTTGCCTGAAATTTCTTGATAACCATTTACGCACTCACCATTCCGACGCTCTGCAGTTCCACATCGGACTCCACTTCATTATATGATACCACGACCAGATCGGAGAAATAATCCTCCGTCAGCCGTTTAAAATACATACGAACGATAGGCGAAGTCAGCACTATCGCGCTCTTTCCCATATCCGTCAGTTTTCCGGTTTCTTTTCTTACACTTTCGATCATGCTCTTGATGCGCTCGGGATCAAGAGTAATGTAAGCTCCCTGCTCAGATTGCTTAACGCTTCCCATGATCTCCTGTTCCAGCTTAGGATCAAGAGTGACCACGCTTACCGTAGATTCACCGGCAAAGTACTTGTTGGAAATAGCCCTCTTAAGTGACTGTCTTACATATTCAGTAAGCAGATCAGTATCTCTCGTTACCGTAGCATGATCGGCAAGTGATTCAAATATGGTAAGCAGGTCTCTTATGGATATGCCTTCCGAAAGCAGATTCTGCAATACTTTCTGTATCTCGCCCAGACCCAGCAGCTTGGGAACCAGTTCCTCAACTATGGAAGGATTGCTCTCTTTCAGATTATCCACCAGAGTCTGCACATCCTGTCTGGTCAGCAATTCCGCTATATGCTGTCTTATCACTTCGGTCAGATGTGTTGCGATTATCGAAGGAGGATCCACTACGGTGTAACCTACGGATTCAGCTCTTTCCCTCTGCCCCTCCGTGATCCACAGAGCAGGAAGTTTAAAGGACGGCTCTATCGTCGGTATTCCGGCTATCTCCTCTTCCACATAACCCGGGTTCATTGCCAGATAGTGATTGAAGAGTATCTCTCCGACACTTGTCTGTATACCCTTGATCTTTATGATGTACTGGTTCGGATTCAGCTGTATATTATCTCGCAATCTGATGATCGGCACAACGGTACCGAGTTCCAGAGCTATCTGCCTTCTTATCATGACAACTCTGTCCAGAAGGTCACCGCCCTGAGCCGCATCCGCCAAGGGTATTATACCATATCCGAATTCCAGTTCTATAGGATCGACCTGCAGTAGCGAAGTAACATTCTCCGGACGACGTATTTCCTCTGCCTCCGCAATCTCTTCCTCTTCCACTTTCTGCTCGATGCCGGCAGTCTTCATCTGTGATGACATCCTGCGTCCCACCAGTATGAATATGATACCCAGCGGACAATAGATCAGGAACGGCAGCGGGGTGAAACTAAGCGCTATCAAGGTAGCCCCCACAAAGTATAAAGACTTAGGAAGGGTGAACAGCTGCGAAAGAAGCGCATTTCCGAAATCGGCGCTCTTGGATCCCTTGGTCACCAATATACCTGTTGACAGAGATATCAACAGCGAGGGTATGGCGCTGACCAGACCATCACCTATGGTAAGCACACCGTAGGTATTAAGCGCATCCGAAAAACTCTGACCGCGCCTGGTCATACCCATGGCAATACCGCCCACAAGGTTTACAGCTGTAATGATGAGACCGGCTGTCGCATCTCCTTTAACGTATTTCACGGCACCGTCCATGGAACCGAAGAAACTTGCTTCTTCCTGTATCTTATCCCTGCGCCTCTTCGCCTCGGCATCATCTATGGCTCCGGTATTCAGGTCGGCATCAATAGCCATCTGCTTACCGGGCATAGCGTCCAAGGTGAACCTGGCTGTTACTTCAGCCACACGTTCGGAACCTTTGTTAATGACCATGAACTGCACGATCAGCAGGATGGCAAAGACGATGACACCCATTATCAGATCACCGCCGCCCACGAACTGTCCGAAGGTCGTGACCACTACGCCGGGATCGCCGGTAGAAAGTATCAGTCTGGTCGAAGAAATGTTCAGAGCGATACGGAATACCGTGGTAAACAGCAAAATGGTAGGATAGAAAGACATATCCAGCACTTCAAGGGAAAACATGGTCGAGAACAGAACAGAGAATGCAACGGACATGTTGATCGCCAGCAGCACGTCCAGCAGAAAACTCGGAATAGGAACTATGAACATGACAAAGGCTGCAAGTATATAGATGCCTACGACAGCATCGCCCGTGATCTTTTTGATCATATCATGCCCCTCCTTTCAGTTTTCTATACTCTTCCCGTAGCCTTGTATACGGCAGCCAGCACTTCGGCTACAGCCACATACAGTTCTTCGGGGATCTGCTCTCCTATTTCCACATTGGAATAAAGCGCTCTCGCAAGGGGTTTGTTTTCGCTTATCTGCACGTCACTTTCCCTTGCTATCTCTTTTATCTTCTGTGCCATATAATCAACACCCTTTGCTACCACATAAGGCGCAGGCGCTATCTCTTTATCATACTTAAGCGCCACGGCATAATGGGTCGGGTTGGTGATGACCACGTCCGCCTGGGGTACGCTCTGCATCATACGCCGCCTTGATGCTTCCATCATTTTCTGCTTGATCTTGCCTTTTATCTGCGGATCACCTTCGGTAGACTTGTACTCTTCCTTAACTTCCTGCTTCGTCATCTTCATGTCCTGATGGAATTTCCATTTCTGGAAAGCAAAATCGGCAAAAGCCACCACCATGAAGATCACCGAAATCAAAAAGCCTATATCAACCAAAGTCTTGCCCGCAACTATCACTCCCTGGAGCAGGGGCATATCATACATATTGAAAATCAGCGGCCATTTATCCTTAAGCTGATTATATACCACGATCACTACAATCGCAATCTTTACAATGGATTTTAAGAGTTCTATAAGCTTTTCAAGTGAGAAAAGCCGTTTAAAACCATTAACGGGATTCAGCTTGCTGAACTTCGGTTTTAAGGGTTTGGATGTGGGCTTCCATTTAACCTGCACCAGATCAGCCACAAAGCAGACCACAAAGCCGGCGATCAGGAAAGGCACTATCATGACAAATACCCTTAATAGCGCAATGGCCACAAGGGATGCATATTCTTCATGTCTGTCTTCGTAAGAAGCCATGTTTGAAAAATAATGAAAACGATCATAAAAGCCGCCGAAAAGTTCCTTCATCTGACCGCTGAGTACGCCCATCCAGACACGAAGCAACAGAAAGAATGTAAGAAGCGTAAGGCTGGATGAAAACTCCTTGCTCTTGGCAACCTGCCCTTCCTTTCTGGCGTCATCAAGCTTTTTGCTTGTGGGTTCTTCGGTTTTTTCTCCTCCGGGGCCTTCTTTAGCGAAGAACCGGAGATCAAGCTCAAGCACTATACTCCGCCTCCCATGGCTTTGATCATCGTTACTATCGATCTCTGCATATGCTCATATATCATTTCGTTTGCTTTAGGCAACAGCCTTATCGTCGCCCACATCACCGTCAGACCGACAAAAGCTTTGATCTGGATACCAACAGAAAACATGTTCATCTGCGGTGACACCTTGGCCATAACGCCCAGCAGTCCGTTCAATATCAGTATCACCGAAAAAACAGGCAGGGCGATCCTGAATCCAAGCACAACGTACTGGGTTATCATTTCTACAAAACTGCCGTACATAAGCTCAATGTTAAATACCGCCCCGTTTACCGGTATCAGCTTAAAGGTATCTGCCAGAGCTTCTATCAGGTATCTGTACATACCGGACACTATAAATATCAGCATAAAACCGTATTGATAGATATATCCGCTCACGGTAGTATTCTGTTGTGTAACCGGATCCATCTGCGCCGCCATGGAAAAGCCTATGTTATTATCCACAAGCTGTCCGGCGAAGGTCGTGACCATAGTGGCTACATTAGCCGTAAATCCTATCAGAAGCCCCGTCAGCATTTCTTTCAGTACACAGGCTGCATATCCGAGCAGCGTCGTATACTCCGCGTATACATGCGGCGTGATCACCTCATACAGAAGAAAGGCAACTATAGCTGAGAACCAGATCTTTATAGGTCTGGGCGTATTGTTCGTATTGAAAAAAGGAGCCACACCCACAAAGGACACAACCCTTACAAGTATCAGCAGATAATATTCAAGTTCCTGAAGCGGCACCGAAAAATCCACATTCATATGCTCACCTGATATATATCGAAAAATCAGCCCACAGGTTTTCCATATACGTGATGATATTATTAAGCATCCAGCCTCCTGCAACTATCAGCACAAGAAAAATGGACAGTACTTTCGGCACAAAAGTCAGCGTCTGCTCCTGTATGGAAGTAACTGTCTGAAATATACTGATTATGAGTCCTACGATCAGGGATATCAGCAATGGCGGAGCCACCGTGATTATCACCACGTACATCGCACCGGATATTATCTCTGTTACGGTATCAATACTCATATGATTTCTCCCGTTTTTTAAACAAACGTCCTCACAAGATTCACGATTATCAGGTTCCAGCCATCTGCCAGCACAAATAGCAGTATCTTAAAGGGCATGGATATAGTTGTGGGTGGCAGCATCATCATACCCATACTCATAAGAACACTGGCCACCACCATGTCAATGATAAGGAACGGAATATAGATCAGGAAACCGATAATAAATGCCGTCCTTAATTCGCTAAGTATATATGCCGGGATCAGAACTCTTAAGGGCACTTCTTCCGGATCCCCGCTCCAGCTGTCAAAGCCCGCTATCTCCATGAACACCGAAGTATCCTTGACCTGAGTCTGCGGATACATATACTCCCTTAAGGGTTTGACTCCGAGATCAAAGGCTTCTTCAAGTTCAATGCTGCCTTCATTCATCGGCACTATCGCATCATTATAGATCTGCATAAATACAGGGCTCATTATATAGACCGTGAGGAACATAGCCAGTCCGATCAGCACCATATTGGGCGGGGCCGTCTGCGTATTTAGGGCCTGTCTGGTAAAATGCAGCACGATAATGATGCGCGTAAAAGACGTAAGCACCAGAAGCAGAAAAGGTATCAGCGCTATGCCGGTCAGTATGAACACTATCTGCAGCGCGCCGTTTATGCTTCCGTTTCCGTTATTCAGTTCTATGGTCACCGTATTGCCGACATTGAGCTTAGTCAGGTCATCGCCGTCCTCGGCACTGCCCGGTGCCTCCTCGTAGGTCCTTTCATCCGTATCACCGTTATTGTCGGTATCGGATGCATGAACGCTCAAAGGTATCATAAAACACGTAATGCCTACTACAAGTAGCAGGCATATCGCTTTCCAAAACTTCGCAGTTTTCATCCATCCTCTTCTTTCTTCTTCTTAAATCTCTCAAGTATATCCGAAAAGCCCGGAAGTTCGCGTTCCGAAAACTCCATATCATCATCGAGTTCGGTCATAAAATTAATACTGTCTTTACCTGTTCCGATCAGATAATATTTCTTTCCAACCCTCACTATCTGCAGGTATCTCCCCGGTGCCAGCTGCAGTGTCTCACATACATGCATATTGGCCGCGCGTGTTGTCCCGCTCTGGTTCTTTGCCAAAAAACGTGTCGAAAAATATGTTATTGCCAGGACTATCACAAATATCACCAAGAGGGTGAGAAACCTGGCAAAGCTGTTTACTCCGCTTATGCTGCTTCCTTTAGGCGCACTGTTGCCGGAAACATTCCCGGCCAATGTCCAAAGCTTATAAACCATCATCAGTCTTTAATGATCTCCGTGATCCTTACGCCAAAGCTTTCTTCGATGACTACCACTTCTCCCTTGGCTACAAACTTTCCGTTCACAAGTACGTCAATTGGCTCACCGGCTATCTTTTCAAGTTCGATTATCGTACCGGGTGCAAAATCCAGTATCTCGTGAATGGTCTTGGATGTCCTGCCCAGTTCAACGGTAACCTCCAGGGGCACATCCATGATAAGCCCGATATTTTCCTGGCCTATCATTGCTGCCATCTCGGGAGTGAAAGCGCCGAACTGTGCCGGCTGGGCACTCATCTGCGGCTGCATTGGCATCATCTGCGGCATTTGAGGTTGCATAGGCATACCATATCCTCCATATGGAATGGGTTCCGGCGCCGCCTGGGGCTGAGGAGCCGCCTGAGGCTGAGGTGCCGGTGTCGGTATAGCTTCCGAGATTGCCGGCATATCAGGTGCCGATACTTCTTCGGGGGCCGGTCCCGGCGCTGCGCCGAGTCCTGAATTCCCCATAAATATCTCATATAATGACTTGGCAAAATCAACCGGATAAAGCTGCATGATCGTGGAATCTATAAGATCTCCGATCTGCATACGGAATTCTATCTTAACAAAGGTCGAATCAGTAAAGACCGGAATCCTTCCCTCGTTGACCATTTCATTTATCTTAACCAGACTTGCGACAGGGGGTGAGATATCGATCTTCTTTCCCATCATGGATGAAAGCGAAGTAGCTGATGAGCCCATCATCTGATTCATAGCCTCGGATATAGCCGAGAGATGAAGTTCACCGAGCTCTGTGTCAACATTGGTGCCGTCTCCGCCCATCATCAGATCGGTAATTATCTTAACATCCCTCTCCTCGAGGATCAGTATATTGGAGCCTTCAAGTCCGGTAGTATACTGGATCTCTACAAATACGCAGGGAGCCGGATAATCCTGAAGTACGTTATCCCAATTGGCAAGGGATACCTTGGGAGTTGTTATATCAACCTTCTGGTTTACCAGTGAAAAAAGCGTTGTAGCACTGGTTCCCATGCTTATATTTGCGATCTCGCCTATGGCATCTCTTTCTATATCGGAAAGCAGGCTCTGGTCTATGCCTGAATCTCCGGAAGCAGCCGCTGTTCCCGCGCCGTCAGAGCTGCCGGAATCACCAAGATCCATACCGTTGAGGAGGGCATTTATCTCATCTTGTGAAAGCATACCATCCATTTATTACTGTTCCTCCTCTTCTTGTTCTCGGGACTGCCTGCCGCCATCCGCCTCATCTTCGCGATATACGCTGGTCACTCGCACTGCATAACGGTCCTTATTGGTTCCCGGCACAGCCGAAAACTTTTTATACATCCCCACGTATACATCAAGTTCATTGTCCACGTGGCGTTCAAGTCTGATAATATCTCCAACCTGAAGTCCCAGCCAGTCACTGACAGCTATCTGGCTCTTGCCGAGTACCGCTTTGACAGGTACCTGTACCTTTCTTAACAGTGACTCCAGATCCTGCTTATAGTCATCGTTATCGATGGCTTTCATACTGGTGAACCAGAACTTTGTATTCAGGTTATCAATGATCGTCTCTATCGTCATATACGGAATACAGACATTCATGAAGCCTTCCACATCGCCCATCTTAATATTGAGGGTGACGATCGCGATCATTTCATTGGGCGCGATTATCTGCGCAAACTGTGTATTGGTCTCTATCCTGTCAAGTATGGGTTCCACTTCTATAACGTTTTTCCAGGGTTCACGAAGCAGCTGTGAACTCACGGTAAGAAGCTTATAAAGTATCCCCATCTCAATCTCGGAAAACTCACGCACTTTGTCCAGGGGTTCCCCCTGGCCTCCGAGCATCCTGTCTATAAAAGCATATCCTACCGTTGATGTCAGATCCAGCAATATATTTCCGTTCAAAGGCTGGAAATTAACTATTCCCAGGATCACCGGATTGGAAAGCGCATTTGTAAATTCGTTAAAGGTAACGGTCTCGGAACTGACAACGCTGACCTGCACATTTTTCCTTAAATATACCGGCAGGTTGGTGGAAAGCAGTCGTCCGTAGTGCTCAAATATCAGTTCAAGAGTGCGCAGATGCTCCTTGGAGAACTTGGCCGGGCGCTTAAAGTCATAATTCTTGACCGCGCGGTCGTCCGCATTCTTCATTTCCTCCACATCCACGTCACCGCTGTTTAAGGCGTTGAGCAGATTATCTATTTCCTCTTGTGAGAGGACATCACCCACCTTTAACTATCACCTCGCTTATTCCTTCTGAGTACGATCAACCGTACATTATATTCGAGAACGCAACCTTATAGATAAAATCCGAACCGTACATATTCTGTATGCGCTTTAATATCTCATCGCAGATCATATCCTGGCCGTTTCTGACTTCTGCTGCAGTGTACTGAGATATAACGGAAATGATCTCACTCTTGATAAGCCCGATGCTTCCGGCCAGTTGCTCTTCGCTTCCGTAAGTAGCATAGTCTTCATGCGTCTTGTTTAAAAGCAATTCCACATTTACTATACAGTATGTATCCTTGCTTTCTCCCGCTTCCCTCTTAAGCGTTATTGTCATCTGATCAGGTATGGAATAAGTCTCGGTATCCGCCATCGATACTCCCGTAGACGGACCGTTGCCGCCCCTGTCAAGCTCTATGTCGAGGATGCCTGCTATATCGGTGACTATCGCAGCCGTCTTCTTATTGGTTCCGGTAACACTGAGCAACACAACGACATTAAGTACGATGTTAACTATCAGCAGTGATAAAATCACCAGAGATAAAAGGTTTTTTTTCATCTGTTTATTCTCCTCCTAATAATCGCTGAGATTATTATAGATCTTGATCTCCACGCGCCTGTTCAGTGCACGTCCTTCCGGGGTGGCATTATCCGCCACCGGCAGATACTCTCCTCTTCCCGAATGCTTAATGATAGCCGGATCCAGATTGGTGTTTTCTATCAGATAATAAAATACACTGAGTGCTCTGGCATCCGACAGTTCGTTATTGCTTGCAAATCTTGCGGAATGCATGGGTACCGAATCCGTATGTCCCTCTATCTCTATAGTAGAATCGGCATATCTCTCAAGAATGATGCCGACCTGCGAAAGCACTTCTGCCGCTTCACCGGAAAGATCAGCGCTTCCCGAAGCAAACAACAGTGCGCCGTTTATGGTCAATTGCACATATTGCGAGGTAAAATCCATCTCTATCACATCATCGAGTCCTGATTCCTCAAGTGCTTCTTCCACCTTTTCGGACAGTTCTTCGGAAGCTTCCATCTTCTGCTTTTCAACTTCCGCAAGTATATCAGTAGCTTCTTCTATATCTTCTGCAGACTTACCTGTCGAATTGATATATTCATCCAGCTGGTTTAACTGGCTTACACCGTTACTGATGAGCAGACCTTCGCCTATGGCAGTAGCGCCGTTCTTAAATACGGAAAAAGTCTGTGAAAAGGAAGCTGCTACCTCCTCCCACTTTTTCTCATCCACCGAAGACATGGAGAAAAGCAGCACGAAGAAACAGAGCAGCAGGTTCATCAGATCCGAGAAAGTCGCCATCCACGCCGGGGAACCGGCAGGCGGATCTTCCTGCTTTTTCTTAGCCACTTTTACTCACCTCCTTCATCTTCGCCGGTAGGCCTGTCCTTAGGTGCCAGGAAGGATTTCAGCTTTTCTTCTATAACTCTGGGGTTCTCTCCTGCCTGTATGGACAGAAGACCCTCCACCATTATCTCTTTTACCTGCATCTCTGCATCATTAAATACTCCCAGCTTCATCGAACAGGGAGTAGCTATCCAGTTGGCCAGCATGGAGCCGTACAGGGTGGTTATCAGGGCGACTGCCATGGAAGGACCGATGGCCGCGGCATCCGACATGTTCTGGAGCATGTTTATAAGACCTATCAGGGTACCGATCATACCCCAAGCAGGTCCCATGGATGCTACGTTCTCCCAGAATTTTATTTTCTCCTTATGTCTGCCTTCGGTAGCGCTCATCTCCGTCTCCATGATGGCGCGCACCAGTTCCGGATCGGTACCGTCGACTATAAGCAATATGCCTTTTTTCAAAAAAGCATCATCTATATCTGAAGCAGCTTCTTCCAGCGAAAGCAGACCTTCTTTACGGGCCACGTTGGAAAGCTCTATTATCTTCTTTATCATGTCTACGGGATTTAATGCAGGCGCCTTGAAGATCATCGGGAAACTCTTAAGACCGGCAACGAACTTGGGCATCTGGTTTGCAAGCATGATAGCACAAAAAGCGCCACCGAAGGTGATGATCGCCGACTGTGCATCAAGGAAATTCTTTATAGCTCCAAAATCGACACCGTTCTTACCGAAAACGATACCGAAGAGGATCATAAAGAAACATATTATAAGTCCTAATAGTGAAGCAATATCCATAACGCTTATCTTCCTTTACAATAAAAGCTTTATTGTAAACAGCCTTCCCCTCAAATACGCACAAAAGCGGCGGAAGGATGTGAGTCATCCTTCCACGCCGTTTATCTCGCGCATATATGATTTTACTAAATTTTTTACTTCTTGTCTACTCTCTTTTATTATCAATTTACGACCGGTAGTCATGGTGAGCACCGTATCCGGAGTCTCTTCCACGCACTCTATATAGTCGGGATTGATCATGACTACCGTGCCGTTAAGTCTGGTCACTTCGATCATCTTTTATTATCTCTTAAGGTTTACAAGTTCCTCTAAAAGTGTATCGGATACGGTAATGATCCTGGAGTTAGCCTGGAAACCACGCTGTGTGGTGATCAGTTCGGTAAACTCTGTGGAAAGGTCTACGTTGGACATTTCCAGTATACCTGAACTTACGCTTCCGCCCTGCGCGGTAACATCAACACCCACACCGTCAAACTCACCGGAGTTCAGGGTTGCTGAATAGAGGTTATCTCCATCCTTCTCAAGACCTGCCGCGTTGGCAAAGGTTGCGAATGCGATCTGACCGAGAAGTTTGGTCTGGCCGTTGTCATATGCACCGTAGATCATACCGTTGTTCTGGATAGATACGCCGGTCATGGTACCTACCGCCCAGCCGGTGCCGTAGCCTTCTTTATCACCGCTGGTAGCGCCTATGGTAGACTTCTTCTCATTATTAACGTTGCTGGTCATCTCAAGATTTACGCTGATCTGTTCAAAAGGATTATCAAGAGATGTATCCGGCTTGCCGTCAGCGCCCTTGGGCTGAATGGCTATATTGAAATCCTTCAGCTGTGTGGAACCGTTGATACCGGTGATAGCACCTGTAGTCTGATTATATGTTACTTTTATGCCGGTTCCTGCGGGAGTTGCATAGCCTTCAACTACAAGAGACTGTCCGTCAAAGATGCTGGCAGCCGTATTTGTTATATCCTGATAAGCACCCGGGGTAGCTCCGCTTAAAAGCTTTGCAAGGGTCACGGGCTCGCCTTCGGGATTACTTGCATTGTACTGCTGTACGGTAAGGTTAGCCATATCTTCCCAGGTATCAAAACCGAATGCATTTGCGTACGCATTTGCAACATATACATTGTTTATGGTCTCACCTGAGATAAAATCAGAAGGCTCTATCTCTGTCCAGGTATCGTTACCGCCGTCCTGGATTATATTTCCGTCACCGTCCTTTATGGTCTTGCCGGGTGCAGCTATCGTTATCTTACCTGTTGCAGCATCAAGGGTATAGCCGTCAAGCACCGTATAGGTAGCTGCCTTCTTTGCATATACCATGTTTCCGGAAGGATCATTGCCTGTGAAGATCGAAGGAATGAATTTATCCTTGATTGACTCGTTTCCGGGGCTGCTTAGCACATCTTCAAGTCTGAATACGTAAACGCCTTCCTCATCGGTGCTGTTCACGCGCATTCTTGCTGTATAAGCGTAACCGAGCTTGTCATAAAAGCTCAAGTTAACAACCTTGCCGTCCTTGCTGAGTACCTGGGGATCGTTCTTATCAACGATGCCTTCCATGGTAGCCAGGGTGGTAGCTGCGGGCTCACTTGTCATATTTTCTTCGGAGAGTATCTGTAATTTGGAAACATTATCCTGAACAATGTCGCCGTCCTTATTTACCTGCCAGCCCATTACGTTATAACCGTTGGAACTCATTGCCAGGTTACCTACAGCGTCAACATAGAAGGAACCGTCACGGGTGAACTGGTTGCCGTTACCGCCGTTTACGACGAAGAATGCATCACCGGAGATACGAAGATCAAATGCATTACCTGTATTCTGTGAAGAACCCTGGGTAGCTATCTGAGTCGATATAGCCGCGCTGGAAACACCGAGACCGATCTGCTTGGCATTGATACCTGCACGTCCGGTAGCAGCATTGGGGCCCGATGCCTTCTGAGTTGTCTGATACATCAATTCGGAAAAAGTGATGGACTGAGATTTGAACGCAACCGTGTTAACGTTTGCGATGTTGTTACCTATAACGTCCATTTTGATCTGGTGTGTCTTTAACCCCGAAACGCCGGAGTAGAGTGATCTCATCATAATAGATGCCCTCCTTATATTCTTCTTGTTGAGGAGGGCTTAGATCCTTCTTGATGTTCCTCTTCCCTGAGAAACCATCCTCTTTGTTTTACTTATTATCTTTATCGGCACTGATATCCGAATACTTAATACCTTGCCTTAGCCTTCCACAACGGGATCGCCGCTATCTTCATCCTTAGGTTCTTCTGTCTTGGGATCCTCATTCTCGGTTTCTTCCGCTTCTAACGCCTTTCTCTCATCGATCAGCTCTGCAAGTTTCCTGAGATATTCAGCCATGGTATCCATCTCATCACCGCTTAAGAAACTCTTCTCATAATCGCTGAGCGTACTCAGCAGCTCACTGATACCGAAGATCTCGGACTGGTCATCTTCTGTAATAAGATTTACTGCAGGCAGCTTGGCGATACGTTCATGGATCTCGCTGATCTTAGAATCAGCTTTCAGATATTCGTCACTGATTATCGTATCCAGATCATCGATGGAATAAGGATTACCCTCAATATACAGATAGGCTTTTCCGCCTTCGTATCCCACTCTCTCCACCATGCCGTTCACATAGTTGGTATTGCCTGCGGCCTCCGTCACTTTCATTATGACATTCTTGCCGACCAGGCTGTTGGCCTGCACACCGCCCATGGAATCAGCTATCTCCTGAACAGCTGAGGTCTGGGTAAACTGAGCATACTGGCTTACCCACTCTGTATTTGATGTGGGTTCCAAAGGATCCTGGTTCTGCATCTCCGCTACCAGAAGTGTTAAGAAAGACTCTGAATCTATCTTACCGCCGCCCTTGGTCTCCTGTGCATTTCTTAATGATGCACTGGAAGTGGACTCTGTAAAAGCACCATCCTGAAAATTCGCCATTAATCCTGATACTGCCATATCCGTACCCCCTTTATACTCTGTAATTCATCCGGTTTCCGTCGGATCTCATCATATCTACCGTTACGCTTTCAGCTTCATCTATATCTTCGGGCACTTCATCGCCGAACGCTCCGAGATCTATATTCCTGTTGGCTTTCCTGAGTCTTTCTCTTTCTGCATCTTCGGCATCGTTCTGATCGTTGCCCTGTTCCAGATTCTCCTCAAAGCCGTGACTTGCCACCGCAACTTCTACCGCTTCAACTTTAACACCCTGCTGTTCCAGATTCTCCTTAAAGATGACTATCTGTGCTTCAATGGCTTCTCTTACAGCTTCATTCTGTACCGTGAACTGCGCCGTGATATTGCCGCTGTTACTTGCCAGATTAACAGCCACGCTGCCGAGACTTGCAGGATGAAGTACCATCTCAAGACTACCCATATCAGGCTTAACCTGGGCCTTCATATGTTCCAGTATCTGATCCGCAACTTCCGCCGCATTGCTTCCGTATCTCATAAGGCTCTCATCAGCCTTCACGACATCTTCAGGTCTCACTTCCATTTCAGGCGTCACTTCCACACGGGTAAAGTTCAGCGCCTCTCTGTGTTCCGTGTGTTCAAAAGCCGTATGCCTGTCTTCATTCTTCTCTGTTCCGGCATTATTTCCGGTGTTCTCTTTATTTCCTGTATTTTCAACGGCTTCGACTTTTTCTACAACCATATCCCCGGCTGCGATCACAGTCTCATTATCCGCTACAGAGACATTCAGCTTATCCGTTACATTACCGACAGTTGCATTCTTATCAGTCTGTACAAGCGCCGTTTCTTCAGTCGTAACAATCGCTTCAAAACTCTCTCTGACAACTTCTTTTACGGTTTCTTCAGGTATGTCTGCATATATCGCTTCTATCTTTTCCTGAACATCTGCAACGAGAGTATTGATATCAGCAGCAAGTTCCATCAGACTTGCATCAGCCGCAAGGCTTATCATGTCACCGCCGCCTTTTACATCCGCAACAAGTATATTTATATTCTCGCTGACCATCAGATCGGATGCCTCTATTCCCATATTATCAAGGACAGTGCCCAGTTCTTCGGGAGATATGCCGAGAAGAGCCGCAATATCAAGTATCATTTTCTCAGTAATCTTTGATATCTCGGCTGTATCAAAAACGACCTCTTCGATTTCCGCCACGTCCTCATTTACGGAACTGTCCGCAGTTTCCGCTTTGATGGTATCCTTAATATCAGCATCATCTTTGACATTATCTTTTCTGTCAGTTGATGTTTCTTTGGCATTATTCTGTTTTGCTTTTGAATTGTCGACAGTCTGATCAGCTGTCCCAGAGTCCTTTCCGCCTGCACCGGTTCCTTCCGTCCTGTTTACTTTAGTGCTTTCCGAAGCTTCAGATACCGTATCCTTTGCGCTTTCAAAAGCCTGCTTGAAATCGTTGCCCGTATCTATCCCCTGCTTCTGCACTGCGGGTGAAATGTTCTGTATCTGCAGAATATCCGGCCCGCCGATCGGTGCGTTTATCATGGACGTTCCTCCTCTTTTATGTATTATGGTAAGTTGCTCAATATTATTATCGGCAACCACCCATGAGGACTTAATACTATTTTTCCGGCTCCATTATCTTTGTCACCTGGGCAGCTATGGTAGGATCCATGGCCTGGAGAATGGCTCCGCGCTGGGCACTGGTCATGGACCAGAGTATTTCTCCCACCAGATCAAGTGAATTGCCCATGGTATTAAATATCTTGGCAGCGGCCGCGGGATCCATTGCTGCATAGCCCGCAGCATAATCGCTCATCTTGCCGGCTACTGCCTGTGAAGTCACTACCTGCTGGTACAGTGCTTCCGCCGTTGCAGGATCCATCTCTTCATAATATTTTCTGTATTCATCCGGTCCGGGACCGTTGGTCGCATAGACCACTTCCTGATAAAACTCGTTCTTTATCCTCTGGAACTCTACCTGCTGTTTTTCAAAAGTCTGCAGACGCAATACTTCTTCTTTAAGAAGTTCCAGATCATTGACATAGGAAGCATTTGCAGTCTGGGCACTGGTAAGCTCCAGTTCAAGCGCTCTTATCTTATCAACTGCCTCTGACAGAGAGGTATAACCGTAATATGCTTCCAGATCATCCGTCTCGGTAGTGGAATCTCCGGGGAGTATCTTATTGAGTATAGGGACATCTTTAAGAACGGGCTTTAACACTCCGCTTCCGAAGCCGCCCACGTCCAGCTTGATAAGAACCAGGATTATAGCGATCCATATCAGCACTATAAAAAGCGTGACAATGAACATCGACAGACCGCCGCCGGGTGTCTCGTCATCAAGTTCGGCTTCCTGATCTGCCAGTTCCTTGGCACGTTTCTTTACTTCAAGCTTCTGCTTTTTCTCATCAGCTTTCAGCTTTTTCTTTTCTTCGGCAAGTTTTTTCTTCTCGGCTTTTAAATCTTTCTCGTCAGCCATATTCCGCTCCTTCATTACCGCAGGATCATGAATCCTCCGGTGTCCTGGTTCCGTATACGTAGCTTGTCAGTTCATCTATTTCCTTAACTTCAGCCGCATTCATCTCCGCTATAAAGCGTTCGAAAGCCTTTTCCCTCATTTTTTCATGTATCTTGCGTTCCTGTATGGCTTCCTGCATCCTGGTCCTTGCAGCTTCCAGATTCTTCTCGGCCACCCTCACTTTGATACGCTGTTTCTTTACTTCTTCTTCCGCGTATTCAACACTTCGTTCGTTCTCTTTGATCTTCAGTACATCGATAACTGAAAGTCTCAGAGCCTTGCCTTCTTCTTCCAGCGCATTCAGGTGTTCAAGCAGCTTATCCAGTATTTCCTGTTCCTCGTTAAGCTGCCTCTGCCTCATGGCAAAGTTGTTTTTTTCCTGCTCCTCGAGTTTTTCTTTCAGCTCGAGTATATTCTGCATACGATATACAAATCTCGCCATCAAAAACCCCGCGTTTCTTCGCGCCGCTTATTTAAACAGTGCTTCCAGTCTTTGCACGCTGTCCTCGAACTCTATCTTTTCATCCACATCCTGACAGAGAAAATCATTTACCGCATCTATCTTCGATATCGCATAATCGATCTTTGAATTTGAGCCCTTTTTATACGCTCCGATATTGATCAGGTCCTCGGCCTCATCATATGTTGCCATCACGCTTTTTAATTTAGTGGCTGCCGCTCTGTGTTCCTTCGAAGTCACCATAGGCATACATCTGGATATTGAGAACATCACATCTATCGCCGGATAATGGCCTTTTGCACCCAGGCGTCTTGAAAGCATTATATGTCCGTCAAGTATACCTCTGGCAGTATCCGTTATCGGCTCGTTAAAATCATCGCCGTCCACAAGTACCGCATAAAGTCCGGTTATCGATCCTTTGTCATTCTTGCCGGCGCGCTCCAACAGCTTCGGCATCTCCGAATATACGCTTGGCGGATAGCCTCTGGTAACCGGCGGTTCTCCGGTAGCCAGGCCTATCTCTCTCTGAGCCATTGAAAATCTCGTAAGGTTATCCATCATCAGCAGCACATCGCAGCCCTTGTTTCTGAAGTATTCAGCAATGGCGGTAGCTGTCTGCGCCGCTTTCTTTCGCTCGAGAGCAGGCTTGTCCGAGGTTGCGCATACCACCACGGATCTTTTCATACCCTCTTCACCAAGGTCTCTTTCAATGAACTCGCGAACCTCTCGTCCGCGCTCTCCGATCAGGGCTATCACATTTATCTGAGCCCTGGTATTCCTTGCGAACATTCCCATCAGTGTGGATTTACCTACGCCCGAACCTGCAAATATCCCTATTCTCTGGCCTTTGCCTATGGTGATCATGCCATCTACCGCCTTTACACCGAGAGGAAGGGCTTCGTTTATAATGGCCCTAGTCATCGCATCCGGGCTCTTTGCATCCATGGGATACCAGGTCTCCCCGCTGGGAGTGAAATCACTTATCGGACGTCCCAATCCGTCAAGTATCTGTCCTATCAGGAAATCGCCCACCTGTACCGAGAGTGGCTTTTCCAGGTTTTCTACTATACAGCCCGCTCCTATGCCTTCGGTGTTCTCATATGGCATCAGCAGTGTCATATTATTCTTAAATCCCACGACTTCGGACATTATCACTTTTCCGTCAGCTGTCGTGATCCTGCACATATCGCCCATCTTGGCATCGGGGCCTGCGCTTTCAAGCGTAAGACCCACCACATTAACTATCTTGCCAAGCTTGCGATAATACAGTTTTTCCGCCGCAGCGTCATATTTCCCTAAGTCCATTCCGTCTCCCGAGGCTTTACGTATAACTCAATATCCTTAGTTCCGCCGCCAGCTGCTTCAGCTGAGTTCCCAGTGAGCAATCCCAGATGCCGCCGTCGCTTTCTATCATGCATCCTCCGGCTGATAAAGTGGCATCTTCCACTATCTCGATATTTTCCGGCAGTATGCCTGTTCCTTTGCAAAGTTCTTCCTTTGCCGCTCTTACCGCCTGATAATCATCGGAAGTAACATGTATTATATAATCCCTTCCGCTTTCACTGCCTGTAAGCGCCCTGTTCAACAGATACATCACGGTATCCCTGTCATTCTCAAGTCTTGCTCCGCATACTCTTTCGAATATTTCCGCCAGCTTGTCCACCAGCATAGGCTCAAGCTCCTCGGCTTTTTTCAGATATTCCTGTTCAAGTTTTTCTTTTTCATCATCAAGGGCTTTCTCTTTTTGTTCAAGTTCTCTCTTAGCTTCTTCCCTGCCCTTATTAAGTCCTTCGTTATAGCCCGCCGTTTCGCCTTCTTTCGCCGCCCGGGCTTTTATCTCTTCGGCTTCCTGCTCGGCGCATTCTATTATCTCCTGTGCCTTCGCATTGGCATCGGAGATAACTGCAGCCGCTTCTTCACTGCTTTTAGAAGCATCCGCCTTTATAATACCGCCCTGAACAAAGCCCTCATCAGTGCCTTCATCACTGACAAGTGCTTCTACGGTCATCGGATCGAGGCCCTCGGAAAAGCTCTCCTCTATGGCCTGGGGAGTCTCTTCCTTCATCTGCCTGGTGAGCTCTTCTATCCTTCTGGCTACAAATTCATTATTATCTATGGTAAGTTTGTCCCCGGCAGCTACACTGATATAGCCGCCCTTGACCAGATTACTAGACAATGATCTCGTCACCTCCGCCTCTGGAAATGACTATCTCACCGGCATCCTCCAGCTTGCGGATGATGTTTACTATCTTCTGCTGCGCTTCTTCCACATCTTTCATACGCACAGGTCCCATGAATTCCATATCTTCCTTTATCATCTCTGCCAGTCGTTTAGATAGGTTGTTGAATATGACATTCTGCACTTCTTCATTAGCACCCTTGAGCGCAAGTCCGAGTTCGGAGTTATCAACATCACGCAGCACACGCTGTATGGAACGGTCGTCGAGCAGGAGCACATCCTCGAATACGAACATCTTCTTTCTGATCTCGTCCGCAAGACCGGGATCTTCTATTTCCAGGATCTCCATGATATGTTTCTCGGTTCCTCTGTCCGTTGAGTTCAGTATCTCTACTACCTGGTCCACACCGCCGATTATCGTGTAGTCCTGATTTACAAGGTTTGCAAGCTTTGATTCCAATACTCTCTCCACTTCCTGGATCACATCGGGACTGGTCCTGTCCATAGTCGCTATACGCCTTGCCACATCCGCCTGGCTTTCCTGCGGCAGAGATGAAAGTATAAGCGCCGCCTGGGTAGCAGACAGATAAGAAAGTATCAGGGCTATGGTCTGGGGATGTTCATCCTGTATAAATGATAAGAGCTGCGATGCATCCGTCTTTCTTACAAACTCGAAAGGCTTCACCTGCAGTGAAGCTGTGAGTTTTCCTATAACGTCCAGCGCTTTGTCCGCGCCGAGAGCCTTTTCCAAGAGTTCTTTTGCATAACCTATACCACCCTCGGCGATATACTGCTGGGCCAGACAGATCTCATAGAATTCATTGATAACGTCTTCTTTGACCTGGGGAGATACACTTCTGGTATTTGCTATCTCAAGAGTCAGATCCTCTATCTCTTCCTCCTTAAGATGCTTGAATACGGACGAACTCATTTCAGGTCCCAAAGCTATCAGTAGTACTGCCGCCTTCTGAAGTCCGCTTAAAGAATCATTATTTGACGCCATCAGTCCCAATCCTCATTAAGCCAGTTGCGAAGCAGGTTTGCCGCCGCATCCGGATTATCTTCCACAAATTTTTCAACTATCTTTCTTGCTTCTGATTTATCCTCAACACCTATATCAGCCATTTCTTCAACAGGCGTGGATACCAGTATATCGTCTATGGATATTTCGGGTTCCGGCACTTCTGTCTTTGCCTGGTGCATGCTGCGGAGTATAACAAAGAGCAGCAGGCCCATGATCAGTAAGATCAGCAGTATCTGAAGCACATCCGTAAGTCCGATATTAAGTCCTTCGTGATCCACAAAGAAGGGTTCCTCATAAGAAACAACAGTTATGCGGCTGGTGGGAACACCGGTCGCATTCGACACCATGCCTACTATATCGGAATCCACTTCCAGCTTAGTCTTGATATCATTGTTGCGCTTATACTGTTCCCAGCTTATGCCGTCCAGAAGCCCATCTTCTTTGACGTCATCTTCCCTTATAACGTTGTAGGTCACAAGAGATACAGCCACAGAAGAGTTGCTGTATTCTATGGCTCCCACAGGAAGTTCTTCGTCACGGATATATTCATCAGGCAGGAAATCCTCACTGGTCTCGTTTACCAGCGTAGAATCTGTCTGATTATTCTCGTACATGTATCCTGTCTCGACATTTGAATCAGTACCGGGTATACCGCTGACAGATCCTGTGGATTCAGAATGATAGGTATCGCGGCTTGCAAGTACGCCGTCTTTTTCTTCCTCGGTATTTGAGTAAGTATGAGTGGTCTCCCTTAACTTCTTCTGGTTGATCATCACATTTGCAGCCACCTCTATGGAGGAGAACTGTTGTGTAGCAGCCAGAACCTTCTTAACTTCGTTACGCATGGACTGTGCCACTTTATCAGATACATCCAAAGCCGCCGCAACATTGCCTATGCCTTCATTGCTTTCCGCTCCGGAATAAAGCAATGTTCCTTCGTTATCCATGATCGTGATATGGTCTGTGGTATCATTGCCAAGAGCAGTAGCTATAAGTCTTGCCATAGCAGCTGCGGAATCGGCAGTGCAGACATCAGAAAGCACGAGCATTACCGAAGCTGATGCTTCCTGATTTTGTGCGATCAGCGTTCCGTTTTCTTCGGGAAGATTCAGATGAACCGTTGCATCCTTGACAAAAGTCTGATACTCAAGTGTCTGTTCCAGAGTATCCTCAAGGTATACTATATATTTCTTCTGTGTATCCGATTCGGTAGTAAAGAAACCACCGTTTGTAACATTATCAATAGTAAATGCATCTGTCGTTATGCTGTTGGATCCCAGGAGCAGCACTGCCTTGGTATAGTCCTTGCGGTTGATCTTTATGATCATGCCGTCCTCGGAAGTCTGGTACGCAATATCATCACCTTCCAGAAGTGCCATTACATCGTTTGCTTCCGTTGCATTCTTTGCAGTATAGATGGTAACATACTCCGGCCTGGTCATCGCAAAGATAAGTATACCGAAAGCAACAAGAACAACCAGTGCGAGAATAACTATAGTCGTCTTCTGACGCTTCGAAAATTTCTCCCACCAGTCTGCAATTTTCCCGGGCAGGCTCCTCAGCCATGCCAAGAGTTTGTCAACCATGATTTCTCCTTTTTCTTATTCCGCTACTTTATAAGCTACCGGATTGCTACGCGCTTCGCGCTTCCGCACTCCTCCAACGTGCCCTCGGATTCCGCTTCGCTCCTATACCTGCATTTGCATAATTTGTCTGTAGGCTTCCATTGCTGCGTTCTTGACGGCGACAGTATACTGCAATGCTGTTGATGCTTTCTGTATCGCTACGCCGAGATCATGAGCGTTGTCCGTCTCGCCTAAGGCAAACTTGACCTCTTCGTTTTCCATATCCGAGAGGTATCCGTTTGTTTTGTTTATGTTATTTATCGCAGAATCAAGAAGAGAGCCGAAAAGGTCATCCTTCTTTTCGTTTCCGTTAAGAGCGGTGATATCCGGCCTTATGGCCCCGCGTACCGCTCTGTTAGTCATAAGATGAGGTTCATAAGTAGGCGCTACCTGCATTTACTTCACCTCCTTCAACCCTTGCTTGCAAGTCCTATACCGGTATTGGCCATAGACTTGCTGGCATTGAACACCGTTGCATTTGCTTCGTATGCACGGTTTGCATCTATCAGGTTAGTCATTTCGGTTATCGTGTTAACATTTGGATAGGTAACATATCCGTTCTCGTCCGCATCGGGATGCGAGGGATCATAGACCATATTCATCTGCGTTTCATTATCCTCACTGATCTTCGGGATCTTTACGCCGTAGCCTATCATATCCTCATTCACGACTCTCCTGCCGTTGTGGAGCTGCGCTGTTCCGCTGCCCACTATGCTGGAAAGTACATGTCCGAAACTTCTCCTGTCCTGCTCAGTATCCTGAGTCTCAAAAGTCACAACCTTCCTGCGGTAAGGAGTGCCGTCCGCGGTCCTGGTGGTATTGGTATTTGCAATATTCTCGGCAATGGTATCCATACGATAGCGCTCAGCCGTCAGACCGGTTGCCGTTATATCAAAAGCATGAAACATTCCCATAATTCATCTCTCCTTTACGACGTACCCATAGCCGTCCTTAAATTCGCAAACTCGCTCTGCATACTGTTAATCAGACCGTTGTATCTTAACTGGTTCTCCGCAAGATATACGTTCTCCGTATCGATGTCCACATTGTTCCCGTCAAGCCTGTATGAGAAGTCAAAGGCTTCCGTATACACTCTGGGCTCGATCCTGTTCATATTCAGGTGGTAAACCTTTGCATCCATAGTGTCATACTCCACCTTATTGAGCACCCTTGCCAGCTGGTCCTCAAATGCCACGTCCTGACGCTTGTATCCCGGAGTATCGACATTGGCTATATTGTTTGATATAGCCTCATGTTTCAGCCATGCCGCATCTGCTGTTTTATCCAGCAGATTGATATAGCCGAAAGTATTTGTATTTATCATCTGCTCCTCCTTTTCAAGAAGGCTGTTCATACTTATTCTTTGAATACGATTACATAAGTAATTTACATAACATATTCAAAATACATAAAACAAGAAAGCCTTCCTTTTATGAAGCTTCCCTGCCGTGACTATTTCATCCATGTTTTATTATATTATTTATCGGAAAAATTTACAAGGATTTTTAGATAAATTTAAATCTTCTTGAGTTCTTCGAGAATAAGTCCGTTGGTAACCAGTACACGGGTACCTTTGACACCTGCCGAACGGGTTTTTATGACACCCGCGCTTTCCAGTTTTCTTATGGCATTGACTGCGACAGACCTGGTAACGCCCGATTCTTCAGCTATCTGTCCGGCAACGATAAGTCTCTCTTCTGCACCCGCGCCTTTTAACAGACACTTTACAGCAGCGATCTCCGAAGCCGTAAGGGAATCTATGGCAGATTTCACACCGTTAGCCATATGCTCTTCGGCATTCTGCTCGGTATCCATGCTCCGCATCATTTCCAGCCCCACAACCGTAGCCGCGTATTCGCAGAGTATTACGTCATCTATATCGTACCAGCCGTTATTCTTGTAGAAAAACAGCGTACCGAGACGCTCGCCGTTCATGAAGATCGGGACTGCGCAGGCATGGTATCTTTCGCTGCCCTCCGCCTTCTTTCTGGAGAAGCCGAGAGTCAGCAGGTTAAGATTGTCCTGGGTGGAGAGTATACGCATGAAACGGCCGTTTAAGCCCTTATCTATAAACTCTCCCGTTTTATGAGTTATCAGTTCGTCTATGACCGCAGTATCTCTGTCGATGGCTGCGCCCAGAAGTTTTCCGCGGAAGCTTATGACCAGCACGTTGGACTTAAGTATCTCCGAGCAGACCTCGCAGATGTCGGAAAAGGCCACTTTCCCGGCACTGTTATTGTGCAGCAGCTGCCCGATCTTTCTGGTTTTGTCCAGCAGGGTCACATCACTCATCACTCTTCCTCTATATCATACAGGACGACGAAACTTACATTTCCTCAGTATCATCTGTTACAAATCCGCAGTTTGTATCTGCGCAGACAAGCTTGCGGCCCTTCTTTAGCATTAAGCCACCGCAGCGTTCGCACTTGGTCTTGACCGGCTTGTTCCATACCATGAAATCACATTCGGGTATATCGATGCAGCCATAGTATCTCCTGCCCTTCTTGGTCATGCGGGCTACCAGATCTTTGCCGCACTTGGGACACATTACTCCTGTCTTCTCGTAATAGGGCTTAGTATTCCTGCATTCAGGGAAACCGGGACATGCTAAGAACTTGCCATGAGGTCCGTACTTGATGACCATCATCCTGCCGCAGTTCTCACACTGCACATCGGATTCCTCATCCTTTATCTCTATATTCTCCATCTCTGCCTCGGCCTTTTTTACAGCCTCATCCAGATCGGGATAGAAATTCTCAATGACCGTCTTCCAGCTGATCTTGCCTTCGCCCACATTATCCAGCAGACCTTCCATCGTAGCCGTGAAGTTCACGTCCACTATGGCCGGGAACTCCTCTTTCATAACACGGTTAACCACTTCACCAAGTTCCGAAACATAGAGATTCTTGTTTTCCTTTATCACATAATGTCTTGCTATTATCGTCGTGATCGTAGGCGCATAAGTCGAAGGTCTGCCTATGCCAAGCTCTTCCAGCGCTCTTACCAGGCTTGCTTCGGTAAAGTGCGCAGGCGGCTGGGTGAAATGCTGCTTCATCTCAACCTTTTCCACTTTAAGCTCCGACTTCTCGTCAATATTTTTCATAAGGAAGCTGTTCTCGGCCTTCTCATCCTCGTCATCGGTATATACCTTCATAAAACCGTCAAACTTAATCTCAGATGCGCTTGCCCTGAATTCCGCGCCTCCGGCATCCAGCCTTATGGAAAGGGTATCATACATCGCATTTGACATACGGCTTGCCGCAAAGCGCTTCCAGATCAGCTGGTACAGTCTGTACTGGTCCCTGGGCAGTTTAGCCTTTAACATCTCGGGAAGCAGGCTGATATCCGTAGGTCTTATAGCCTCATGAGCATCCTGTATCTTCTTGTCATCTTTCTTTACATTGGCGCCTTCAGCCAGATATTCATTCCCGAAATGGCTTCCTATATACTCATTGGCAGCTGCCTGAGCCTCGTCGGATATTCTGGTGGAATCGGTACGCAGATAAGAAATATAACCATCTTCATAAAGATTCTGAGCTGTCATCATGCTCTTCTGTGTAGAGAAATTCAATACCTTTGAAGCTTCCTGCTGCATCGTGGAGGTGGTAAAAGGAAGAGGCGCTTTTCTCGTGCGTTCCGATCTCTTCACCTCTACTACCTTAAGACCGTTCTTCTTAACCAGCTTCTCTATGCGTTCAGCTTCAGCCTTGGTATCTATTGACTTGCCGCCGTTCTCATCTGCATGGAAGGTAGCCGTAAAAGTTTTCTTTCCGCTTCCGGCATGACACTGTGCTTCCACGCTCCAGTATTCCCTGGGAATGAAAGCCGCTATCTCGTCTTCTCTGTCGCATATTATACGAAGAGCAACACTCTGCACTCTTCCGGCAGAAAGTCCCCTCTTGATCTTGCCCCAGAGAAGCGGGGAAATCCTGTATCCCACTACTCTGTCAAGTATACGTCTGGCCTGCTGCGCATCCACCAGATCCATATCTATCTCTCTCGGGTTCTTTAAGGATTCCTTAACCGCAGACTTGGTTATCTCATTAAAGGTAATACGGTGCACTTTCTTCTCAGCCAGCTTCAGTCCTTCAAACAGATGCCAGCTTATTGCCTCTCCCTCGCGATCGGGGTCGGTTGCGAGATACACGTTATCAGCCTTCTTTACTTCCTTACGAAGCTTTGCCAGTACATCGCCCTTGCCCCTTATAGTTATATACTTGGGTTCGTAATCATGCTCTACATCTATACCCAGCGATGACTTGGGCAGATCCCTGACATGCCCATTGCTTGCCAGCACCTCATAATTCGTTCCCAGAAACTTCTTGATGGTCTTCACCTTGGCAGGCGACTCCACTATTACCAGATTCTTAGCCATTTTCTTTTCTGCAGCTTAAGGCCGCAGCCCTTCCTCTTTCTTCTATAATATAGATTGCGCGTGAGATATACTCACGCGCAATAGCATACAACATTATATTTTTTTTTGCAAGTGTTAAATCTTACACCGTTTTTATCAGTACGAAAAGCTTACAACGCTCGGAGTTACCGGTCCGGTAACATTTTTAAGTCTTACATTAAATCTCGTACCAACACCTGCATTATAAAAACCTGTACTTATTCCTTTACTAAATGTTACAGTCGTTCCGGAAATACTTCCATCTGCCGTATCTACTTCATAGCCAAAATCAACTACGATAGTAAAGTTCATATTAGCATTTCCATTAGGCCCGGAATAGTTTGTCTTTACTTCAATCTGTCCATAATCATAATAAATGACCTCTGAAACTGAAAGAGAATCAGTCTCGCTTCCTTCATCTCCGCCGTCACCGCCGTCACCGCCGTCTCCACCATCGCCGCCGTCTCCGCCGCCGTCTCCTTCACCGTTATTGGTCCAGGAGTCATTGGAACCGCCGCCTGCAGCAACCAGATCCCAGAATTTTTCTTTCTGAGCCGCGCTGAATATGGAACCACTGGGTCCTTCAGGATGCAAGAATGCTCTGAATTCAAGAGTCTTGCCGTTAGGCCATGTGATCGTAGCTTTTGCCCACTGTAATACATCATACTGATACATCAATGACGCATAACCGTCGGAATACATCATTCTGCCCATCGAAAACGTCACATTGTTACCCGAAAACTCTGAACCGTATGTTAAAGATACTCCATCAAATTGGTTCTCATATATATTATTAGTATCACTGGGAAATTTTCTTTTAGGTACCGGGAATTTCAGGTCAGTACTGCTGCAATTCACCGTCTTAGATCCTAATAAACTCGATCCCATATACCATTCAAGTTTAGCTGTCGAAGCCGCCGTTACATCATAACCCTTAATAGGAAAATATGACTTACAAACAGCTTCCTGATTAGTATAAGCATAGAAGAGATAATAATCACCGATCACTTGCGGTTTCTCCGAGTATATGCTTATCTTATACTCGCTGTTATCATCAGCCTTACAGGTTATATCAAATTTGCCTACCTGGTCTTCAAGCTGGTTGAGATGAGAGTTAGCTTTCAGGACCATGCCTGATAATTCATAATAAACTGTAGCTGATGTAGGATCATCAAATACCGCGCTTACCCAGTTCTTGTCATAAGGAAGTTCTTTTTTAAGGTTATACTCATGGAATCTGAGTACATTGATCTCCTTCAAGCCGGTTCCCGGTGTCAGATCATCAGGATCGATGGTACCTGTTCCTATTTCATTTCTGTTGTATATATTCTTGGCCATATTATACTTATAGCCGCCCTCGCCTTCCATCTCAAGCTTGAGACTTACCACACTGTTGGTAGTATAAGCTGAGGTATCAAGTGACATGGTCTTGACAAATTCTGCTATGGGAACACCGATTCCTCCGTCCTGAGAACAATACAGAGTGTTATAATCCCTGTCAGCCCGGTCTTTCTGCAGATAGAAAGTATAAGAAGTTGTTGTTCCTGCAGCTTTGTCAATATAATTAGTTACAATTATATTACTGCCGGACTGCTTTATCTCCTTAGTGGCATCTATCATTATGTTTTCCATAGACTGCACAGCCTGCTGTGCCTCGGCCTGAAGAGAGACCTCATATGAGCTTTTGGAATAGATCTTGGTCGTATTGGATAAGACCATGCCTACTTCACCGAGGACAATAGCCAGAACAGCCATTGCAACGATCATCTCTACCAGGGTAAAACCTTTTCTTTCCGCTTTCATCATATCCTCCTTTCCCTTTCCTCTTACAGATACTTAACCGCTGTCTTGCCTGTAAAAGGGTAGATGATCACTTCTGCCCTTAATTTACCGTCCTTAGACTGCAGATAATACTTTCCGCCGGTATCGCCCAAAGCCCCCCAATCAATAGCCCCCGACGTAGTAAAGGTAAGCATACTTGCATTTACCGGATTAACTACATTGGGACCGTTATATGAAGATACAAATGATACCGTTATACCTTTGTTGCAAATAAAAGTCTCTTCCGTATTGCTTATCTTGGCCCATACGGAACCGTCCGCTCTGGTATTCACCAGGAATGCACCTGCTACCTCCCCTTTTGCCATAGTCTGTGTCCTGGCCGTAGAGATCACGCTCTGAAGCTTTTCGGTTGCCTTTTTAAAATTGCCTCTTTTTATAGTTGAAACCGACAGCCCTATCATGCCCATGACAACAGTGAACACAGATATGGCTATTAAGATTTCGACCAATGTCAGACCCTTATTTCTCCTATTCTTTATCATAACAGCCTCCTTATTCCTTATACCAGTTGTTGTAAATGATAAATGAATCTTCAGGCTTAACAGTTGCTCCCTGGGCAATAGCCAGAAGCTTGCCTACATTAGGTTCTGCATCAGGAGTGATAAGGCTTGCTACCGGAAGAACATTCTTCTGCCCTATCCTGTAATAATGGATAACACCTGTGCTGAAATCCGATCCTGAATTGCTGAACTCATGCAACTCTGTACTATCTTTGTAATCTGCAAAATAACCACTCACAAATTTCGGAACATTACCACCGACATTCTCAAGTCCGGAATCAAACAGGACATCCTTAGCGCCTTCGTATGACTCTTCGGTCATCTTTCCGAGATATGTGGGAGATGCCTGTATATCAAGCGTGATGGTACTGTTAGCCGGCTGTATTATTGTCGAATTGATAAGGTTACCTCTTATAAACATATTATTTCTGTTTGATATAAGCAAAGTATCCGAGAAACAGTTCTCATTGAATGTGCTGTAAGGTCCGCCCACCATAGCATAGCTCTTACTTCCGTCCGATAAAGTCTTGGAAGGTTTGCTGTAGCCGTCACCAAACTGCACATTGTAGAACATATAATTCTTTCCCTGACTGGTACTGTCAGCATAAAACCAGTCTGTAGTGGATCCGTCTTTCAGGAGACGGCAATGGGTATTGACCATACCGCCCGTAAATCCGTTTGTTCCGGCAAGATTATCAAATTCCTGTACCCATGCAGCTACTTCCGCATCGGTTCCGGGATGACGCTTGACATTCGAAGTTTTGCCTTTTACACGGCTGGAATTAGGCTCAGTGCCTGCATATTCAACGTTTCCGGTTACAAACATCATACCGCCTTCTTTGATCTCGATTCCGCCGGTAACATAGATATCACCTGCCACACACAATGCTCCGCCGTTTTCTACGACTATCTTTCCATGTATTATGCCTGTAGGGCAGTTCAGGTTAAGCACGCCCGAACTCTCAATCTTTATGGCCCAGTCTTTACCCGTCTGCTGTCTGCAATACAGGCATCCGCCCATAGCAACCTGCCCTGTCTTAACAAGTATCTGAGAATCTGTGATAAGACTGAAATCATATATACCGTAGCTCTTCTTTGGCTGATCCGGCCATGCTATTGTTATATCTGACACTATATTTGATACATATCCGCCTTTATGTGTTTTCGACGTAAGCTTTACATTCTTAAAAGTAACTGAACTGCTTGTCACCTTCATTTCCGGGCTCTTTCCTGTAGGGCAGCTTACATTTATGGTAGCCTCCTGTCTGGCCACCTGTATCAGGCTTTCCAGCTTTCCTGCACTCCAGGTACTACCGCCGTCAGGGCTGGCATAAGCTACCACCTCATCTTTTCCGGTAGTTCCGTCAGCGCCGACTTCCTGCAGGGCCGTAGCCAGATCGTCGAGTGCAAATTCATCCGTATAGAAATTGTCCGTCGATACATGCCTCATGCTCTTGGTCAGATAATTCATATATGACATATAGAGCAATGTGGTCACCAGTACTGTCATGAAAGTGGTGGCTACCAGGACAGTTACAAGCGCAGCACCTTTGTTACCTTTCTTCATCCTCATCTTCTACACCCTCCCTTTCTCAGAGCCTTGCTTTCCAAAGTATACCACTTTTGAGACTAACAGTAGGTTTTGTGAGTCTGTCAGCAGCCGTCTCACCCTTGTACTGATATACATCAACAAACACTTCATATGTATACCAATGATCATCTGAAGCGTTGGGAACCGGCAGGAAAGAAACCACAGCATCAAAAGTCATTCCCTTGGCATTGATGCCTGTATAACCTATGTACATAAATTCGCCACCCGGGCTTACGGTATAGTAAAGCTTCTTATCTGCACATACTGTTTTCAAAACCCTTGCATAAATCTTATTAATAACTTCACTGTCATTTATCCACAACTTATTGCTCTTACTTAACACGGCGCCGGTATCCGGATCGGTAATCGTAGTCTGTCCGACGCTGTTGAGAGTGATATAAGAACTCACCGAAGACCAGGGAATGCCGGAAGAATTTGCATTCTGATTGTAATATCCCTCATCAATGGAAGCGAATCCCGTAGCCAGTGTACCGCCCAGTGCAGTAACGGTATTCTTGCACTCCTCATAGGTCTTTTCCGAGAAAGACTCCATCAGAGTCTGGGCTACATCCGTAGCTGTCAATAACTGTCTTGATCTGATATTGATCTTCAATGCAGTCAGTAATGAGGCTGAAATAGGTGCCAATACTATGGCAAACAGACATACAGCTATCAGTACCTCCAGCAATGTGAGACCTTTGTTATTGCGCTTTTTCCTTTCCGTGATGTCCATGGGATTCCTCCTTTCTCCTGCCTTGCTTTTAAGGTCCCGTACCTGACGCAGGAGCTTATCAGGTACGGTCCTTTACTTCTTTACTTATTCTTCTGCAGCCGCTTCAGTATCGGCTTCAGCGTCGGCGCCTTCTTCACCCTCGCCCTCACCTTCGCCTTCTTCTTCCTCTTCTTCCTCGGTACCGGGCTTTACGGTAGTACCGAAGATACCATGTTCGTTGGTCTCATCCAGATCAACGCCTCTCATCTTAAGCTTGTCCACATCGGGATCGATAACCACATCGTCAAGTTTTCTGTCGCTTCCGGCAATAGCAAACTGTTCAAGTATCATCTCGCCCTTCAGCACACCGGTTTCCTGATCCATCTCGCACTTGAAAGTCGAGTATATCATAGGATCCTTGTAATCCATGAGATACTTCAGCATATATTTCATAGCATCATATTCACAGAAGAAAGAAACTCCGGCTTTGTTTGTAAGCGCCGTATAATCAAGCTGCACTTCATCATCAGCCAGGGCAAATTCCTCATTTGTTCCGTAGCTGTAGGAATTAAACCTTATAGGGAACTCCAGCTTATACAGGCCGTAATCCTCTTCCCCCTCTTCCACTTCAACAGGTATCTTATCTGAACTGTACTCTGTATTTAAGAGGAACATGGTGTAGTTCTCGGGCTTTACATCAGCCGGGAACATTGCTATCAGCTTAAGCGTTTCATCTTTGTATCTCTGAGTCTCGGATATATAGAAATCTCTCTTTTCATTCATCTGGCTCAGTCTGTTATAAGTTTCGTTAAGGGTTGTTATCTCAGCATTAACCTTTTCGGTATCCTCTCTGGTATCCTGTATATAGAATGTATAGGGCAAAGCTATTACAGCGATGATCAGGAGCAGGAGTATTGTTTTTCGATCTCTGTCCGTTAAATTCATTCTGCTGCACCTCCTTCTTCAGAGGCTGCAGCCTCTTCTTCGACTTCTTCAGGGAAGCCTATATGGCATTTAAACTCATATTTAGACTTTACCTTGGTAATGACAGGCATATCCCCGTAGGTATCCTCTTCGTTCTCGTCCATCTTATCGGCTTCCACATACTCAAGAGGATCATCATCCTTCTCTTTGGGCTTGGTAGCATATACATAATTCCCGTCATCATCAAGTCCCGTAAGAATGAGGTACTTATATTCTTCTTCCACGGACTCTATCCTGAGATCTTTAAGATATTCGAGACCTCCGAGCTGTACGATCACATCGGCAACTTCGTTCTTGTTGTAATCGTGCCATCCGGTCTCAACATCCATCTTCCAGTCACCGTTGATACATTCGATCTTATTGACTCTGGTCTCAACCGGCAGGAGTTTCTCCATATCTTCTATGAACTGAAGAACGTATTCATTATCATTATGTGTAGTCTTTTCAAATGCGACCATCAGGTCATATTCTTTCATTGCCCGGTCATATTCATTGGCTATTTCTTCGATGTCCTTTATCTTCTCTATCTCCGCCTTTATCCTATCCCTTTCCTTGACTGCCTTGTCATGCTGTATATAAGTAATAACACAGAAAGTTATAGAGAATATAGCAGCGAGGGCAAGTATTATTCTCAATGCCTTGATCAGATCTGCGCTTCCTATAGAGCTGTCTTTCTTGCCTGACTTGATCATCAGACTCATCGGGTCTATAACACAGCCGATGTTCGGCAGGTATCTGAGCACTTCTTCAGCGGTAAGAGAAGCCTGTCCTCTTATGACAACGCCCGAAAGAGTCTCAAAATGCTCAACCTGGGCTCCCAGCTCTCTCTGGAGTATCTTCTCGATACCGGCTATGGATGAACCTTCGCCGAAGATCTTGATACCCTGCAGCAGCTCGCCGGGGTTCTTCTGTCTGTGATACTCAACCGCGCGTCCTATACCGTTTACCAGATACTGTACAGCCGATGCATATTCATCAGCCGTAACGTGCTGGTCAAGCAAGGTCTCATTTGATAACAGCGTCTTGGCATCCTTCTCGGATATCTTCTTGACATCCATCAGGGCGTTGGTAACGGCATTCTTGCCATAGTTGACGCTACGCTGTAATACGAGCACGCTGCCTCGCATAACGTTTACGTAGGTTACGTCCTTTTCAATCTGGATGACCAGATCGGTACGTCCCGGTGTCATCTGCATGCTGAGCAGCTGTATGACTGAATTACCGAAGTAATCAATATTCTTTACATTAAGTTTTAATTCGTCGGCAAGTTCGTAATACCCTCTTATCAGATCGGTAGGAGCCGCAACAGCCGACACTCTGTACTTTCTCCCCTCTTCAGTCATGTAATCCTCGAGGATCGAATATGCGAAGACATAATCTCCGGAATTACTCATCGGGAAGTATTCTCCCGAGTTGGCCTGGAGTATGTTCCCCAGCTTTTTGGTGTCCTTAAAATAGTTTACCTCTACTTCCTTGCTTGCAATCTTCTTACTGGAGATCGTGAAAAATACATCTTTCGCCGAAAACCCCCTGCCGAAGATCGCCTGCCTGACTGCTTCAGCAGCAGAAGTCACATCCAGCAGATATCCGTCATTAAAGCAGCCAGCCGGAGTGGTAATTTCCGAGGCATTGCTCAGGATCACCTGCTTGTTGTTCTTCTGCATCTCAGCAACGCGTATCGCGTCGGATGAGATGTAGATCGTCAGTACCTTGTTGGCCATCCTACCTGTTCCCCTTTCATATAAGTTACTTTTTATATGTACAAACCGGTTTGCCGGATCATACTCTGTTAAGCAATTCTTCGGGTATCATCGCCGATATATACCAGGCGATTATCGCATCGCCGCATATCATTGCGATCACCCCCGCCATCGCAAGATAAGGTCCGAATGCAAGAACTTTTTTCTTTCCCGAAACCTTCATCCTGATACTGTGGATCACCGATCCGAGTATTGAGCCTATCATCATCACCAGTATTATGTGTTTCCAGCCGATCAGCAGTCCCAATGCCGCCATCAGCTTCACATCTCCGCCGCCCATGGCCCTTCCGCCGCTTGCCAGATTGATCAGCAGGAAAAGTCCGCTTATGCATACCGCGCCGATCAGATGTTCAAGCCATTTCCCCGGTTCCGCTATCACAAGTACCACTCCGAGAACAGCTAATACTATATTGTACTCAGGCGGGATCTCGAATATCGCAAGATCCACCAGGGATAAGCTGAGTAAAAGCACTATTGCAATCGCGAATGTAAATGCTTTCACACTGAGGCCGTACTCATACAGCATCACTTCTCCGGCTGCCACACATACTGCCGCAAATACCGCTTCCTGCCACGAGAAGCTGCGTCTTAAGCTTTCCGCCTTCTTCATTACAGCTTCCGCGCTCTCTCCCTCAGGCATTTCCCCGTCTTCGGGGCCTTTGCTTATCTTATACTGGGCATACAGAAAACCCGCGATCCCGAGAGCAATACACACAACTCCCATTATAATATACTGTACCATAGAAGCTTGAGCCTGCAGGCCGCGCCTTTCTTAATTGTCAAATTTCACAAAATTTCCAAACACAACTAAAAAAACTATATGCATCCCATATATAACAGATATTAACACATAACATAACTCTTTTCAATTTAAAGTTTTTAGGGATTTTACACAATATTATTTGGATGGCCTTGTATATTATGCAAAATCCCTGTAACTTATATTAGGGTAGTTTCATCATATACTATATATAGGTATAAGTAAATACGATATGCACGAATAGCGGGAGATTTGTCACGAATAGGGCATTATTCTGCTTGTCGGGCATAAATATCCTGCGATATCCCTAACGGATGATCCGTATGCTTCTTCATTACCTTCATGGCAGCTATGGTCAAATGGGCATACGATCGAAGATCGTATGATTATGTTGCACAATAAATCGCTCCGGCAAGCCAGCTTGCCGGGACGATTTTTGTGCAACATTTTGCAAGCAGCAAAGCTGCTTGCTACCCATTTGACCTTAACAACAGTATTCCGAAAAATCTATATCGTATATGTTTAAGTCCTTAACCCTTTTGATTGTCAACTCATTTGAATATACTGTTGACATTATCCCGTCTATATGGTATATTTTCTATGCCGCAGTCATACTGTGTGGCAATACTGACTCGAAAGGATATCACTTACATATGAGACCGTCTAAAACTACCGATCTTGTCTATATTGCAATGGCTGCGGCACTTCTTGCAGTCTGCTCCTGGATCAGCACTCCTCCCATAGGCACCATAGTACCGTTCACTTTGCAGACCTTTGCTGTTTTCGTTACTGTGGGGCTTTTAGGTCCGCGCCGCGGTACAGCCGCCATCTTCATATATATACTGCTTGCCGCAGTCGGTCTTCCCGTATTATCCGGTTTTAAAGGCGGACTCGGAGCACTCACCGGTCCTACCGGCGGATATGTGGTCGGCTTCCTCTTCACTGCCTTTATAATGGATATTTTTCAGCTTTTATTTAAAAAAGCCACTGAACCGTGGCTGCTGATTCCCGCAATGGTTCTCGGGCTTCTTGTATGCTATCTGTTCGGTACTCTCTGGTTTTCCCATGTATATGTATCGAAAGAGGGAACGCGTATGGGCTTTGCTGCAGCTGCTTCATACTGCGTTCTGCCCTATCTGATTCCCGATGCGATCAAGATAATACTCGCAACCCTTATCTGTTCCAATAAAGCCATAAAAAGATCTATAGCTCCAGCCACTGCGGGATGATATTTCCGGGTGCAAAGTTTTCGGCCGCCTCATCGCAGCCGGCCAGGTATCTGCTCCTCAGTTCAATGTTTTCCAGCATTTCCCGGACTGCTTTAACAAGACATGCTTCAGCCGAAGCATCCTTATCTTCATAAGGCGGAGTAAGCACGCCATATTTTGCATATTCCACTGTATCCGCCACCTTTTCGATATCCGTATCCGGCGCAAGTATCTCCCTTGCTCCCGACCTCATGTCCAGTGAGACAACGGGACACTTAAGACAGAGCGCTTCTATCAGCACCATAGGCAGTCCTTCATATCTTGAACAAAGTACAAACAGATCCGAATGTTTTATATAACTGAAGGGATTCTTCACTTCCCCTGTAAAAAGCACATGTTCCTTAAGTCCCTCTTCATTTGCCGACGCTATCAGCGCCTCTTTTTCTTCCCCGTCCCCGAGTATTATAAGTCCGGCATTCATTCCGCTCTTCCTTAATTCCGAGAGTACGCGCAGCAGTCTGTCCTGGGCTTTAAGTTTAGTCAACCGTCCTGCATGGACGAATACTTTATCATGCGCTTCAAAGAAAGCCACAGCCGTTTCGGGCATTTTTTCTTCGCCAAGTCTCCTTATATCATCAATATCCGAAAAATTATATATACACTTCATCTTCGCTGCAGGGACTCCGAAGTTCTCTATCATATCTTTCATTGCAGGTTTGGATACTACCACGTATTTATCGGAATGTTTTGCGATAAAACGCTGCACCAGTTTATTCTTTATGCTTATGCTGAATTCTTTTGACGGCATGCTGTGATAGACCGATATCACTTTATCGCGATGTCTTGAAAGAATATTTACCAGATTGGCTCCGCCCATATGGGATATGGTACAGTCTATTTCATGTTTTCTTTTGATATATTTAAGACGCCTCACCCGCTTAAGCGTATTCATCACCCGCTTGAATATGCTTCCCTCGGTGACAGGCGGCACTTTCAGATCGATCAGCTTACCGCCGTAAGAATATATAGCCTCGTCCGAATCAAAGACTATCAGATAAACATTAAGATATTTTGCCAGCTCCTTTGACATATTGGCGGCCATCCTCTCGGCGCCGCCGTTATGCAGGTTCTGTACGATAATGGCAAGATTTTTCATTTCGTCAGCCTTTTTATCTCATCAAGATATGCTTTGATGACTATCTCCCTGGAGAACAATTTCTCCATTCTCTTTCTTCCCTTAAGCCCCATCTCACGTCTTTTTTCATTAGGCAATTCAAGGAATTTCTGCACGGCAAGTATCAAAGCTTCCCTGTTTCCTTTCGGATATATGAATCCGCTCTGCTTATCCTTACAGGTCTCCCGGCAGCCCGGATTGTCCGTGGTGATCAGCGGTCTTCCCGACGCCGCATTTTCAAGCAGCACATTGCTCATTCCCTCTCCGTATACCGAAGGATGTATTATCGCATGCGCTCTCGCGATATAAGGTCCCACATCCTTCTGAGAGCCGTGATACCTGATCACACCTTCCTTTTCCAATTCTTCAAGCTCTTTTTCATAATGCGCTTCGGTGGGTTCTATAAAGCCCAGCATATTGAATTCAGTCTGCGGATAAACAGCATGTATCGCCTTTGCACAGGCAATATAATCATCCACGCCCTTATCCTTAAGTATACGTCCGATATAATTGAATACCACCTTTTCCCCGTTCTTTCCGTCTCCCCCTTCGGGATAATCAAGCAGCGGGAAGCGATTAAGCGCTACCCCCGAGCCGGGTATTAATCGGCTCTTACCATGCACCATCCTCATCTTCTTCGCCATGCGCATATTTACAGCATTCTGGAACATAATACAATCGCTCTGTCTGTATGCTGCCTGAAAGAGTCGCATTATGATTCCGCGTTTCAGCTTTCCTTCCTTTAACACGGAACCGAAACCCGTAACATTATTGATTACGGGTATCTTCAGAGCATGAGCAGCGAAACTTGCGTAAACGCCGGGTTTGGCCGTATAGGTCAGCACCACGGCGGGTCTGTATTTCTTGAAAAGCCTGTGATAATGCGCCATCAGCTGAGCATCCTTAAGCGGATTGGTCCCCCTCCTGTCGATATCGGGATCATCATAGATATAAGGTATGTCCTTCATAAGTTCGAACTTTTCTCCGTAAGGACAGGATATCAGTACCTCGTATCCCTCTGCTATAAAGGCCTCTATCAGTTCCTTTCTGAAGCAGTATACATCATCATCATTATTCGTAAGCAGAGCTATCAGTTTCTTTTCACTCATATCATTTCACCACCGCGATCACCGTCATTATCATGGTCTTCAGATCATCAAAAAGGCTGAAATTCCTGACCGCCTCCAGATTATATTTCATCTTGGCCGGAAGTATCTCGTTTATATATACGCTGTCGGTATCCTCCGCTCCGTCCAGAAGTTTTTCCTCATCCTTGTACAGTATGCTCGCCCTGGATGTGATCCCCGCCTTCATCAGCAGAGTTGCCATCATCTCCGGCTTATACTCCTTTACATAGCGCGGCACTTCCGGTCTGGTACCGACAAAGCTCATATCCCCGAACAGTACATCGATAAGCTGCGGCAGTTCATCCAGACGATATTTCCGCAGTGTCTTTCCTATCTTTGTCACCCTCATGTCACCTGCAACGGTCACCTGGCTTCCGCCCGCATCTTTACTCATGGTACGGAACTTATGTATCTTAAATTTCCTTCCGTATTCGGTGATCCTTATCTGTCTGAAAAACACTCCGCCGGGAGAGTCTGCCGCTATCATTACCGCGATCACACACATAGGGATAAAAAGAAATACCAGAAGCAGAGAACTCAGCATCACGTCAAACAAACGTTTAAGCTTAAGCTCCCACTCCTTCTTTTTAAGGATATCATAGTAAGTTTTTACCTCCGGCGTCCGTATCCTCGCCGGCAGTTCATCCCATTCTCTCATACCTCTCCCCAGGCTTCTCCCCTTGGGGAGAAGCTGTCGCCGCAGGCGACTGATGAGGGGTTCTATCACCCTCGAATTGCTTTAGCAAAGCACTCACATATATACTCCACATCTTCATCCGTAAGCTTGGTGTGGAGCGGCAGTGTTATCGCATTTTCATAATGCGCATAGGCATTCGGATAATCCTTTATGTCAAAGCCAAGCTTCTTATAAGCGCTCATCATGGGCAGCGGTTTGTAATGCACATTGCAGGGAACCTTCTGCTCCTCCATCTTTATGATGATCTCACGTCTTCTCTTATCATCGGCTCCGGGGATGCGTGTGATATAAAGATGTCCCGATGAAGTATACTTATCCGTATAGTGAGTCAGATGCTCTACGCCGAGCTCATCCATCACCGCATCATATTTTTCAATGATCTCACGTCTTCTTGCCATCAGTGATGCATATCTCTTCATCTGCACCAGTCCTATGGCAGCGCATACATCAGTCATGTTGCATTTGTAAAAGGGCTCGATTATATCATATTCCCAGCCGCCAAGCTTATCTTTTGCGAGGGCATCCTTTGACTGTCCATGTAAGCTTAAGAGCTGGTAAAAACGGTACAGTTCATCATTATCGATCCCTTCGATATTTTTCCATACGGCAGCGCCGCCTTCTGCGGTGGTAAAGTTCTTGACTGCATGAAAAGAGAACGAGGTAAAGTCCGCAAGGCTTCCGCTCATCACTCCTTCTCTTGATGCTCCGAAGGAATGTGCTCCGTCAGCAACAACAGCGATACGTCCGAGCGCTTTCTGTATCTTTGCGCCTGTCTCATTATTGCCGCCTGTCTTAAAGATATCACGCTTCTTTTCGACTATCTCATATACCCGCTTATAATCGCAGGGTATACCTGCTATATCAACGGGAATTATAGCCTTGGTTGCCGTAGTTATCAGCTTATCCAGGCTGTCATAATCCATCTCCAGACTGTCTTTCTGAACATCAGCAAATACCACTTTCGCCCCGACATGTATAGCCGATGAAGCGCTTGCAGTATAGGTATATGCAGGCACTATCACCTCGTCGCCTTCACCGATGCCAAGGGCCCTTAAGTTGCATTCTTCTGCCGCCGTGGCTGAATTAAGGCACACCGCTTTTTCCGTACCCACATAGGCCGCGATTTCTTCCTCCAGTTCCTTGGTCCTGGGTCCCGTGGTTATCCAGCCGCTCCTTAAGGCTTCGGCTACCGCCTCTATCTCTTCCTCCGTTATATCCGGCGGTGAGAAAATTATCTTTCTTTCCATTGTCTTTCTCCTTTACGGCTTATAAGTCGTGACCATCTCTGCCACTATGCCCTTAATGTCACTTTCCTCATCCATGGCCGCAGTCTTAAGCTGCTCCAGCTGTTTCCTGAAAGCCGGTACATCCATCTCTATCGGCCTGCCTATATGTATCAGATGGTTGGGCGTGGTCATCAGCCCTTCCTCATCCATCAGCTTCTCCTCATACATCTTCTCTCCGGGGCGCAGCCCCGTATAGCTTATCTTTATATCTTCATCGGGCTTGAGTCCGGACAACCTTATAAGATTTCTCGCCAGCGTATCTATCTTCACCGGACTTCCCATATCCAGCACGAATATCTCACCGCCCTTGGCATAGCTTCCGGCCTGCAGGACCAGACTCACCGCCTCGGGTATGGTCATGAAATACCTTATGATATCGGGATGGGTAACGGTCACCGGCCCGCCCTGGGCTATCTGTTCCTTGAAGAGCGGGACCACGCTTCCGTTGGACCCCAGAACATTGCCGAAACGCACAGCCGCATATTCCGTATCACCGCCTTCTTTTGCAAAGCTCTGCACCACCATCTCGCACAGACGCTTGCTGGCTCCCATTATATTAGTCGGGTTCACCGCCTTATCGGTGCTTATCAGCACAAAGCGCCTGCAGCCGTATTTTTTTGCCATAGCCGCCGTATTATAAGTTCCGAACACATTGTTCTTTATGGACTCGTGAGGACTCTCCTCCATCAGCGGCACATGCTTATGAGCAGCCGCATGATATACGACTTCGGGCCTGTATCTGTCAAATACATATTCAAGTCTTCCCGCATCCCTTACGGATCCTATCAGTACGGTAAGCTTCAGTTCCGGATGCAGTCTTTTTAATTCCTGCTGTATATCATAAGCATTATTCTCATATATATCAAAGATGATCAGTTCCTTCGGTTCATGTTTTGCCACCTGCCTGCACAGCTCGGAACCTATGGATCCTCCGCCGCCGGTGACCATTATTACCTTACCGGTGAGACTCTCGTATATCTCTTTCATATCCACCCTTATGGGATCACGCCCCAGCAGGTCTTCGATGGATACATCTTTTAAGTCATTGACCGATATCCTGTCTTCATCCACTATCTGGTACATATTTCTGAGCAGCTTAAGAGTACAGTCCGTTTCTTTACACACGCTCAGGATATCTTTCAGCTGTCCTGCTGTAGCAGAAGGGATGGCTATATAGATTTTCTCTATCTTATATTTGCTGCAGGCTGCCATTATCTCATCACGCCCGCCTATGATCGGGATCCCGTCAATATTTCGCTTCCACTTATTCTTGTCATCATCTATGATGCAGACTACACGGTCATTGCCGCTGCCCATATGGTTCACTTCCCTGATGATTGCGCGCCCCGCGCTGCCGGCTCCTATCAGCATCACCGGATGTATCTCGGCCCTGCCGCTCACATGCCTTTCCTTGAATAAAAGGAAAAATCTGTAAGAGAAGCGTGCAGCCATCGAGAAGAAGAACTGCATCATGAAGCCCATGAAATAATAGGAATATGGCATACGCCAGTATTCGTCACTTACCATGCTCACGCATATGCTTATACCCACGGCCTGTATCACAAAGGAGATCAGACACCCCAGTACAATGCGCTCCATTTCCATGAAGCTGGCAAAGCGCCATACGCTGCGATACAGTCCGCAGAAGTGATATACGAGAACAGCAAGGATCGAATAGATCACGCCAAACATAAGATAAGCCTGCCAATACTCAGGCTCTATCTGTGATACGCGGCAGTCAAACCTGAACCACAGTGCCAGGAAATATGCCGCATTAAGACTTATCAGATCATATATCAGCAGAAAGAAGGCCACCACCTGCCAGTGCTGGAATCTTCTTTCCTTCTTTTTTTCAGATGATGTAGAACCAGTTGTCATCATCCAGCTCCTCTTTGTGCTTTCCTTTTTCGTAATTGTAGACCAGTTCCTGGTTGCGTATGCTCACCTTTGCGCCTGCAGGCACGGACTGGGTGATAAAGCAGTTACCGCCTATTACGGCGCCTTTACCTATTACCGTATCACCGCCCAGAATCGAAGCTCCCGAATAGATCGTCACATTATCCTCTATGGTCGGATGACGTTTCTTATTATTCAGGCTTCTTCCGCCCTTGGTAGAAAGAGCTCCCAGCGTTACTCCCTGGTATATCTTTACGTTATCTCCTATCGTTGTGGTCTCACCGACCACAATTCCGGTACCGTGGTCTATAAAGAAATACTTTCCTATTGTAGCTCCGGGGTTGATGTCTATACCCGTCAGCGAATGCGCATGTTCTGTCATGATACGCGGTATCAGCGGCACTCCCAGAAGATACAGTTCATGTGCCACGCGGTTTACAAAGATGGCATAAAGTCCGGGATACGAGAATATCACCTCATCCTTGTAAAAGGCAGCCGGATCCCCGTCAAAAGCCGCCTGTACATCAGTCTCTATATACTCCCTTATCTTAGGTATCTTTTTCAGGAATTCAAAAGCGATCTCCTCTGCAGCATTCTCCAGTTCTTCCGAACTCTTACCCTTGTGTTCATCCGAATATCCCAGAACTATACATATCTGCTTGATCAGGTGGAACACCACATCCTCCAGCTGCATTGAGATATGGTTTCTGACGGTATATACTTTAAAACTCGGGTTCTTGAAATACCCGGGGAAAATAATGCGCCTTAACTTATCCAGTATGTCTCTTATCTTATCCTCATCGGGATGATCAAAAGTATCGACTCTGTCGATATCTTTCCCTCCCTCATAATCATTCAGATACAGCTCTACCAGCTCCTGTATCCCGTCATTCAGTCTGTGCGTCATTCGCTTCTTCCTCTTCTATCTTTGTCAATATATACCCGTATATCGCCCTGTAAGTATCCTCATCATAGTGAAGCCCGTCAACCGTATTGAAGCCTCTCTCAAACAGGTAAGTATTGGTATCTATCCAGCCTACCCTCTCATCAAGTTCTCTTTTAAGTATCTCATTGCAGGCATCCACCTTTTCATTGGTAGCGTTGCTGTATCCGTCAATAACAGGATTCACTGAAGCATAGTATACTTTCACTCCTGCCTTATCCCATTTATCAATGCGTTTATTTATGTATTCGGCATACTTTCCCGCATTTCCCGGATCATTTACCCCGAGATTAAATACCAGCTTTACCCCTGCATTGGCGCTTACCGAGATCATCGGTCCCGCCGTACCGGCAAGCCAACCGTAGCCCATGCCTGCCTCAGCGATCCATTTGTACTTATTCTTTCCTACTGCCCAATGCATGCCCACAGTCCTGGAATCACCGACAAATAATATATTTTCCGGAAGATCCTCAACCTTCAGTATTTCACCTTCCAGGTCCGGATCAGCTCCTATCATGCGCTTGCCTTTAACTTCTGTCTCGCGTCTTTCCTTTATCGTTTCCGTTTCTTCCACGCCCGGTTCTTTCTCAGACTCTTCTTCCGAAACTTCTTTTTCAAACAGCGCCGCTATGGTCTTTTTCCTCTCCAGTTCCCGTTCTTCTTCCTCCTGCTTCTCTTTCTCCCTTCTTACCTCGTACCTTCGCTGGTCTATTATAACGGCAACAAGAGTTATGATCAGCAGCGATATTATGATGCCCATAAAGATCAGATATTTCCTGTCAGCCTTCATTGATCAGTTCCCCCATAAAAAGCGTTAGCCTCTCTGACCGCATCAAAAATAATTATAGCACAGGATACGCTCCTGTGCTATAAGAAATCTCATTGGTTTTTCCTTTTATCAATCATCCTCTACACTGTAATTCGGCGCTTCCTTCGTGATATGTATGTCATGAGGATGACTTTCCTTCAATGATGCCGCGCTTATCTTTATGAATCTGCCCTTCTCCTGCAGTTCCTTAATGGAGCCTGTCCCGCAATAGCCCATACCGCTTCTTAAACCGCCCATCAGCTGGAATACCGTATCCTCAACGGTTCCTTTATAGGAAACACGTCCTTCAACGCCTTCGGGAACCAGCTTCTTCGCATTCTCCTGGAAGTATCTGTCCTTGCTTCCGTTCTCCATAGCCGAAATGGAACCCATGCCGCGATATACCTTATACTTACGTCCCTGGAAGAGTTCAAAGGTTCCGGGGCTCTCATCGCAGCCTGCAAAGATCGATCCCATCATACATACGCTGCCGCCTGCTGCTATAGCCTTGGTCAGATCGCCCGAATACTTGATACCGCCGTCAGCGATAATGGGAATATCAAAATCCTTTGCTACCGCATAAGCATCCATGATGGCCGTAACCTGCGGAACACCTATACCTGCCACGACTCTGGTGGTACAGATGGAACCGGGACCGATACCAACCTTGACTGCGTCAACACCGGCCTCGATCAACGCCTTGGTACCTTCGCCTGTAGCTACATTACCGGCGATCAGCTGTACCTTGGGGAATTTCTCCTTTACCATTCTCACACAGTTCAGTACGTTCTCGGAATGTCCGTGTGCGGAATCGAGTACGATCACATCCACACCAACCTTGATCAACGCTTCCACTCTCTCAAGCACATTTGCCGTTATACCTACCGCCGCTCCGCAGAGAAGTCTTCCCATCTTGTCCTTTGCGGCAAGAGGATATTTTATGGCTTTTTCAATATCTTTTATCGTGATAAGTCCTTTGAGAGAGAAATCATCGTCAACGATAGGAAGCTTCTCCTTACGTGATTCGGCAAGTATCTTCTTTGCCTCCTCAAGAGTTATTCCTTCCTTTGCGGTAACCAGGTTCTCACTGGTCATTGATTCTCTTATCTTTTTTGAAAAGTCCGTTTCGAACTTCAGATCTCTGTTGGTAATGATACCTACAAGTTTTCTGCCTTCGGTGATGGGAACACCGCTTATCCTGTACTTTGCCATAAGTGAATCGGCATCTGCAAGTGTATGGTCAGGAGAAAGAGAAAACGGATCGGTGATAACTCCATTCTCGGACCGCTTTACTTTATCAACCTCATCCGCCTGTTCTTCAATACTCATATTCTTATGTATTATTCCTATACCGCCCTGTCTTGCCATTGCTATTGCCATGCGGTGTTCGGTCACGGTGTCCATGCCGGCACTCATCATGGGAATGTTCAGGGTAATCTCCTTTGTCAGTTTCGTCGTAAGATCTACCTGATTGGGTATGATCTGCGAATAAGCAGGTACCAGAAGCACATCGTCAAAAGTAATGCCGTCACCTATGATAGTTCCCATACTCTCTCCTTTCTTAGCCCCTTAATCGAAAAATACCTTTCTCGGTGAATTGTTTTGTATTATTTTAACAAATTCTTTTGTTAAATCAAGTACAATTTTCAGTCCACCCTCATAAATCATCACATAACGTTTATCTTCGGTGTTTTCCTTGCCGCTGCTGTAATCAAGAGTTTTTAATTCCCTGTTCTTGAACTCTCCCAGTCTGTAGGAATCCGCCGGACAGAGTATCTCAAGCCTGTCGATCTCATAAGTTGCAACGGTCTTTCTTTTTTCTTTGGCCATTATCTTATCGACCGTAAGTGTCCTGTCTACATAGAGGTATTCATACTCTATGTCAGTAAGCGGAAATACCAGATACCTGTATGCTGCCCACAGTCCGACCGTCACCACAAGCAGAATAGGATACATCACGATGATAGCTCCCACCGCCGACAGTATTATCAGGAACATGCAGACATATCTTATAGCCATATCCCCCGCTGTAGTCTTTTTCTTTACCATATATTCGATATAAGTATCCATTATCCTTCTCCCAATAATTTTCAGCCTTCCCCTTGAGGTGAAGGTGTCAGCCGTAGGCTGACGGATGAGGTATCACCTGCGAATTATAACAAATAATCAACAACTCTGCAAACTATGTTATAATATTCAAAATAAAACTATCAATATAAGGAGATTCCCATGAAAGAACAGCTCTATACCATCCCTTTAAATGATGCGGTCAATGCTGCCGATGAATGCCCTTTCTGTTTTGTTGAAAGAGCTCTTGAACAGGACAGTCTGGATTTCGCCCTGGGCAGCTGCGCCTCCTATATGGAGAGTGATGTCAGGGAAGTCACCGATAAAAAAGGCTTCTGCCGCGAACATTTTAAAAAGATGTTTGATTACGGCAATACCCTCGGAAACGGCTGGATACTTAAGACTCATTATATGAAGATACGTGAGGAATTTGCCAATGAAGTAAAACACTTTGCTCCGGGCAGGAACAAAGTAAGCCTTGCGGATAAACTAAAAGGCAAAACAGCTTCCAACCCGCTGGTAGCCTGGGTGGATCAGAAAGAAAAAAGCTGCTATATCTGCGATCACTTCAGGGATATATATGAACGCTACCTGGATACTTTTTTCATTCTCTACAGGGATGATGAGAGCTTCCGGACCAGGATCAAAGCCTCAAAGGGTTTCTGCCTTACTCACTTTGCCGATCTCTGCGCAGGCGCGGACAGACGCTTATCCGGAAATGAACTTGAGGAATTCTATTCGATGCTTCTTCCTCTTATGGAAAGAAATCTCGATCGACTTCAGGAAGACGTGAACTGGCTTATCGAGAAATTTGACTACCGCAATAAAGATGCCGACTGGAAAGATTCCAAGGATGCGGTACAACGCGGCATGCAGAAATTAAAAGGAGGGTATCCTGCGGATCCCCCCTTAAAGATGAAAAAGTAAATATATTTATTATCTGTCCCACTTGTCGGAAAGCGAATTGATCTGGTCTGCAAATTTGGCCAGATCTTTGTTTGCGCCTCCTTCGTTCTTGTATATGACTGCCATGAGACGCTGGCCCGCAGCAACAAGCCTTGCGAAGATATCGGAAAGCCTCTTTACCTTCTTCTTTACCGGTACAGGCTCTGCCTCGTGTATGAAGCTGCCGCTCATCAGATCGAATACGGTTCCGCTGTAAGGAACATAAGTATCATAGCCGTACTCGCCTCTTAAGCACTCTGCGAACATCTTTGAAGAATCATCATCACCGTGTACTATGAATACCTTATCCGGCTTGTCTCCTATATTCTGTATCCACTCGATCAGCCCTGCCTTATCGGCGTGTCCGCTCATGCCCGCCAACTGCTTTATCTCGGCTCTTACCTCAATAGTCTCACCGAAGAGTTTTACTTCCTTCTCTCCTTCGATTATTATACGTCCCAGCGTACCAACCGCCTGATAACCGACAAAGAGTATGGTTGATTCCGGCCGCCACAGATTATGCTTCAAATGATGCCTGATACGTCCTGCCTCACACATACCCGAAGCAGAGATTATCACCTTCGGTTCGTTGTCAAAGTTGATCATCTTTGACTCATCACTTGTAATACTCAAATACAAGCCTGGGAAAGTCAGAGGATTGATGCCCCTGCTTACCAGTTCCAATGCTTCTTCCGAAAAGCAGTTCTTAATATTCCTTCTGAACACTTCCGTAGCTTCCACCGCCAGCGGCGAGTCCACATATACCGGAAAATCAGGTATCTCGCTGACCAGCTTACGTTCCTTGATCTCCCTTATATAATAAAGCATTTCCTGGGTACGTCCTACGGCAAATGAAGGTATCACAACATTGCCGCCGCGCTTCAAAGTCTTTCCTATCACCTCTGCCAGTTCGACCACATAATCAGGCCTGGTCTGTGTATGATAACGGTTGCCGTAGGTAGACTCCATTATCACATAGTCTGCACCTTTGACATAAGCGGGATCCTTGATAAGCGTTCCCTTTTTATTTCCTATATCGCCGGAATAGACTATCTTCTTCGTGACATTCTGTTCTGTCACCCATACTTCTATACTGGCGGATCCGAGAAGATGTCCCACATCAGTAAAACGGAATTTTACACCCTCGCAAAGATCATATATCTCATCATACTGAAAGGGCACCAGTCTCCTTATCGTTGCATCCGCATCTTCCATCGTATATAGTGGCTCCACCGTCGCATCGGAGCTTCTCTTCGCCTTGCGGTTCTTCCACTCAGCTTCCTGCATCTGTATATGAGCACAGTCTCGTAACATTATGGAACACAGATCGCAGGTGGCCTCAGTAGCCATTATCTGTCCTCTGAAACCTCTTGAATACAAGAGCGGGAGCAAGCCCGAATGATCTATGTGGGCATGTGAAAGTATGACATAATCTATCAGCCCCTCTTCAACGGGCAGGTCCACCGATTCAAATACATCCGTTCCCTGTTCCATACCGTAATCAAGGAGTATGTGCTTTCCGTTTGCATTAAGATAATGACAGCTGCCTGTCACCTCATGATCGGCGCCGACAAATTCAAGTTTCATATGTAACCCCTCCTGTCTTTTAGTATATCATCCTTATCCCGCCCGGTATCACACTGAAGCGGTTCATTACCATGCCCTCACCCTTCTCTCCGTCTAAGGCCCAGTCGGGTGACTTAGAGCAGGATATCGTAGCCTGATCGGTCCTGCAGAAAGTTATATTCGGCGAATCATATCTGTGCTCACGCAGGCAGTTTATGATATTGTTGAGCTGTATAAGATCGTGGGGCTGGGAGATCAGCAGCAGTTCGAACAGTCCGTCATCCAGCATCACCTGGTCCCTGCCAAGTGTCATCACTCCGCCCAGTGAAAAGGTGTTGCATATCGTAACAAAGAGATAATTATCTTCATAGACATTACCCTCCGCAAGTATTCTCATATGCATAGCCTGGGTCGAAGGCAGCTCTTTGATCCCTTCCAGAATATACGCAAAATGCCCCAGTACATTCTTGTACTTCTGGGGCGTTTCATATGATACTTTGGTAAACATTCCGCAGGATGCGGTATACACAAAGGTCCGGCCGTTAAATTCACCTATGTCCAGTTCCCTGGCCCGTCCTTTCATGATATTCGCCGCAGCTTCCACCGGGTCGGAGGAAAGCCCGAGACTAGACGCGAAATCATTGGTCGAACCGGCAGGTATATAACCGACCGCTTTATTCCATTTTATCTTGCGGCAGCCGGTTATCACTTCATTAAGCGTACCGTCACCGCCCATACACACGATCAGCTCTATATCATCATATGCATGCTCTTCCACAAGGCGGGTGGCATCGCCTCCCTCCCGTGTGAAACACACTACCGTTTCATAACCGTGATCGGAAAAACAGAGAATTATTTCACTTAAACGCTCGTCCTTCCTGTGTATCCCGGCATGCGGATTGATAATAAAGAGCAATCGTTTGTATATATTCATCCGGTATTATTTTAAAGGATACTTTGCAGTAAGCTCGTCTACTATCTTTCTGGCTCCCTCTATGCCTGCCTCTTTATTCTTAACGATAAGGCTGATGGCTTCGGCGATCTTATCCATATCCCCGGTATTCATTCCGCGGCTCGTGACCGAAGGAGTACCAAGACGGATACCGCTGGTAACATTGGGCTTCTGGGGATCATTGGGAATAGTGTTCTTATTTGCGGTAAGATGAGCCTCATCCATCCATGCTTCCACTTCCTTACCGGTCAGTCCGAAGCTTGTCAGATCAAGCAGCATCAGGTGATTATCCGTTCCGCCGGATACTATCTTAAGCCCTCTGTCCATCAGTCCCTTGGAAAGAGCCTGGGCATTGTCCACTATACCCTTGCAGTATACCTTGAAATCATCGGAAAGAGCTTCCTTAAAGCATACAGCCTTTGCAGCTATCACATGCATAAGAGGACCGCCCTGGATTCCCGGGAACACAGCCTTATTGAACTTATACTTCTTGGCATTCTCCTCGCTGGAGAGGATGAGTCCTCCTCTGGGTCCTCTGAGCGTCTTATGTGTGGTAGTGGTCACTACATCGGCATAAGGGATGGGTGAAGGATGAAGTCCTGTTGCTACCAGACCTGCTATATGGGCCATATCCACCATGAGTACGGCACCAACCTCATCAGCAACTTCCCTGAATTTCTTGAAATCTATTGTTCTTGCATATGCGCTTGCTCCGGCGATGATCATCTTGGGCTTGCACTCAAGCGCTATGCGTCTTAACTCGTCATAATCTATGAAACCTTCATCATTTACGCCGTAAGGAACTATCTTGAAATATGTACCGGAAATATTAACGGGGCTTCCGTGTGTCAGATGTCCGCCGTGATCCAGGTTCATGCCCATGATGGTATCTCCGGGCTGGCAGATTGCAAACTGTACCGCAAGATTTGCCTGTGCGCCTGAATGAGGCTGTACATTGGCATAGGTGCAGCCAAACAGTTCCTTTGCTCTTTCTATCGCAAGTGTCTCAACAACATCAACACAGTCACAGCCACCGTAATAACGCTTTCCGGGATAACCTTCGGCATACTTATTGGTAAGTACGGATCCCATGGCAGCCATAACCGCATGGCTTACCCAGTTTTCCGAAGCGATAAGCTCTATATGGCTGTTCTGCCTGGCCTGCTCATCCTCAATGGCTTTTGCTATCTCGCTGTCCACACTGCGCAGTTCCTCGATATCGTACATAAATGCTTCCTCCTGATAATAATATTAATATGATTTTAACAGTTTGGTACTTACTTTACAAGTCCTTCAAGCACTCCGGCAACAGCAGCCAGAGCCTCACTTATGCCCGCAGGATTCTTACCGCCGGCCTGGGCCATCTGCGGCTTTCCTCCGCCGCCTCCGCCTACCATGGGTGCAATGGCTTTAATGATGCTTCCGGCATTAGCTCCTGCCTTAATTGCCCCGTCAGTCGCGGTTACTACCAGATTTACCTTTCCGTCAGCTTCGCTTGCCACTACGGCTACGCCTTCGCCCATGCTTGCTTTCAGATTGTCACCGAGTTCCCTCAGGCCGTTCATGTCCACGCCTTTTACGGAAACAGCAGCGTATTTGACACCCTTTACTTCCTTTATCTTATCTGAAATATCACCCATGGCATCATTTGCCGCCTTGCTCTTAAGAGAATCTATCTCTCCCTGCAGGCTCTTGTTTTCTGCCATCAGATGCTCAATCCTCTGCATTATCGCTTCCGGCTTGGTCTTGAGCACCTTTGAGATCTCCTGCATCTTCTCTTCCAGATCCTCATAATATCTGTTGACATTGGTGCCGGTTATGGCCTCGATCCTTCTGACACCCGCAGCGACGCCGGATTCGGAAAGTATCTTAAAGCTTCCTATCTGACTGGTATTTGCCACATGGGTACCGCCGCAGAGTTCTACCGAATAATCTCCCATCTCCACCACGCGGACAGTATCGCCGTATTTTTCTCCGAAGAGCGCCATAGCCCCGGTCTTCTTTGCATCCTCGATGCTCATCACCTTGGTGACTACCGGGATCGAATCATTTATTTTTGAATTGACAGCTTCTTCAACAGCCTTTATCTCTTCCTTTGTCATAGCCCCGAAATGGCTGAAGTCGAATCTTGTCCTGTAGGCATCCTGATAGGATCCGGCCTGCTCCACATGGGTTCCCAACACATCCCTTAATGCCTTCTGCATCAGGTGCGTAGCCGAATGGTTTCTGCAGGTGTAACGGCGCTGCTTCTCGTCAACTTTCAGTTCAACGGTATCACCGTTCTTGAACATTCCGCTCTTAACCACACCGACATGCGCTATCTTGGATCCCGCAACATGTATAGTCTCGCTTACTTCAAACACCGAATCACCGCATACTATCAGACCGCTGTCTCCGACCTGACCGCCCATGGTGCCGTAGAAACAGGTGATGTCGGTGATGATCGAGCCCTTCATTCCGTCGCTGATCGCTTCTTCCAGAGTCGTCTCATCATCACTGCTAACGGTTATCGCCATTATCTTAGCTTCGGTCTTAAGCTTGTCATATCCGTCAAATACAGTATTCATTGAAGCCGGCAGCTGCTCATATACGGTAGCATCCGCTCCCATGTAATTGGTATTCTTTCTTGCAGCCCTGGCCTTTTCCCTCTGCTCCTTCATGGCTGCCTCAAAACCTGCGTTATCCACGCCGAAGCCTTTTTCTTCCATAATTTCTGCAGTCAGATCCAGCGGGAAACCATAGGTGTCATAGAGTCTGAAAGCATCAGCTCCGGACAGCTCCTTCTTTCCTTCGGCCTTAAGCTTATCTTCCAGTTCGGTAAGGATCGAAAGTCCCTGGTCTATGGTCTTTTCGAATTTGTTTTCTTCCTGGGTAAGTACATTGAGGATGAAATCCTTCTTTTCCTCAAGCTCCGGATAACCGTCCTTACTGCCTTCTATAACTGTCTTAGCCAGCTCCGAAAGGAATACTCCCTTAATACCCAGAAGTCTTCCATGTCTTGCAGCTCTTCTTATTATACGTCTCAGGACATAGCCCCTTCCTTCATTTGAAGGCAGTATGCCGTCCGAGATCATAAAGGTCGAAGAGCGGATATGATCTGTGATAAGCCTTATTGAGATATCCTTCTTATTGTCCGTCTGATAGACAGCTCCCGCCATCTCACAGACCTTATCCCTTATGGCTTTCATGGTATCGATATCAAATACGCTGTCCACATCCTGTACTACAACTGCCAGACGCTCCAGTCCCATACCCGTATCGATGTTCTTCTGCTTCAGTTCGGAATAATTACCTTTGCCGTCACCGTCAAACTGGGTAAACACATTATTCCATACCTCTATAAAACGGTCACATTCGCAGCCTACCTTGCAGTCGGGCTTGCCGCAGCCGTACTTCACTCCGCGGTCATAATAGATCTCGGAACAGGGACCGCAGGGACCTGCGCCATGCTCCCAGAAGTTATCGCATTTGCCGTTCTCATCCCTGTAGAATTTCGTGATCCTGTCTGCAGGAACGCCGATCTCATCCGTCCATATCTTTATGGCTTCATCATCTTCATAATATACGGAGGGATAAAGCCTGTCTTTTTCAAGACCCACTGTCTCTGTCAGGAACTCCCAGCTCCATTTAAGCGATTCATGCTTGAAATAATCACCGAAAGAAAAGTTACCCAGCATCTCAAAAAAGGTCAGGTGTCTTGCGGTATGACCTACATTTTCGATATCTCCGGTACGTACGCACTTCTGACAGGTAGTGACTCTTTTCCTCGGAGGCACCTCCTGTCCGGTAAAGTAAGGCTTCAGCGGAGCCATACCGGAATTGATTATCAAAAGTGAATTGTCATTGTGGGGCACCAGTGAAAAGCTCTTCAATTTAAGATGCTCTTTGCCCTCAAAGAATTCAAGGAACATTCTCCTGAGCTGGTTTACGCCGTATTTTTCCATATCATCCTCCATACAACAACCGCATATCACACGGATATGCGGCATAATAAGCTGGAAAAGAGACTCGAACTCTCGACCCCTTCATTACGAGTGAAGTGCTCTACCGACTGAGCTATTCCAGCAGCGCTTGTAATTATACTAAACACCCTGTATATTTGCAAGCATTTTTTCCCCGGACTTCTCCCCTCCTTACTCTATCTTAAGTACATTATGAAATCCCGTGATCTTAATGATCCCCATCACATCTTCATTCACGTTTTTCAGCACAAAGCTTCCCCCTCTCTCTGCAAGAAGCTTATGCATAGCCAGAAAGACTCTTAATCCGGCTGAGGAAACATAATCCGCCCTTTTCAGATCCATTACGACATTCTTTATCTCGGGATCATTGACTGCCACTCTGAGCTGGCCCTCAAGATCCGCTGTTTCCACAGCTGTGAGCGCCTTTACGGGACTTGCTGTTAATGTATCGCCTTCTTTAATTATCACTTTGCTCATATACGTAACCTCCTTACTTATTTGGGGCCGCCGGGACGGTGTGAACCGATAGTCGGTCCGGCCTGCTGTTTCTGTGCCTGCCTGCGGGCTGCAGCCAATGCAGCGTAATCAGGCTTCTTCGGCAGACTCTTATCCATCTTTTCCAGGCCTGATAAGCCGCCTGCAACTTTACGGTGTTTACCTTCACTTACGTTTACGGCTGCTTCCATGGTCGCCTTCTGTTTATCGGTAACACTCTCCGTTTTAGCAGGCTCGGCAGCCGGCTTATCAGCCGAAACAGCAGCCGGTGAAGCGGCAGCCGCTTCCTTGTTCTTTCTGTAGCTTTCAAGTGCCTGCAGACGTACCTTATTCATATCATCATACATCTGTCCTGCTATCCTGTTATACTCAGTAACCATAGCGGCACTCTTTGCATCAAGTCCATCAGCAGATGCTTCCACCGGTTTCAGCAGTCCGTTTGCATCTTCGACAGCTATGAACACTGCTGCATCCTCAGTCTGCTTAGCGGCATCCACAAAGGCTTTCAACATCCTGCCGACCTTTTCCTCGGCCCCGATGGCCAGCGGATCATATTCATCATCGATATGCAGCTCGGGATTCTTTTCCTTGAAATACTCCATTGCCGACAGACCGTTGATATAAATATTGTCAAGCGCATGGTAAAAATCCTCATAATTTGACAGCTTAGTCGCATCCAGTCCGGTGATGGATGACAGGAAATCTATACCCTCGGTAGCGGGAGCCTCAGGTGCTTTTGGAGCCTCAGGCACTTCAGGCGAAGGTGCTTCAACCACCGGTGCCTCTGCCTCCGCTACGGGAGCTGCCTGTTTCTTAGCTTCACTTTCCTCTGCTATATGGAGTATTTCTTCAAAATGCTCAAGCAGTTCTTTATCTATATTCTTTGTTGCAGCCTCATGAGTCGCTACCAGAGCGGGCAACTGTTCCTTTAAGCGCTTCTTCTGATCTTCAGTCATTCCGTCGGCATAGATAAGGCCTTCAGCATCTATTGCATCCTTACCGAGTGCCGTCTCTCCCAGCTGCGTTCTTTTCTTCTTGGCATAGGCCATAGTTCTGTTGCTTAATTCAGGGTCAGCAAAGCTGCTGCTTTTAGCAACCGCTTCCAGCAGCATTGAATATGGCGCTTCTATTGCCATGGCGTCGGAAGCCGCATATGAATCCCCGTTTTTAAATCTTCTGTTCTCTCCGCTCAGGTATTCGGTCATAAACCTTGCAAGGACAAGGGAATTGCTGCTGAATCTCGTATAGGCAAACTTTGCCATTTCCACCTCTCCCGCAGCATCCGCAACCTGCTGGATCAGAGTCAGCATTTCTGGACTGACCTGTCCGTTTTCAATACAGCCTTTCACCGCATCCGGTGTCAGTCTGCCGGTCTGCGGATCTTTCTTTGAAAAATCCACCTCGGACCAGTTTATCTTTCCTGCGGAAACAGCCGGTGAATCCATGGCCTGATATGCACTTACCACCATATCACCCTGAATTCTTAACATGGTTGCAACCGTAGTCAGGTTCTTTTTATCGCTCAGTACTGCCAAAGCCTTATCTTCAGGCAGGTCAGCCGGATACCCTAATGCCTTGAGAGTCTCGGCTTTCGGATCCATATTATTAAGAGTACGTATACAGGTTCCGATTATCTTTCCCAGTTCTTTTGAATCGGGTTCATCCTGCCTTGCCGCTGTGAGCGCATCAACTACCTTTACGGCCCACTCCTGTTTTTCCTTTACGAATTTATCCGGATCCAGTACATCGGCAAGCGACACGTCAATACCTTTTTCTTTAAGATCGTTATATACGGAAAGCATGGCTATCACGCGCACGCCGCCGAAAGCTCCGCGGCATATCTCACCGTTGGCTATCTGTCCGCCGGCTGCTGCAGAACTCTTTACCTCCATTAGCCCGCCTAAAGCTGTGAGAAGCCTTTTCTTATCCTCGGGAGCATCAGCAGGGAGTGCAGCACCGTTTGCCAGCCCGCTGGTGCTGAAAAGCGAACTGTCCAGTCCGAAAAACGCAGGTACATTGGCATCATTTCTTATAGCCAGCTTTCTGAACAAAGCCTGCACATCATGTCTTTTACCTCTCTGATAAGCGGCTTTCTGCTCCCTTGTTAAAGCGTCAGCAGCCGCCCTCTGGCGGTCTACGGATGTCGCCACCAGTTCCGCATCCCTTGCATTCTTAGCCACTGCTCCGTATTTTGCTGCACAATCGGCAAAAAGCTTTGCCATCAGACTTTCGGGACCGGGCTGTGCTTTTTCTTTTCTGCTCACACGAAGATCCTTTATACGCTTAAGTTCGGGTTCTTTTCCGGCTGACGATATGGAAAGTGCCATCAATGCCGAATTCTTCCTTGCCACACCCATATCGCTGTTTTTCTTCTTATAGGCTTCAGCTTCGGCATAGATTTTTGAAGTCTCGTGAACTCTCTCCATCATCTCCGCCATAGCTGCCCTCGAAGTCATATCCTTAGGATCATATGTCGCAGCAGCTTTATGCACTGCCTCGACTGCTCTGTACATTGCCTCATATTCAGGCGAGTTTTCGTGTTTTGCAGCCTTATCTTCAGCAGTCATCCTGTAATAGAGCTGATCCATATCATATACATCCTGTGTATCTTTAAGACGCTCCATGGTTTCCTTCAGAGGCTGGTCAGCGATCCGCTTCACAAGCGCCAGCTGTTCCCTGGCATTAGTGTAAGCTTCTCTGATCATGCGTCTTTCTTCCGGGGACAGCTTTGCTGTCAGCTCGGATGCATCAGCCATAATATCCGCTATCGCTTCACGCAGCTGTGGTGTTACGGTCTTTGCTGCTCCTTCTGCGCCTAAGGCCTCATTCAGCTTTCCCAGTTCACTCAAAAGCCACCTGTCTTTATTAAATACCGGCAGCTCCTTTACCGTATTCACAAGTGCTGCCATGGTGGCCGCATCATATATTTCTGCCGCATCAAGCACAAACTGTTCAGACAGATGATAACGGTAAGAAGCATATTCCGTGGATTTTTCCGCCACCTTCCCCTGTACGGCTGCATGCTGTGCCTCAAGATCATCTTCACTGATGCCCGCAGCCTCAAGCATATGAGGCTCCATAGCTTCATCCATTCTGCTCATGGTACTCTTCTGTGCCTCGGTCTGTGCAGCCGCAATAAAGCCCTTCTCCTGCTCATATACCTGCGAAGCCGCCGTTATGAATCCGTCAGGAAAAGCTTCGCAGGGACCTGTCATCGTCTTTCTGTACTTATCTGCAGCTTCGCCACTGAGTTTTTTAGGATCTATCAGTGTCATCACTCTTTCGGGGCTGAAGCTTTCCAGTATTATCTGCTCATATGATTCGGGCATCATCATCACATCATGCATAGCCTTTGCTTCCGCACCGGGTGTCGAACCATAAAATGCCAGTCTTTCGGTATAAGCCGCACTCATAGCCAACTGACTCTCGGCCTGCATTTTTGCGATCTCCCTGAATATCTCCCTTGTACCGTTGGGAAATACACTTCCGCCCGGCTGTCTGTCCAGCAGTCCCATTACCATGAAATTATTGGCTGCTTCAGCTTCGACCGGATTCATTCCGCCTGAATATCTGGCCACAGCCAGGCCCAGAAGCATCTGTGCCTTCTCCCTCGGAGTTGACAGTGACGTAAATTCTCTTACCATCACAGCTTCATATTCCGCAACAGTTGTGGGTTTGAAAGAAGTAGGCGACGACTGAACGATAGCTGCATCATGTGCCTGCTTCGCAGCTTTATCCTGTGCTTTCTGAGCTTCTGTCCTTACTCTTGCCTCATGCTGGTTTCCCTCCAGTTCAGCTTTAAGAGCAGTTGCCGCTCTGTTTCTTGATGCTTTCTGATATAGTGCTGCTGCGGCGAAGGCCTTTCTTGTTTCCTTATCCGGATCTTCAGCCCACAGCCTGTCTGCCTTATCCGCCCTTGTTTCCAGCTTGGTCAGGCCGAAGTTGAAGGCTCTTCTTCCCGCATTATGATGCGCCTTGTTCTCGGCTGCATCAAGGGCATGCATATCCATCTTTACGGATACCAGATTTACCAGCGGCTTTCCTTCTTTATCTTTCAGTATCTCTGCATATTCAACACGATGCTCACCGCTCATGGCAGCCATCGCAGCTTCGGCCATATATTTCTGTCCAAGAGCCTGCCTCTGGGCTTCATTCATGTTGGACGGATCTCCATACTTGTCACCCACATATTCTCTTAATGGTTTTCCGTCAACAAATATCGTATCGATGAGATCTACATCAAAATCTTTTCTCTTTTTTTCATATTCAGTTGATCCGTAACCCGCCACACTTCCGATATTTGCTTCAAACAGGGATGATGCAGTATATATCTCGGTGTCACTCAGTGCCTCACCTTTCTGATGCTTATCGATCAGGGCTACAATAGCGCTCTTTTCAGCTTCCAGCTCATCATAACCCGGCTGTCCCATATACTCAGCATTAAAGATGAATGAACACTCCGATACATCGGACGGTGTTTTTCCGAAAGCAGCAGCTATCTCTCTCTTGCTACGTTGGGAAGCTATAGCCATATTGCGCATGGTGGCAGCTGTATATCCTCCGATCCTGCCTCTTTCCGCAGGCTTAAGTGCATCAGCTTCCAGACCGTTATTTGACATCACCTGATTAAGATAAATGTCCAGTCCGCCCATTTTTGCGCCTTTCAGGGCATTGAAGACTTCAATGGCAGTGTCCGAACCGTATCTTGCTGCAAAATAAGCCGGATTAAGAGTAGGTCCCTCGTGCACTGCCGTCTGGGAAGATGATCTTAGGTACAGCATATCCATCAGATCATGCTCACTCTGCGTCAGGCCGTCAGGCAGCATATCACTTTCGTCTGCTTCGGTAAGACAACTCAGATCCGGATCTTTGGCGGATATACCATCCTGCCTGTCATAGAATGCGTCAAGGCATTTTTTCCTTCCTTCAGGTTTATCGTTCCACTGCCTTACCCAGTCTCTTACATATGCACGCCTTGCCTCATCATCTGTTATGGAATCGGGAATGGTACATAAATATGCCATATCCCTGTTGTCCGCATCATAGAAATCGTTAAAGGATCTTCCGTTTCCTTCTTTCTCACATATTTTCTGGCATTCATCCGTGACCAGAGCCCATATACGGCCTTTCTCCACAAGGGCGGCTTTAAGCTCGGGCCTAATCTCCGGTTCATCAAGCAGCTTAGTCATATCAAAGCCGGGATTATCCATATCTACAAAGCGTTGGGCAATTCCTGCCTCCCTTCCTAATCTGTCTGCCCTTGACCTGCAGCGCTCAAGCTGCTCTCTGTATTCACTTTTGCGTTCTTCATCTGTGGCAGACTGTATTTCTTTTTCCAGTCTTTGCATTTCTTCCTGAAGCTTAGATCTCCATTCCGTTCTGAGCTTGATATACTTACTGCGGTCACTTTCGCTGTAACTTCCAAGATTGAAAGGATGCTCCTGTGCTAACCAGGGTTTGGAAAGCTCTGCGTTAAGTCTGTCTTCGGGTATCTCGGAAATAAAGCTTGAAAAGGCTGTTTTCAGACCCGCCTCACTCTGATACATACAATATTTCGGAACCCAGTCCAGATTTGCATGGGCTATGGCTATTTCTTTTTCCATACGGTCCGGAGCATCCAGGAGTTCGTTCCTGAGTCTCATATTCTGAACAGGATCGGCAAGCAGGGCATTCACCTCTGCCGCGGAATTAAATCGTCCTTCAAGTGCTTTAAAGGGTTCCAGCAGAAAATCTCTGGTGGGATATCCGACGTTTCCTGCCCTTCCGGCCATAGACATCCTTATAGCTATATCCTTTGCCATAATGGCTCCGAAAACGGCTCTCTGCGCGTTGACGCTCGGACTCTGAGCCTGATAATCGTATTTGACTACATTTGAAAATTCGGCAAGTGTCGGATCATAGAAGCGAGAAGTATAATATCCTATCAGCATTTCCGGACCGGTTTTATCCGAGCCAAGGCTGTCGGCAAGTCTGGTCATCCTGTGATATGCTGCCAGGTCTGCATCGCTGATATCCGAAAGAAATGCATCCCCCATTGGTCCCAGATGGCCCGGAACATCGTTCTTTGAGAAGAAAGCTCCTTCGACCTTTGCATGCATGACGTGCTCTCCGAACTGTTTCATCTCCTGGGCCAGATTTCTGAATGCTGCCATATATACAGCATTCAGCACACCGCCGGCCTGACTTCCCATCATAGCAGTCACTTCACCGGGAGTCAGACTCTGGTCTCCCAGAGCATCCCTCATCTCCCTGTTTATATCAAAAGCTGCGATTCCTTTAAGGGCCTCAGCCATAAGTTTTCCCATTTTCGCAGGATCCGAGCAGGCTTCCCTGAACTCTTCACTTACCTGTCTTTTTATCTCAGGATCATAGTTTCCATTTATCGCCTGAGTCAGACTGACTCCACGATTTAACAGCATTCCTTTTATGATACCCGCCGGTGCGGAAGGTCGTCTTGACAAATAGTCAAGATCACCCTTTTTTCCGTTTGTCAGCTGTTTCCAGTCATCTCCGAGCATGTCGGCAATAAAAGCATCGGTCTGTTTTGCCCCTATAAACAAATCTCTCTGCAGCGCGATACGGGTCATCAGATCCGCATTCTGCGGCAGCTCCTCCCCTCCGCTCTGTTTTGTTATCGCCTTTCCCCCAAGTCCTGTTAAAAAACCCACAAAATTCGCATCTGTGATTGGCATGATAGATCTCCTTTCCCCCTGTTTAAACGACGGTTTCATTTATGATTGATTAAGTGCCCATATGTTCCATGTTTACACGATATCACAACAAGTGTAGCAAAAGTGAAGCATCACTCATTCATATAGCCGTCTTTATCAAAATACCTTCCTTCTATTGTTTCGTCGCAGGCATAACTGCCATCGGCATGCCTGTATCTTATCCCTCTGTCATCAACTTTATAGCCCTCTGTGCTGACACCCGTCTCACCTCTTGCGGGACTAACTTTTTTTCTTGTCTCATCATCCTGAAAATGCCACCATTCGCTGGTGATCATGTTAAAGCCTGCCGGCTCCATATAGCTCTTCAGTATATTCGCATTGTTGTTATTACTGCTTTGAACAGAATGATAGCTTAGATCATGCATGGCTGTCTGCATGTTAAGCTCGCTTCCGTCCGAAGCATCTACCAGTGTCATGTCCATGGCTATCCCGAGATTATGGGCGGATCCGTTCTGTGCAAGGAAAGCAGACAGCCTGAAATTACTGCCCAGCATCTCACTCCTGTATGTATCATACTGAAGCAGAGTCGGATCATAATATTCCGAATTCGGATCAAGTCGCAGTTCCAGCGGTACCGGATCCCCGCTTGCCGCATATTTATCCGCCAGAGCCTGCATCAGCTTCATTTCCGGAGTATTCATCAGTTCATCCGCCGGATCCTCTTCTTCGTTCTTTTCTTCCTCTTTCAGGTATCCGGCTTCCTTCAGTATCAGGTATCTGTTCAGATCCAGCCTCTCGAATCTCTGATCCGGCAGAGGAAGATCAAGCACCGCTTCCGTCAGATCAAAAATACTTCTTGTGGCAACATATGGCCGGTAAGAATCATATATCTTTATCCTGTATCCGTCATTAAGAGCTGCCCTTGCAGCCGGTATCAGCTTCTGCGCCACAGGATATAAAAGAGGCACCAGGAACTCATTATCTCCTATCAGAACATTTTCATACCCCTCTATAACGGTCCCCGACACCTCCGGTATCCCGTATTCATGCGCGGCATAGATCGAATAATAAGAATTTGTTATATCGTATTCACAGAGATCTCCGAGATAATCATACAGGTTGATCATGCACTTATCCTGTTCTATATAGCCTCCGCCTCCCGGAGTATACACCTTAAACATCCCGTCTTCCGAAGCCGTTACGCACAGTGCCTTCATGGCCTGTACCGTTCCGGCCTGTCCGCTTTTATCGGCAGCAGTATATAAAGTCAGGTCTTTCATCGGCCATACGGTCGCATAAGTCTCGGAAACTTCTGTATGCATTGCCGTTACTGCGGGTGTGACATAGCTGTCTTCTCCGCCCTTTACCGCCACCCTGAAACTGTGGTCATGATAGGATCTTAAGAAACCTGTCTCATATACCCTTTCGTCCTCAGGGCCGTATTCCGCCACAGTCTGCCAGTTACCGTCTTCGCTTCTGTATTGCACAAGATAGCCGTCGCCTATGGTCTCGTTCCAGCTTAGCAAATACCTGTTATCTCCCAGATCCTCCGTTTTCAGATTGAGTATGGTATCGGTAAAATCAGCCCTTGAGAGTACCACCGGCTCCGTTACACTCTGCTTTATCAGCAGATGATCCGCCGTACTTGATGCATCCATAACAAAACATACATGTTCACCTTCCGCAGGAAGCGGAAAATCCCCGCCGGCACCGAAGGTCAGCACCAGCTGAACAAAGCCGGGATTATTCTTCAGTTCAAGGCTTCCGTCACTTCCTGTGGTAAAGGATCTTTTATACGAGATCGAACGCATCAGTTCCAGCTCCCCTGAGGAGTTTTTCTTATACAGGTTATAGCAGTCATTGCTGCCGCCGGTAAAAGATGCCGTAAAGGTTTTGTTATCCGGATCGATGTTCCAGTTCAGTGTATAGCCCGTATTGTCATGCAGATACGTCGTTACTTCAACATTACGGCTGCCGTCCCTGAAGAATTCCAGCCCGAAGAGTTTTATTCTCTTTCTCGGGGTTATGCGTATAGTCACGGCCTTATCGGTGGGTATCCCCACGGGGATCAGGCAGCTCGACTCCGCCCCGTTCTTTACAAGGTAAGCCGCCTCTATTCCTTCATAAGCAGGAAATACCTCTGTCCTGTAATCATATGCTCCCTCACACTGCGGCCAGGACAGTATCATTCCGCCGTTAACATTTTTATCTGTACTAAGCACTCTGCCCGCCTCTTTTTTCTCTATGCAGATCACTGCATCCTCAGGCATTTCGGGAAGATCGGTAAAGAACGGCAGAGCACATATAACTGCCAGAGTTACCAGAAATAATAATACCGATAAAGCCAGAGCCCTTTTCCACATATCACAGCACCTTCCTTACCGGTCTTATCAGTCTCAGTGCCCATACTGTCAACAGGGATGCAGCGTAAGCAGCAAAAGCCACACCCGCAAAAGCTGCTGCACCGTATTCAAAAGGATCAAATTTCAGATATCTCAGCATAAGTCTTAAGAATATCAGATGTATCAGATAGATGCCGAATGAATTAGCATCAAGAAAATTCCAAATCTTAGCTTCTTTTTCTTTCATGCTGTATAAAGCCGCAAAGAGTCCGACTGCCTGCATAGCGACCGTCGGAAAAGAATAGGTTCCGAGATGCGGATCCGTATATCCGGGAAGATATGTACCCCCAAGAAAACTGAAGATCGCCCCAAGTATACCTCCTGCCAAAAAAAGTAATACCCCTGCATATACAGGTATTCGGATCTTTCCGGAACTTAACGCATGACCGGCAAAGAAATAAAAAGTATATACTGCAGATATCTGTATGGTAAAGCCCGGCTTAAAGCCTCCGTACTCCAGCTGGGGTAATACCAGCAGAAAAATAACGAAGATTGCCAGCAGATATCTGTATTCCTTTTCGGACACATTGGCCGCCACAGCCCTGTAGGCCGGAAGCAGCAGATATAAGCCGATCAGCAGATAAAGATACCACAGATGCGACCAGCTCTTTCCTTCAATGAGCTTGAGCAATGCGGAGCTGAAAGTCTTAACGCTTATCCCGTCCCCATTCATCAGATCATCAAATACAGCAAAAAACAATACGGCAAAGACAAGTGCAAGACATACCCTTAAGATATATTTGGAAAAAATCTTTGAAATGCTTATATTTTTATCGGGATCAAGGAGCAGCGCTCCCGTGACCATAACAAAAACAGGCACCGACCACATCAGGCAATATACACCTGTAAGGGCAGTACGCTGTTCGATTCCGCTTATCTTATCTCTGTATAATATTTCTGAAATATTCAGGGTATGCATGAGCACTATCGCCATACACGATACCGCTCTTAATACCGCATAGCAGGTCTTTCTACCAGACAAGTCCGTCATCTCCTATGCATCCGCGGTCCTCTCCGTTCTCCTCCTCTTCGTTCTCCTGAATAGCGCTTTCTTCTTCCGGAGTTTCCGCGTTCTTTTCTTCTTCAGGCTTTATTACTTCGTTTTCGGCCTCTTTTTCGACTTCCGGGGCTTTTATGCTTTCTTCCTTTATTTCTTTACTGCTCTCCTCTTTTATCTCTGCTGCTTTTGCCGTCTCCTCGGTATGCTGTTCCTCTTCCTGAACCGTCTCTTCGGTATGCTGTTCCTCTTCCTGAACCGTCTCTTCTGTCTCTGTTTCAATACGCTCTTCTGCCACGGTATCCCCGCATGCCGATAATATTGCAGCCACACATACCGTTGCAAGTAATGATCTCAGTTTCAGATGTTTCATCTCTATTCACCCATAGGCGCATAATTTGAGTAACGCCATGTTCCTTTCTGTCCGTATTGTATCTGATATCCGGCATTACCGCCTACATTGTAGGCATAGTCCGGATCAAATACATAGGTAACTCCGTTTATATTTATCTCTACCCATGAATGTGGCGTCAGTCCGCCTTTTCTTGAAGGCACCTGCCCGCTGATCTGTACCGCATTGTAACCCAGCAGCCTTGCCATTTCCGTAAAAGTAGCCGCCATTACATAGCAATTTCCTTTCAGATTGGTGAAACCGAATTCTGCAAACCACTTTGTTCCGGGGCTTCCGTTTTCCGGCATATCAGGCTTGCCGTGACCGTAATAAGTAAGATGTGAAGACCAGTTAAATGCAGCCTGAAGGTTCCAGCCTGCCGAATCAAGCACAGCTGCCGCCTGAGGATAAGTCTCTCTGGTCGCTTTTATTTCTGCAGGCTTTATTTCCGCCGGTGTTACAACAGGCTGCGGGGCAGGCTGAGTATTTACAACACTTGCGCCCGGAGCTGCCTTACGTCCTTCTCTGATGCCGTAATTAAGATAATGTCTGTAAAGCGCCGCCGGATCGTTACCGAAGATCATGACTACATCGGGATTATTGGCTGCATAATATGCTGCGTCAAAGCCGTTAGCCGTCGCCGTTACCGTCTGTTGCTGAGCCTGAAGCCCTGCCGGATCATAAGGAAGGCGTCCCTCATTCTTTCCGAAATTCTTATAATGGGTATACAAAAGCCATTCATTATAGCCGTAAGCTGCTTTTACATCAGGATATGTATCGGCATAATACTGCGGATCAAAAATACCTCCGTCATACATTACTTTCGGAGCT